>NZ_CP157428.1:3508284-3827219 GCF_041021895.1 Acinetobacter sp. XH1741
GTACACCGTTATCAGTGATTTGACCATTACCTACTGCAATTACTTCACCTTGAGATGGTTTTTCAGCAGCAGAACCTGGCAATAAAATACCACCAGCAGTTTTGGTTTCTTCTTCTACACGACGAATCACAACGCGATCATGTAATGGACGAATGTTGCTCATAGTTAACTCCATCAGACTTAGTCTTTTTGATTAATTGTTATTGCTTTAATCCAGAGCAATAACAAAATATTTAGATGACACTTTTGTGGGGATGAAAAAAATGCCTTCAAGGGGAAATAAGAAAAATTTTCTTCTTTTTTGAATATTTTTTAAACAATCAAATATTTAATCTCATCTAAACCAAATCAATATAAGGTGAATTCAGCCAACTGTTCATTGAACCTATAATGCTGAATCTTTCCTGTATTGGAAACCGTGTTAAAGCTATTTGGATTATGGTGATATAAACGAGTAGAAGTCGCTGTACCGGCATGAATATCATAAATAGGATGATCTATGTTCAAATGATAGATCTGGGTTAAATCATATATAGCCGTTTTGTGGAGATGCCCATGCAGCATTCCAAATAGTCCCGTTGTACTCCACTTTTCTAAAGCGATTTTTCCTAAAATCGGACAATCCCTTGTTCCATGTTTATTATCTGGAGATGTATAAAAAGGTTGATGGAAAACCACCAATTTTATTTTGTCTTTCGGTCCCTTCTGTAAACGTTCATACGTATCTTGAATTTGTTCAATCGAGATATGCCCACGTGTGTGATAGCGGCGGCGTATACTGTTCACCCCAACAATATAAAAATGTTCAGTTTCTAAAGTCGGCTCTAGTTCACCAAAAAAATATCGATATCGGTTAAATGGAGAAAAAAAACGATTCCAGACATGATACAAAGGAATGTCATGATTTCCTGGTACAACAAGATAAGGAATATTAAGGCTATCTAAAAACTGTCGACATTTAAAAAATTGTTGATATCTGGCACGTTGGGTAATATCTCCACTCACAACAATCACTTCAGGCTGTTGCTGGGTACAAAAATGTCTAATTGCCTCTAAACACTCTTGTTTTTCTGTCCCAAAGTGTAAATCAGACAGCTGTAATAACATTCGGCACCATAATATTTAAAGCATTTTTCTCTACAGTGAAATTTAAAGGTGTTTTCATCTCTATTATTTCACCATCTAAGGCAACAGTAAGTTTCGATTTTTTTGAACACTCAACAATGACATGATCTGCACAAAAGCTATAGACATCTTTTGCATCTTCAACGTTGCCCTGAACCCATTGCCAAAGCATATTTAACAAACTCAGCTTATCACTTTTTGTAATGACTACTCCCGCTACTCTTCCCTGTGCTGCACATTCTGCAATTCTTAACTTCATATCACATAGTTGCAATTGGTTATTACCGAAAAAAATTAAAGGCGCTTTAACCGGATATTTTTTCCCATCTACCGTAATCGACAGTTTCATTGCTTTATTGTCTCTTAATAAAACATCCAAAGCCGAGGTATAGGCATGTAAAGGTAATCTTCCTAAATATTTATTGTAGAGTTCGCGCTTTTTAATAAAAAGTGGATATAGCCCTAGGCTCGCATTATTTAGATAAATATGATCATTGATTGCTGCCACATGCACTGACCGAGGTGTACCTGTAGCAATAATTTCTGCGGCTTCTAAAAGATCTAGCGGAATATCTAAAACTTTAGCGACATAATTAAAAGTCCCTAAAGGCAAAATTCCCATTGGAATAGAAGTATTTTTAAGCTTAGATGCAACAGCATTTAAGGTGCCATCTCCACCTGCTGCAACAATAACCCCTATATTTTCATTTTTTGAATGTCGATGAATCACGTTATTCATCAAGTCATCAAACAATGTATTTTCATTTAATTCAAATACTTGTATTTCAAAACCATGTTCTGTGAATACAGTCATCAGTTGCTCGTAAACATCTTCATGTTTTGAAGCATGAAATCCTGATTTTTCGTTATAGATGATCGAAAGAGGTTTCAAAGGCCGCATTTTATTATCGTAAAGTGGGATATTTATTCTATTTTGTACATAAAACCACCTATTAAAAGTCTCTTTATGTAAATTTTGAATGAACTTGATTTGTTTAATCAATAATAATTCTCAAGAAAAATTTAAGAACTAATTTATTGATTTTTAATAAAATAATTTAAATAAATAACACACATACAACATAAAAATATAAAAGTAAAAAGCTTATATAAAACTCTAACCAAATGATTTTAATTAAAAAATGATCGGAATTCCAAATATCTAATAGTTAGTCTTTAGTCTTATTTTTTTTATGATTTTATGCTTTAATACAGCCACTTTTTTATTTGATCTTTCATTGTACCCCAATGAATGACTTGTACGTTGTACATATTTTGAATAGGCCTCACCATGACCACAGTGAACGCACCAGAATTCGTTCGTCATCCTAAGCTTATAGCATGGGTTGAAGAAATTGCAAACTTAACCAAACCAGCAAAAATCGAATGGTGTGACGGAAGCGAAGAAGAATCTCAACGTCTAATCGACTTGATGATCGCTAACGGCACCATGCAGAAATTAAACCAAGAAAAACATCCTGGTTCTTATCTTGCAAATTCTGACCCATCTGACGTTGCGCGTGTTGAAGATCGTACTTACATCTGCTCTCAAAATAAAGAAGATGCTGGTGCGACAAACAACTGGGAAGCTCCAGCTGTTATGCGTGAAAAGTTAAATGGTTTATTTGAAGGTTCAATGAAAGGCCGTACTATGTACGTTGTTCCTTTCTCTATGGGTCCTTTAGGTAGCCACATTGCTCATATCGGTATCGAGTTAACTGACTCTCCTTACGTTGCTGTTAGCATGCGCAAAATGGCACGTATGGGTAAAGCAGTTTATGACGTATTAGGTACAGACGGCGAATTCGTTCCTTGCGTACATACAGTAGGTGCACCACTTGCTGAAGGTCAAAAAGATGTTGCTTGGCCTTGTAATCCTGAGAAATATATCGTTCATTACCCAGAGACTCGTGAAATCTGGTCTTTCGGTTCTGGTTACGGCGGTAACGCATTACTTGGTAAAAAATGTTTAGCTCTTCGTATCGCTTCTGTCATGGGACGCGAACAAGGTTGGTTAGCTGAACACATGCTTATTCTTGGTGTAACTAACCCACAAGGTGAAAAACACTACATCGCTGCTGCATTCCCATCTGCATGCGGTAAAACAAACTTTGCAATGTTAATTCCACCAGCAGGTTATGAAGGTTGGAAAATCGAAACTGTAGGTGACGATATTGCTTGGATCAAACCAGGTGAAGACGGCCGCTTATACGCGATTAACCCTGAAGCTGGTTTCTTCGGTGTAGCTCCTGGTACAAATACCAAAACTAACCCGAACTGTATGGCAACTCTTCATAAAGACGTTATCTATACAAACGTAGCGGTAACTGAAGATGGTCAAGTATGGTGGGAAGGTCTTTCTAAAGAAGTTCCAACAAACTTAACGAACTGGAAAGGTCAACCTCACGTAAACGGCGAAAAAGCAGCACATCCAAATGCTCGTTTCACTGTTGCAGCAGGTCAATGTCCATCTATCGATGCTGATTGGGAAAACCCAGCGGGTGTTCCAATTTCTGCATTCATCTTTGGTGGTCGTCGTGCAGATACAGTTCCTTTAGTTTCTGAAGCTTTTGACTGGGTTGACGGTGTATATAAAGCTGCAACTATGGGTTCTGAAACTACTGCTGCTGCTGTTGGTCAACAAGGTATCGTTCGTCGTGACCCATTTGCGATGCTTCCATTTGCTGGCTACAACATGGCTGACTACTTCGACCACTGGTTAAGTCTTGGTGCAAAAGTAAGTACAAAAGCTGAAGCTTCTGGTAATAAATTACCAAAAATCTTTAATGTAAACTGGTTCCGTCGTGATGCTGAAGGCAACTTCGTATGGCCTGGTTTCGGTCAAAACATGCGTGTTCTTGAGTGGATCATTGACCGTTGTGAAGGTCGTGCGAACGCTGTTGAAACACCAATCGGTCTTGTTCCAACATATGACGACTTGAACTGGGAAGGTACTGAATTCTCTAAAGAAGAATTTGACCTAATCACAGCTCAAGACAAAGATCAGTGGATTACTGAGATTGAAAGCCACACTGATTTATTTAATAAACTCGGTGATCGCTTACCGAAAGCATTAAAAGAACGTCAAGCAGCTTTACTTGAAGCTGTAAAAACTGGCTTCTAATTGCTAAATATAAAAAAGGTCGCCATGTGCGACCTTTTTTATTATGCTGCATCGTCTTTTAGTCGACGTTCAGATAAATAAGCTTCCAATATTTTGACCTGCTTTTCATCAAATGCCAGACCTAACTTAGATCTGCGCCACAGTATATCTTCCGCGGTATTGGCCCACTCATACTCACATAAATATTTGACTTCACATTCAAATAAACCATGACCAAAATTTTTCCCTAATTGCTCTAGCGTGTTTCGGTCTTGCAGCATATTCCAAACTCTAGTGCCATAAGCATGTGCCCAGCGATTAGCAAGTGAGTCAGATATACCATTTATACGCGACTGAATTTTAGAAATTAAATCATCTAATGTTGTCCAGTTTTCAGCACCGGGTAATGGCTCATTGGCGGTCCACTCCTCTGCCATATCACTAAAAAATGGAGATAAATGCTCTAAAGCCGCTTCGGCTAGTTTCCGATAAGTTGTAATCTTGCCACCAAATACAGATAACAATGGTGCTTTTTTATCTTCTACCTGTAACGCCAAAGTATAATCACGTGTAATTGCTGAAGGATTATCAGACTCATCGTCACATAAAGCACGTACACCTGAGTACTGACTTACAATATCAGCTCGAGTTAATTGCTTTTTAAAATGTGAATTAGTCACTGTCAAAAGGTAATCAATTTCTACATCGGTAATTTCTACCTTTTGTGGATTACCGTTATATTCCTGATCCGTTGTTCCAATTAAGGTATATTTTTCTAAATATGGAATTGCAAAAACAATCCGTCGATCTTCATTTTGCATAATAAAAGCTTTATGGCAGTCATATAGTTTCGGCACCACAATATGACTTCCTTGAACCAATCGAATTTGATAAGGCGATGTTAGATTTAGATTTTCACTAATTATTTTTTCAACCCAAGCTCCTGTTGCATTTACGATGGCTTTAGCACGTATTTGATAAAACTCAGCTCCGCTCTGCAATTCCAAATGCCATAGTTCTTGTTGTTTATAAGCCTTAATACAACGTGTGCGGGTTACAACTTTAGCACCCTTCTCTTTCGCTTGTAATGCATTCAATGCAACAAGACGAGCATCATCAACAGTACAGTCAGAATATTCAAAGCCACGCGTTATAGCTGGTTTTAAAGGACTATCTTCTTTGAAATAAATCAGATTTGATCCCAATAATTTTTCTCGTTTTCCTAAATGATCATAGAAAAACAATCCTGCCCGAATTAACCATGCAGGGCGTAGATGCGGTCGATGAGGCATAATAAAGCGCATTGGTTTAATAATATGCGGAGCTTTAGCTAACAGCACTTCACGCTCTGCTAGAGCTTCTCTAACCAATCTAAACTCTTTATATTCTAAATAGCGCAGGCCACCATGAATTAATTTACTGCTAGCAGATGAGGTGTGACTGGCTAAATCATCTTTCTCACACAAAAATACGGATAAACCACGTCCTGCTGCATCATTGGCAATACCGACACCATTAATACCACCGCCAATTACGGCAATATCATATATTTTTGAATAATCATTAAGTTGTGCTGTCATTTCTCATATTCTTTTTATTGTTGATCTTATAAAAATTAAAACATCAAATTGATGAAACAACAATCAAAAAAGTAGAATAATCAATTTTAAATTACCACGCATTGAATGGTTAATTGATTACCCTACTTTTAATTAGTTAAAAGAATAAATCAATCCTCAGCCCATCTTTGACTGCGTTTCACTGCTTTTAACCAGCCTTTATAAATAAGCTCAGATTGTTCACAAGACATTTTAGGTTCAAACACTTTTTCTATGGCCGATTTATTTCTTAACTCATGAAGATCTTGCCAGAAACCCGTTGCCAATCCTGCAAGAAAAGCAGCACCCAGAGCAGTAGTTTCTTTCATTATTGGACGTTCTACAGGAGTCGCTAAAATATCAGCTTGAAATTGCATCAAGAAATTGTTTTCCGTCACACCGCCATCTACCCGTAGAGTCCGCAGTTCTTCTTCTGCATCTTGCTGCATAGCATCTAAAACATCTCGAGTTTGAAAAGCAATGGACTCTAAAGTTGCACGAATAATATGTTCAATACTTGCCCCTCGAGTAAGTCCAAAAATCGCCCCTCGAGCTGTTGGGTCCCAATACGGTGCACCTAATCCAGTAAAAGCTGGAACGACATAAACACCATTACTGTCTTTTACACGTGTTGCATAAAGCTCAGAGTCTTTAGCATTCTTAATAACCTTTAATTCATCACGTAGCCACTGTACGCAAGAGCCACCATTAAACACAGCGCCTTCCAAAGCATAGTTCACTTCACCAGCCGCCCCACAGGCAATAGTAGTCAGTAATCCATGTTCTGAACGGACAATCTTTTTACCCGTGTTCATGAGTAGAAAACAACCCGTGCCGTAGGTATTTTTTGCCTGACCAGACTCAACACACATTTGACCAAACAGTGCGGCTTGTTGGTCGCCTGCGATTCCCGCAATTGGAATTCCAACTTCTTGTCCACTAATGGTATGTGTATACCCATAAACCTCAGATGAACTACGCACCTCTGGCAACATTGCTTTAGGGATATCTAAAGCTTGTAAAAGTTTTTCATCCCACTCAAGTTTTTCAATATCAAACAGCATGGTTCGTGAAGCATTGGTAAAATCTGTGACATGGACTGCACCATTGGTGAGTTTCCAAATTAACCAAGTGTCTACTGTACCGAACAGCAACTCTCCTCTCTCAGCACGTTCACGACTTCCTTCTACATGGTCCAAAATCCATTTAATTTTTGTCGCTGAAAAATATGGATCAATCACTAACCCAGTTGTTTTACGTATATATTCTTGCCAACCAGCTTTATGTAATTGATTACATATTTCGGTCGTCTGTCGGCTTTGCCAGACAATAGCATTGTAAATAGGCTTGCCTGTTTTTTTATCCCAAACAATTGTGGTTTCTCGCTGGTTTGTAATCCCAATTGCCGCAACTTGTTCGCTCTTAATACCCGCTTGAGCCAAAGCCTCAACCCATACAGCGCTTTGAGTTGCCCAAATTTCCATGGGGTCATGCTCAACCCAACCTGGTTGTGGGTAAATCTGGGTGAACTCTTTTTGAGCAATACTTACAACGTTAGCATCATGATCTAAAACAATTGCTCTTGAGCTTGTTGTGCCCTGATCAAAAGCAACAATATATTTTTTCGGGCAATTTGACATCTGAATGTCCCTTTCATTATCCACACACATCTAGTCCATGACGCCGCTGCATCATGTCTAACTGTATTTATTTAAAATTTTCTTTGGAATATATCATTGTTTTTAACAGAGATAGGACTTGTTCAGCCAAACCTTGCACATTCTTTAGCAATTTTTTCTACTTTGAAAAAATAGTATGCGAAATACTAGACTGAAACTATAAAAACGACCTGACTGACTAATTTAAAATCACATAAATATTCAGCTTATTCCTTTGCTTAAATAATAAACATTGTTTTACAGACATAAAAAAAATAAAGTGAAATACTCCTCTAGATAATATGTAAAAACGGAATAAAACCTCTCTTTTTTAGCATTCAACCCAAGCGAAACATGGAGCGACTCATGGTTGATCAACCTTCTACCGCAACAACTCCACATTCTAATTTAGATACAAAAACTCGTCTAAAATCAATTTTGGGCGGTTCTGCCGGTAATCTTGTCGAATGGTACGACTGGTATGTATATGCCGCATTTACGCTCTATTTTGCTCATGCATTTTTCCCCAAAGGCAGTCAAACTGCTCAACTTCTCCAAGCTGCCGCAATTTTTGCAGTAGGTTTCCTTATGCGTCCCATTGGCGCATGGATTATGGGTATCTATTCAGACCGAAAAGGACGTAAAGCAGGCCTAACACTTTCCGTCACGTTAATGTGTGTCGGCTCTCTAATGATTGCAGTCACTCCGTCCTATGAAAGTATAGGTGTATTCGCCCCAATACTTTTAGTCGTTGCACGGTTAATTCAAGGTTTAAGTGTGGGTGGCGAGTATGGGGCAAGTGCTACTTATTTAAGTGAAATGGCAGAAAAAAATCGACGTGGTTTCTTCTCAAGCTTTCAATACGTTACCTTAATTGCAGGACAACTCACAGCCTTATGTGTCTTACTCATCTTACAGATGGTATTGAGCGAACAACAACTACACGATTGGGGATGGCGAATTCCATTCTTTATTGGAGCGCTTTTAGCCATTGTCGTATTCCGCATTCGTCGTGGTTTGTTAGAAACCCAATCATTTAAAAATGCTCAAACAGATGCAGATCAGCCAAAATCAGGAATGTTTGCTTTATTTAAACATTATCCTAAAGAAGCGTTTACCGTATTATTTTTAACAGCGGGCGGTACATTAGCTTTTTATACTTACACGACTTATTTACAAAAATATTTAGTGAATACTTCTGGTTTTACCAAACCCGAAGCGACTCAAATCACGACTCTCGCCCTATTTATTTTTATGTGTTTACAACCGTTGGCTGGTGGTTTATCAGATCGAATTGGTCGTAAACCGCTTATGATTGCCTTTGGGGTGACGGGCGTCTTATTTACTTATGTTTTGTTTAATGTACTTGCAAATACTCATGACTATTGGACGGCGTTCTGGTTATGTTTAGGTGGACTAGTAATGGTAACGGGTTACACATCGATTAATGCGGTAGTGAAAGCTGAACTCTTCCCTGCACATATCCGAGCTTTAGGTGTAGCTCTACCTTATGCAATTGCCAATACACTATTTGGTGGTACAGCCGAATTTTTTGCACTAAGTTTCAAAGAGGCTGGGCATGAGTCATGGTATTTTATTTATGTCAGTATCATGATTTTCATTTCATTATTGATTTATATCTTTATGAAAGACACCAAGCATCACTCAAAAATTACAGAACATTAAATTTTTTCAATTAGAGCTCATATCGTATGTCGATGTTAGCTCTAACCCAGTGAATAAGCACAAACAACACTTCTATTTTATGAGATACTTCATATAAGAAAATAAGGACGATACTGATGAATAAAAGTATTTTATGTTTGGCATTAAGTAGTATATTTATTTTAACTGCTTGTCAGACTACACCTCGACAATATAATGGTTCAACTGGCTACCAGATTGAAAACCAAACAAAAACCTCAGCGACTTTAGCTTATACTTTAGCTGGCCGCGGCAACCAGCAACTTGATGAACGCAAACTACAACGTGCTTGTCAAAATGTGCTAGGTGCGCAGAAGGTATATAAATTATCAGTTTTAAGTATCAATGAAATTCCAAACCCATCTAAAGATGAGCAATATGGAATTAAACTCGGTGAAACTCGCGCTTCTTTTGGTTTATCAAATACGCCTAGCCTAAATAATGGTGAAGACTATGCGACACGCCAAGCACTTGAAGCACGTCCAAGTACTTTAAAAGTAGTTCGTTATACCTGTTCATAAAATAAAAAAAGACGCTGTTTTTTTACAGCGTCTTATAAAAACTTACATTTCGAAATTCTTTTGCTTCATCTAAATCTGGCCAAGTTGTTGCACTTCTTTCTTCAATTTTTTCGTACTTTGAATGGCTAAAGTTTCTAACTCGGCTATCTGCAACCCAAACTTCTGGAGCAAACTTTAAAAACTCATCTAAAAAGAAACGATTGCACTGGTCATATAGCACATCAGCGGCAAGTAAAATATCGACCTGCTCAGCTTTATATAAATCATCCAGATATTCAAGCTCTACATCATTAAGTAAAGCATTTTCCCGACAAGCATTTAAACTGACCTGATCAATATCACAACAGATTACGCGTTTTGCACCAGCCATTTTTGCTGCAATTGCAACCACACCAGAACCCGCGCCAAAATCTAATACCACTTTATCTTTAACATGATGTGGCTCGGCAAGTAACCATTGCGCCATCGCCAAACCTGATGCCCAACAGAAAATCCAGTACGGCGTGTCATTCCAGATACGGCGAATAACTTCATCATCTAAACGATCAGTTGGAAAAACTGGTGGAATTAACCATAAAGAAATTGGAGTTTCAGGTAGCTGTTGAGCCATTAACTCACAATCAGGAATAACTTCATGTAAGGCTTGAAGTAAATGTTCAGGGGCTTTGGTCAATTGGAAGGTGCAGCTCATCAGATTTCTTTTAATTCATTTTTATAACAAGCATAACAGAGTCATTCCATTATGATTTGAATTTTTAGTATAACCTTCGGTTAGACCTGAGAAGCCCTGCTTCGCAAGGTTTTCGTAAAAATTAGGTCTAACCATTGTCATCCGCAAAACTCGGCAGATACTATCTAGAATTTAAGCATCGTAGAAACATTAAATTTTTAATGTATTTCTGCCTCAAACAATTGCGGATGACGGTTACGCGTATCAAATAACAGCCTAGCGTTAATTAAATTAACCTAAAGCTTTTTCAGCAGCTTCTACAGTTTGACGAATCAAAGTTGTGATTGTCATTGGACCAACACCACCCGGTACTGGTGTATAAGCAGAAGCAATTTCTTCAATACCTTGTAATTGAATATCGCCAACACCGCCGCCATCACGTGGATGGAAACCAGCGTCTACAACAACTGCACCTTGTTTAATCCAGTCTTTTTGGATAAGTTCAGCCTTACCTACAGCACCAACAATAATGTCAGCTTGTTTCACAAGCTCAGGTAAATTTTGTGTACGTGAATGACAAATAGTGACGGTTGCATTTGCTTGTAACAACATCATTGCCATTGGTTTACCTAAAATTGCAGAACGGCCAACCACAACCGCATGTTTTCCAGCAATTTCGATATTATTTTCTTTTAAAATGGTCATGATGCCAGCAGGAGTTGCTGAACCATATGCAGCTTCACCCATTGCCATGCGACCAAAACCAAGACAAGTTACGCCATCTACATCTTTAGCCAATGAAATAGCATCGAAACATGCGCGCTCATCAATTTGTGCAGGAACTGGATGTTGTAAAAGAATACCGTGAACATCCGGATTGGCATTTAGCTTTTCAATTTCAGCTAATAATTGTTCTGTTGTGGTTTCTTGTGATAATTCAATTTTTAACGAATCCATACCTACTCGGCGGCAGGCATTTCCTTTCATGCGTACATAAGTTGCAGATGCACCATCATCCCCAACTAAAATAGTCGCTAAAATCGGGGTACGACCTGTTTTAGCTTTTAAAGCTTCAACACGTACCAACAAATTTTCTTCAATTTGCTTTGCTAACGCACGACCGTCTAAAACCAATGCCACAGCACATCTCCAAGGTAGACATGAATTTAATGTGCCAATAATACATGATAATTTGGACAATTTTATTCTAGATGTTGCTTTTATGTGCATCTTCGCGCAAAACAGTATTGTTTTTTTTGTAAAGGTTGCTAATATGTGCATCACCAAATGTAGGCGGGGTGGCAGAGTGGTCATGCAGCGGACTGCAACTCCGTGGACGCCGGTTCGATTCCGACCTCCGCCTCCAAATTTGGTAAAGCCCGGGTGGTGAAATAGGTAGACACAGGGGATTTAAAATCCCCCGCCCACAAAGCGTGCCGGTTCGAGTCCGGCCCCGGGCACCATCTTCAAGTATTGAATATGGTGCCATAAAGAATCCAGCGTAAGCTGGTTTTTTTATGCCTAAAAAAAGGGCCACCGATGTAACCCTCTATTTTTTAAAAGTTTAAGCAGTTTTTTGGTCTTGTTTTAACGGTATTAAATTTAAATCCAACACAATATCGTTTTGTCTGCTTGAATCTATTTGATATTCTGGATTTTTAATAGAATCTAAAAATATCCACTGTGAATGAACTTGCGCCTGATCCAGAGTAACTCGCAAATATCCACGTTGATTTAAATTACAATAAGCTAATTCATCAATTAAGGTAGTAAAGGCAAATTCAAACTGCTGTAACTGTGCCAATGGAATACTTAAATATTTTTCTAGTCCAGGTGATGATACAGAGCCGGTTGCCAACTCAACACCTATATATTTTCCCTTTTGGCTATACAAATAAGATGCCCATGCATTATGCGTATCACCTGCTAACACAACGATCTTTTTATTAAACTCAGCCAATTTGTCATAAACAAACTCTCGCTCAGCATAATAACCATCCCAAGCATCTAAATTATAAGGTGCAACCGTCATAATTCTTGCTTTTTCTTGGGCTGTTAATGTCGGATCACCTTGTTTCAATCGAAGTTTTAAAGTGACCAACTCGGTAATTTGTGTATTCATTTTAGCCAGAGCTTCAGGTGACGTCCCCCCAGAAGTAATTTGGCCCAAAGAAGCCAATAACTCAGCAGGAATCCACATTTTACTCATCAAGACTTGCTGCCCTATCACATTCCATGTTGCTGTAGATTGCTTCAATTTATCGACCAGCCAATCTCTTTGCGTATACCCCATCAACGTACGCGCTGGATTTGTTAGATCTGCTTGAAATTTTGCAATATCCAAACCAGAAGCTGTCATATAGTCTTTATATTCAAGTTGCTTGTCACGCGCAAGAATACGTGTATCTAGCATGGTTAATTGAACAAGTGAGCCAAAGTTGAATTGACGATAAATATTTAAATGGTCCGTACTAGAAACTGGACGAATCGGCATCCATTCAAAATAAGCTTGTAAAGCAGCTAATTTACGATCAGAAAAAGGCCCTTCATCGCTTTGATGATTTTCTGCCCCATCACGCCAAGCATCATTTGCTAACTCATGATCATCCCAAATTACAATAAAAGGATGACGTTGATGAGCCGCCTGTAAGTCTTTATCTTGACGATAAAGTGCATAACGTTTGCGATAATCATCTAATTTAATAATTTCTTTATTATTGTCAGCAGGTAAAGTACGACCTAGCTTTGCAGCATCTTCTGTCGCATAACCATCTGCTCCATACTCATAAATATAGTCACCTAAATGAATAATGACATCGACGTTCTGCTTTGCCATTTCACGGTAAACATAAAAATAACCCGCAGGATAATTAGAACAAGAACATACTGCAAAACTTACTTTATTGGTGAATGCAGGTAATGTTTTTGTTTGCCCTACTGGAGAGACTTTGCTACCAAATCGAAAGCGATAATAATAAACTGTATCTGCCTGCAAACCAGTTGCATCAACTTTCACAGTAAAATCATCAGTTTTGGTGGTTTCAACCATTCCAGTCTTTAAATTCTGAGTAAACTGATTATCGGTAGCAATTTCCCAAGTTACTTTCAGACGCACCCCAAAATCTGTTGGTGTCACACGTGTCCACAAGATGACTCTGTCTTGTAAAGGATCTCCACTCGCTATCCCATGGAGGAAATCTGCCTGTATTTGCGGACTTTCTTCGTCAGAACTGTCGTTACATCCAGTAAAAGCCACAGGCATAGATAAGGCCCCAAAACCGAATAGACTTTTTTGAATTAATTCTCGGCGTGAAATTTTTTCTGTCATAAAATTACCAAAGTTATAAGCAATGAGTGCTTTAAACTTAAGTACATAAGATGAACAGCTGATCTCAGTTTGATGAACAAATCATGACAGAAATTGATTAATTTATATAAATACAAACAAGAACTGATTGAAAATAAAGCAAACTCTCTGATTTTCTCTTGCCAATCGCGCACTTGTCCTCTATTATTGCGCTCATGCCCGGGTGGTGAAATAGGTAGACACAGGGGATTTAAAATCCCCCGCCCACAAAGCGTGCCGGTTCGAGTCCGGCCCCGGGCACCATTTTCAACTATTGAATTTGGTGCTACAAAGAATCCAGCGTAAGCTGGTTTTTTTTATGTCTAATAAAAATGATACTTTTAAAAAAATATTATTGTTTATATTCGCTCTGCTTTTGATATCCACCATAAATGCTAAAGAGATTTTCAACGGCACCCTATTATTCAAAAATAATCATTAACACCTTATATGTCGCTCTATTACTCAAGATGACTATCTCATCGAAGCAACTCAAGGGCTAACGCATAAATTTAAAAAATTACAGCAATTAAAAAAAGAATATTGGGTTAGTGTATTGGCAGATGTTAATGATCAGCAGAATGGAAATTTAGTTTTAAAAATTGAGAAAGTAGATGAAGTTCATGCAGGAACCTCATGTCATTTATTAGATGCAATCAAAAATATTGAGAATCGAGAGTAATCACCACTCTCGATTCATAACCAGCTCTTCCATTTCAAGATCTAAATATCCCGCATCTTGTGCCACCATCATCATTGCTTCAGCAATATAGTCAGCAGCACTATCATCAAGTGAGGAATCAAGATCTTCAAACTGTGGCTTCATTTCATTAATTTCATTCACAATCTGATGAGCATAACGATAAACATCCTGATCAACCGAAGCAGACTTTTGAACTTTTTTCGCAAATTGTTCAATTAACTGCTTGAGTTCAGCGACCAAAATATCTGGATAATATTCATCATCAAACATTGGGAGAAGTAAGTCATCAAACATACAAAAGATTACACAACAGCAAAAACTTGCCGCTTATAACATATTTTCGCAAAAATCACGAGAATTTTACCCGACTCATGCATCCAGTTTTTATATGAAGAATCGATTTACCTCACATTATTTCAAGCGTGTTGCATAGCTTTCCACACCAAAATAGCGTCATGCATCGCCTTTACATCATGTGCTCTCACAATAGACGCACCTTGCTGAATACTCAGCAAATGCCCAGTAACACTTCCTACAGCACGCTGATCTGCGGCAGCCCCGTGTAAAGCTTCACCAATGAAACGTTTACGGGAAAGGCCAGATAAAATTGGATACCCCATTTCATTAAGCTTCCAAAACTCTTTTAAAAGTTTTAAATTTTGATGAGCATTTTTTGCAAAACCAAAACCAGGATCAATAATAATATTTTGTTTTTTTACACCTGCATTTAAAGCCTCATTCACGCGCTGCTGAAGCTCCGCTATAACATCTAGCGTTACATCAGTATATTGGTCCAACTGATTCATTGTCGTTGGCTCACCACGCATATGCATAATCACTACAGGTATATCTAATTCAACAGCTGTTTGTAGGGCATTAGGACGCGTTAACGCACGCACATCATTCCAAATATGTGCTCCAACTGCTTTTGCTGAGCGCATCACCTCTGGCTGGCTTGTATCAATCGATAGAATAATATTGTATTTAGCTAAAGCATCAACTACAGGTACAACTCTTCGAATTTCTTCTTCTACAGCTACCTGTGAGGCGCCTGGTCGGGTTGATTCACCACCAATATCAATAATAGTCGCACCTTGTTCAACCATAGTGAGTGCATGAGCAATAGCTTGATCTAATTGATCATGTTTACCACCATCACTAAAAGAGTCAGGGGTAACATTTAAAATGCCCATGATATGTGGTCGTGATAAATCTAATTGAAGCTCTCCACACTGTAAAATCTGCTCTGGTAAAGATATTAACTGCATCAAAAGCTCCTATTCGAAATCAGCCATTAGTTTAGCAAGTCTCTGCCTTATATGCTGTTGATTTCTCTTTGGCTTTACCTAAAATGAAGACAAATAAAAAAGCCACATGACTGTGGCTTTTTTATTTTTTAATTTAATTCATTGCGGGTAATGGTGGCGGAGTAGATGGACCATCTTTTGGTGGTTCAAATGCAGCCACTGGGTTTTCAGCAATATATACTTTAGGTGGTTGAGGTTCGCGGCCTTCCATGATGTCACGGATTTGCTCACGATCAATAGTTTCCCATTCCATCAACGCTTTAACCATAGCGTGGGCGATATCTTTATTATTTTCCAAGATATCACGAGCTACTCGATATTGCTCATCTAAAATACGGCGTACTTCCTGATCAACTTGTTGTTGAGTTGCTTCAGAAATTGTACGACTACCTACATTACCGAAGAATCCATTTTGATTTTCATCTTCGTAAACCATAACACCCATTTTGTCAGACATACCGTACTTTGTTACCATCGCACGAGCCATTTTTGTAGCACGTTCGAAGTCATTTGAAGCACCAGTTGATTGCTGCTGAATGAAGACTTCTTCAGCAATACGTCCACCAAACAAAATTGCAATTTCATTTAACATTTTGTCTTTATAGTGGCTAATCTGATCTTGTTCAGGTAACTGCCAAGTTACACCTAGAGCCCAACCACGCGGCATAATTGTTACCTTATGCACAGGGTCAGTACCCGGTAAAATCTCGGCTACAATTGCATGCCCTGCTTCATGATATGCAGTTGCACGGCGCTCTTCTTCACGTAAAACCATTGATTTACGTTCAGGACCCATATAGATCTTATCTTTTGCATCTTCAAAATCATGCATATCGACAGTGTTCTTATTACGACGAGCAGCAAATAAAGCAGCTTCATTTACAAGGTTTGCCAACTGCGCACCAGAGAAACCAGGCGTACCACGAGATAAAACTTTAACATCCACGCCAGTCACTGAAGGCAATTTTTTCAAATGTACATTCAGGATTTGTTCACGACCACGAATATCAGGTAAACCAACCATAACTTGACGGTCAAAACGGCCTGGACGTAATAATGCTTTATCTAATACGTCAACACGGTTAGTCGCAGCAATAACAATTACGCCTTCATTACCTTCAAAACCATCCATCTCTACGAGCATTTGGTTTAGGGTTTGCTCACGTTCATCGTGACCACCACCTGTACCCGAACCACGGTGACGACCCACTGCATCAATCTCATCGATAAAGATGATACATGGTGCATGACGTTTTGCTTGTTCAAACATGTCACGGACACGGGACGCACCCACACCCACAAACATCTCGACAAAGTCAGAACCAGAAATGCTGAAGAATGGAACCTTTGCTTCACCAGCAATTGCTTTGGCTAATAACGTTTTACCAGTACCTGGAGGACCAACCATAAGTACGCCACGTGGAATAGTAGCGCCCAAGCGTTTGAATTTTGCAGGATCTTTTAAGAAATCTACAATTTCAACAACTTCTTGTTTCGCTTCATCACAACCCGCAACGTCGGCAAAAGTCACTTTAATCTGGTCTTCCGAAAGCATTTTTGCCTTCGATTTACCAAAACTCATCGGACCATTTTTACCGCCTGCACCACCACCCATGTTACGCATAAAGAACATGAATAACAAAATGATTAACAGTACAGGGAAACTAGCAATGAGAAGTTGCATCAAAATGCCTTGACGCTGTGGAGCTGTGCCCTCTACAACAACATTTTGCTTATTTAAGCTTGGCATAAGTTCAGTGTCTTCAACTTGCGGACGAACAGTTTCAAACTGAGATCCGTTAGTTTTTTCACCACTAATGTTTAAACCGTCAATTGTGACTTGCTTAATCTGGCCAGCATTCACCGCTGCAACAAAATCTGAATATTTCATTGCAGTAGGCTTATTGCGGTCACTGATATTACTGAAAATTAAAATCAGAACACCCAGTATTATTAGCCACAATACGGCATTCTTGAAGTAATCGCTCAAAGCTTTATTCCCATATCGATCTAATTTGATCATGCCCAATCTTGGCCGATCGTCTTAAAAACAGCAATTGTCTTGCTTGCGGATAACCTAAAAGATACAAAATGCACAATTTTTAGGAGCTTGGCAAGTAAACTTTATTGCAATGCTTTCTTACGCCCTTGTCCAACCAAAAAAACTTCTTTAGATCGCGCCCGAGAAGCTGCTGGTTTTGCTGTTTTTAACACATCAAAACTATCAACTACCTGTTTACGAAACTCATCAAAGCCTGCGCCTTGGAACACTTTAACAACAAACTGTCCATTTGGACCCAAAACTTTTTGAGCAAAGTCTAAAGCAAGCTCACACAAGTAAATCTGTCTAGGTTGATCAACAGCCCTATTACCTGATGTATTGGGGGCCATATCAGAAATTACAATGTCTACTTGTCTTCCATTTAAAATATTTAACAATTTTTCAAATACAGCTTCTTCTCTGAAGTCGCCTTGTAAGAACGTGACATCCGGCAAAGCATCCATAGGCAAAATATCGGAAGCAATAACTAAGCCCTTGCTACCAACAAGTTTCCCAGCAATTTGTGACCAACTCCCAGGAGCTGCTCCCAAATCAACCACTGTCATGCCTGGCTTGATCAACTTATATTTTTCTTGAATTTCAAGAAGTTTATAGGCTGCTCGTGCACGATATCCTTCCTTTTGTGCTTTTTTTACAAAAGGATCGTCTAGATGTTCCCTCATCCACGCACGACTACTTTTAGACAATTTTTGGTTTGTGATGCGTGTTGCCATAACTCACTAAATATCAAAAAAACTTCTGATTGTTCATTGTACGTGAAAATTACTCTCATTACAGTACGGATGTAACCTAATCTCAATAACTTTTACAGTTTTTTTCCAATAATGCTGATCGATTATTTATACAGTTTTTCGTACATTTGATTTTAAGTTTTTTGCTATACTAAGTCGTTTTTAAAATCAGGTATTTTTAATGGCCGCTTTATCTATTCATGAACGTAAACGTTTACGTCAAATTGGTCATGTGCTTAATCCGGTTGTCATGATTGGTGGACAAGGCTTAACAGAAGCTGTAATTGAAGAAACTCTTCGTGCTTTAAATGATCACGAACTCATCAAAGTAAAAATTGCTGGTGAAGACCGTGAAGCTCGTGCAGCAGTAATCGACTCGATTGTAGAAGCAACTGGCGCTGAAGCTGTGCAAAAAATTGGTAAAATTGTTTTACTTTATAAAAAAGCAGCTAAACAAAACCAACACTTGTCTAACCTCGTTCGTCACGCTCATTTAGCAAACTAACTTATTGACTACTTATGGCAAGTTACGAACTTTCAGCTTTTGATCGTTTTCAGGCTGTTTCTGTTGTTGGCGCAATTGAACAGCAAGCCCCATATACCTTAAATGTGGGTTTTTGGATTCGTGATCCAAATCAACTTATTATCTGGCCTCAAGAAGTCGCGGCTCATCCTCGTCAAGATTTTTTGTGGGAAGAAACTTGTTTTGAAATTTTTATTGGCGTGCATGATGAAGATTTCTATCGGGAAATTAATCTTTCCCCTTCTCAAGCATGGCAGACTTATCAGTTTGAAGAATATCGCTACCCAGAAAGCATGCCTCCCCTCGTTGCTTACGATATTGAATTGAATCATCTCAAGCGTACTCATTATGGTTTAAATGTAAGTCTTGATTTAGGCCAATTTATGCAGCAGCACCGTTTAAAATGGGCAAATCTTTATTTAGGTTTAACTGCTGTTTTAAAAACTAAAGATGGTATGCAGTACTATGCAATGCAGCATAGTGGAAAAAATGCTGATTTTCACAATAAACGTGATTGGCTGCATCAGTTTTAAAAATAAAAAAGCGAGAACTTAATTCTCGCTTTTTTATTCGTCTTATACAGCTAGAGTTTTAGTGATCTCTTGCTTTGTTCCAAGCTTCAACCGCATTATTTTTGGTACGCTTTAAACTCTCACTTAAAGAATCTTTATGTTTTAAAGAAATTTGGCTGATATCACCTTTAAGTTCTTTGGTAACTTTAGTTAAATCTTCAATTAATGCATTAATTTCAGCTTTTAGTGTATTTTTCAGTTCATTTAAACCTTCTTGTGAAGTATTGAACTGAGCTTTAATCACATCAAGACGCTGTAAAATGTCTAGTTTAATCTGAGCAAACTGATTTTGAATGTTTTGATTCAACTCTTGAGTTTCAGCTTCAATCTTTTCTTCAGTCTCGGTAATTACAGCTTTTACTTGCTCTTGGGTTTCAGTAAAAGCTTCTTTTACCTGTGAAGTTGCTTCATGAGCGACTTCTTTTACCTGTTCTTTTTTCTCAGCCACAGCATCTTTAACTTGAGTCGCTTTGGTAGAGACTGCTTTTTTAGCTCGAGTTGTTGTTTTGGCTACAGCTTCTTTAACTTCGGCTACTTCTGCCTTAACAGATTCCGCTACTGTTGAAGCACTCTCAGCTACATCTATATCTTTTGAAACTTGATTATCGCTCATGCTATTTCCTCATATTGTTTATTTTTTAGCTAGCATTACAATAATTGTAGTCAACTTATTTCCACAGCAAGATTGTTAGACAATTTGCTAAAAGTATCATTTTCAGACAAGCGGATGAATTTTTTTGCAAAAAGCAAGCAAGGAATTATATTTTTTAATAGAAAACAAATAGACTTTTTAGGGTTCCATGCGTATAATGCGCTGTTAAGTTACAAGCGGGCAGACCGATAAGGAGGGGCATGTTTTTTTAGAACATCGCCTATCTTTTTTAGGTCTACTCGCTTTTTTACAGCCGAAATTCAGGAGCTTTGGTTTGAGCATCCCCGCCATTTTAGCCCTCGCAGATGGAACGATCTTTAAAGGAACGTCAATCGGCGCAACGGGAAGTACGACTGGTGAAGTCGTTTTTAACACAGCCATGACAGGCTATCAAGAAATTTTGACTGACCCAAGTTATGCACAACAAATTGTGACATTAACTTACCCTCACATTGGTAACACTGGTTGCAACGAAGAAGACGTTGAATCTGGTCGTATCCATAAAGTATGGGCGAATGGTTTAATTATTCGTGACCTTCCACTATTACACAGCAACTTCCGCTCTGAGCAGTCATTAAGTGAATATTTGCAAGCACACAATGTTGTTGCGATTGCCGATATTGATACACGTAAACTGACTCGTATTTTACGTGACAAAGGTGCACAAAATGGTTGCATCCTTGCTGGCGAAAATATTACTGAAGAAGAAGCTATTGCTAAAGCTCGCGCTTTTGGCGGTTTAAATGGTTTAGACCTTGCTAAAGAGTGCTGTGATCCGACAGGTTTTGAATGGTCTGAAGGTTCATGGGTATTAGGTAAGGGTTTTACTCAACCTGAGTTAAAATATCACGTGGTTGCATACGATTATGGTGTCAAAACCAACATCTTGCGTATGCTTGCAGACCGCGGTTGCAAACTCACTGTTGTTCCTGCTGAAACTCCGGCTGAAAAAGTATTAGCACTTAATCCAGATGGCGTATTCCTTTCAAACGGCCCAGGCGACCCAGCTGCTTGTGACTACGCAATCGAAGCTGTAAAAACTATTGTTGAAACCACAACATTACCTGTATTTGGTATCTGCTTAGGTCACCAAATCTTGGCACTCGCTTCTGGTGCAAAAACTGTAAAAATGAATCATGGCCACCACGGTGCTAACCATCCTGTACAAAATCTTGAAGATGGTACAGTAATGATTACATCTCAAAACCATGGTTTTGCTGTAGATGCAGAAACATTACCGGCTAACTTAAAAGCAACGCATAAATCATTGTTCGATGGCACCCTACAAGGTATCCACCGTACCGACAAACCAGCTTTCAGCTTCCAAGGTCACCCTGAAGCAAGCCCTGGTCCACATGATTGTGCGCCATTGTTCGATCATTTCATCGAACTTATCGAAGCATCTAAACAGTAATTAAGGAGCGTATAATGCCTAAACGTACGGATATTAAAAGCATCTTAATTATTGGTGCTGGTCCAATTGTAATTGGTCAAGCTTGTGAGTTTGACTACTCTGGTGCTCAAGCATGTAAAGCGCTTCGTGAAGAAGGTTACCGTGTTATTTTGGTTAACTCTAACCCAGCGACCATTATGACTGACCCTTCAATGGCTGATGCAACTTACATTGAGCCAATTACTTGGCAAACTGTTGCTCAGATTATTGAAAAAGAGCGTCCAGATGCAGTCCTTCCTACTATGGGTGGACAAACTGCACTGAACTGTGCGCTTGCACTTGATGAAAATGGCGTATTAGCAAAATACGGCGTAGAACTTATTGGTGCGTCTAAAGAAGCGATTGAAAAAGCCGAAGATCGTAAACTCTTCGATATCGCTATGCGTAAAATCGGTTTAGAGTGTCCAAAAGCTGCCATTGCTGAAACCATGGAAGAAGCATTGGAAATCCAATCTCGTTTTGGTTTCCCAGTAATTATCCGTCCATCATTTACAATGGGTGGTTCAGGCGGTGGTATTGCATATAACCGTGAAGAATTCCTTGAAATTTGTGAACGTGGTTTCGACCTCTCTCCTACTCACCAATTATTGATTGATGAATCTTTAATTGGCTGGAAAGAGTACGAAATGGAAGTTGTTCGTGACAAAAACGACAACTGTATTATCGTATGTGCGATCGAAAACTTTGACCCAATGGGCGTTCACACTGGTGACTCAATCACTGTAGCGCCAGCTCAGACATTAACTGACAAAGAATATCAATTGATGCGTAATGCTTCAGTTGCGGTTCTTCGTGAAATTGGTGTTGAGACAGGTGGTTCTAACGTTCAGTTCGGTATTAACCCGAAAGACGGCCGTATGGTTGTAATCGAGATGAACCCTCGTGTTTCTCGTTCATCTGCACTTGCTTCTAAAGCAACAGGTTTCCCAATTGCTAAAATCGCAGCGAAACTTGCTGTTGGCTATACCCTTGATGAATTGAAAAATGACATCACTGGCGGTGTAACTCCTGCAAGCTTTGAGCCATCGATTGACTATGTGGTAACGAAGATTCCTCGTTTTAACTTCGAGAAATTCCCACAAGCAGAACCGGTTCTTACCACTCAGATGAAATCTGTTGGTGAAGTCATGGCTATTGGCCGTAACTTCCAAGAATCTGTACAAAAAGCATTACGTGGTCTTGAAGTTGGCGTAAGCGGTTTTGATGAAAAAATCGAAGCTGGTGCAACAAATGTAAAAGAAACCATCTTAAAAGAGCTTAAAGTTCCAGGCCCTGAGCGTATCTGGTATGTAGCAGATGCATTCCGTCATGGCTTCTCTTTAGATGACGTATTTGAAGCGACTAAGATTGACCGTTGGTTCTTGATCCAAATTCAAGATATCGTTAAGACTGAAGCTCAAGTTAAAGCTTTAGGTTTTGGTGACTTAACTGCTGAAAATATCCGTTCGTTCAAACGTAAAGGTTTATCTGATCTACGTATTGCGAACCTTATGGGTATTTCACAAAAGCAATTCCGTAAGCAACGTTGGAACTTAGGTGTTTACCCAGTTTACAAACGTGTTGATACATGTGCTGCCGAGTTTGAATCTGGCACAGCATATATGTATTCAACTTACGATGAAGAGTGTGAAGCAAATCCATCAAATCGTGACAAGATCATGGTGATTGGTGGTGGTCCAAACCGTATTGGTCAAGGTATCGAATTTGACTACTGCTGTGTACACGCTGCTTTAGCAATGCGTGAAGACGGTTATGAAACAATCATGGTGAACTGTAACCCTGAAACTGTTTCTACCGACTACGACACATCTGACCGTTTATACTTCGAACCTGTAACACTTGAAGATGTTCTTGAGATCGTACGTACAGAGAAGCCAAAAGGCGTGATCGTACAATACGGTGGTCAAACTCCACTTAAGTTAGCACGTGCTCTAGAAGAAGCTGGTACTCCTATTATCGGTACTTCGCCAGATGCAATTGACCGTGCAGAAGACCGTGAACGTTTCCAACAAATGATTCAACGTTTACAGCTTCGTCAACCAAACAACAGCATCGTAAAATCTGCTGAAGAAGGTATCTCAGAAGCTGCGAAAGTTGGTTATCCATTGGTTGTTCGCCCATCTTATGTATTAGGTGGTCGTGCAATGGAAATCGTTTATAACGAAGAAGAACTTAAGCGTTATCTTCGCGAAGCAGTACAGGCTTCTAATGAAGCACCTGTTCTTCTTGACCGTTTCTTAGATGATGCAACTGAAGTTGACGTTGACTGTGTATCTGACGGTAAAGATGTCGTAATCGGCGGTATTATGCAGCACATCGAACAAGCAGGTATTCACTCAGGTGACTCTGCATGTTCTATTCCTCCTTATTCTCTTTCTAAAGAGATTCAGGATGAAATGCGTCGCCAAACGATTGCTATGGCAAAAGAACTTGGTGTAGTTGGTTTAATGAACGTACAGTTCGCAGTTAAAGGCGACGATGTTTATGTTCTTGAAGTTAACCCACGTGCATCACGTACTGTTCCATTCGTATCGAAATGTATTGGTGAATCTTTAGCTAAAGTAGCTGCTCGTTGTATGGCGGGTCAATCTCTTGAATCTCAAGGCTTTACTAAAGAAATCATTCCAACACACTTTGCTGTGAAAGAAGCGGTTTTCCCATTTGCGAAATTCCAAGGCGTAGACCCAATGCTTGGACCTGAGATGAAATCTACAGGTGAAGTAATGGGTGTTGGTAAAACCTTTGGTGAAGCATTCTATAAAGCTGTTTTAGGCTCAAATGATCGCTTACCAGGCTTGCCAACTGAAGGCGAAGAAAAGATTGCTTTCTTATCTGTTCGTGAATCTGATAAGAAATATATTGCTGATATCGCTAAAAAATTCGTAGCGTATGGCTTCAAACTGGTAGCAACTGGTGGAACGTACAAGGTACTTAAAGAAGCAGGTTTGGAATGTGAACCTGTAAATAAAGTAACTGAAGGTCGTCCACATATTGTTGACCGCTTGAAAAATGGTGAAATACACCTTATTGTCAACACTACTGAAGGCAAACAAGCTCAATATGATTCTGCAATGATTCGTCGTGCTGCCCTACAAGGCAAAGTGTATTACACAACGACTATCAATGGCGCAGAAGCAGTTTGCCAAGCCTTTGCTGTGAAATTGCCAATGGATGTATACCGCTTGCAAGATTTAACTGTAGGTTAATTTTTTTACCGATAAGTCCCGTCACCTTATCGGTGGCGGGATTTTTTCATTTTTTTAACTGTGTTTTCTCAACTTAAGAGGGACCGAAATGCAACGTTATCCAATGACCCCTGAAGGTAAAAGCGCCTTAGAGAAAGAATTACAACATCTGAAATCTGTTGAACGTCCACGTATTACTCAAGCGATTGCTGAAGCACGTGAACATGGGGACTTAAAAGAAAACGCAGAATACCATGCTGCTCGTGAACAGCAAGGTTTCTGTGAAGGCCGTATCCAAGATATCGAAGGAAAATTGGGTGCTGCACAAGTCATCGATGTTAAAGACTTAGAACAAAACGGTCGTGTTGTATTCGGTGTTACGGTAACGATTGAAAACCTTGATACTGAAGAACGTAAGACCTATAAAATTGTTGGTGATGATGAAGCTGATTTTAAAATCAATAAAATCTCAGTGAATTCACCAATTGCTCGCGGCCTTTTAGGTAAAAATGAAGGTGATGAAGCAAAAATCACTACTCCTCAAGGCGAAGTTGAATATGAAGTTGTAAGTGTTGAATATCTCTAAGATAAAGCACTTTAGCCCCTCTTCATGAGGGGTTTTTTATTTACTATGATTTAGCTTACTTTTTTGGATAATCAATATGGATACATCTCTGATTAATAGCCCGGTTCGTCATTGGTGCGAATTTGAGTTTATTTCCAAAACTGTGAAAAATCCAAATATCCATATTAAGGGCAATTATTCTTACTACTCAGCTTATTGGGATCAAGGTTTTGAACGTTGTGTCGTACGCTATTTACATGACAAAGCATCTACCCCAGACAAGCCAATTGATCAGCTTTATATTGGTAATTTTGTATGTTTTGGCGCTGAGTGTGTGATTATGATGGGTGGTAATCAGCTTCATAGACCGGACTGGATTTCAACTTTTCCCTTTGATACTCGCAGTTTTTTAGCTGCTGGAGACACCATAATTGCAGATGGCTCTTGGATTGGAAGTCGCGCAATGATTATGCAAGGTGTAAAAATCGGTGAAGGTGCTGTAATTGCAACTGGTGCAGTCGTCACTAAAGACGTCCCACCCTATGCGATTGTAGGTGGAGTTCCGGCAAAAGTTATTAAATACCGTTTTTCTCAAGAGCAAATAGAAAAACTACTCGCTTTAAAACTTTATGATCTAGATGAAAAACAAGTTTTAAAAATGCGTGAATATTTGCAAACCGATGATATCAATGTCTTAACGGCATATCTCGAAAATTTAAAAGATAAATAAAAAAATATTGCCAAGATTTTCTTGTTTAAAAATCACAAATGATTACGAGCTCGAATTTAAATCGTCAAGAAAGAAGTATAAAGTATTGAATAAATAAGCATCATTACAATAAGGAACAATCTCATGTCATACCAACATATTCTTGTGCCAACTGACGGTTCTGAAACTTCTATGGTTGCTATAAATGAAGCCATCAAACTTGGCAAAGCACTAAACAGTAAAATTACTGTGGTTCAAGTGATGGCACTTGATCCAATTATTGCTGACCTTTATGTGAAAACAGGCCAAACGAATGAATTGATTGAGCGAACTAAAACATATTTGTTGGATATGTTAGAACAGGTAAAACAGAAATTTGCAGCAGAAGGCCTTACTGTAGAAACCAAATTGCTTGAAGGTTTTGTGGTTCATGACGAAATTATTCAGGCTGCCCAAGAACTCAATGCAGATCTGATTGTGATGGGTTCACACGGCCGTACAGGTGTACGAAAACTTGTATTAGGAAGTGTTGCGCAAAAAGTTTTAGGCGAAAGCCATATTCCTGTATTAATTGTTCGCTAAAAGAAATTGCCTGTCTGACTCAATTCAGCCAGATAGGCATCTATTTTTTAAAAGGCATAACATCTTCACTTGATTGCTCAATCGTTATTGTTTTTTTACTTTTAAAAGCATCCCACGAGTAATTTTTATAATTTAATTGCCATAAATAGTATGGTTGACCAGTATCTTTAAACCTTATATTTAAAGTCATCCATGTTTCATCATGACAATGTGGCGACTTCTTATACTCTTGTTCTGAAAAACATGCTCGAATCATTCCATTCGAAGAAAAAGCAATATCTTTTAATGCAACCTGATACTGCCCTTTAGGCTTAAGCTCAACAAAATCAGCGTTTTCCTCAAAACGCCCTCCTCCAGAGTAACCAGTAAACCATGTGTTTAGTACTGCTATCGCATACTCATTTTTATTAAGGGGATAGAGTGCGGGAAAGATTTTGAGTCCATTAGGGCCCAAATCATCAGAATGTGGCTCTTTATTACTATGTTGGTAATTTTTAAAATTCCACTGATTTATTACCGTGTATTGATTGTTTTGCTTTTTAACCTGAACAATTTGCGGATTCTCATCTATTAAATAATAAGCTTGATCTTGCGTATTTTTAGCTTTCCAAAGGATCGCTTCACCGCTACATTTATGGCTCAGTTGCTGACAAATAGAATTGATATCTGGCAATGAAGCTTTCATATTTATAAAAGGTTGAGCTGAAATAGCCTGTTCTGCAAAACTTGATTGCACTGCTAAACCTAGTAGTAATATGGCTATACTCCGCCATTTATAATTCTGCATTTGTATTTGTTCTCTTTAATAATTTTAAGGTGCCCAAGCGAATTGCTTTAAATTCACCTTACCATTTAGCAAATAGACTCCTTCAGCTTCAAGCTTTAACTGCTGAACATTTTCGCCCTTTTCATTAAATTTACTTAGGCTAATTTTACCTTGTGAATTAATAACCCGATACCAAGGGACTTGATGGTTTGAGTCTAAATGCTTAAGCACATATCCAACTAATCTGGCATGCTTAGGCAAGCCCGCCATACGTGCTATTTGTCCGTAAGTTGCTACTTTTCCATATGGAATTAAAGCGATGACTTCTAAAATTTGTCGATGTAGTTCATACTGAGTTGTCAAAATGGAATCCATAAAAATTGACATCGTTCATATCATATAAAAATTTACTTTAAATCTCTTTAAAATAATATGCAGAGACAATGCGATGAATATGAAAAAAACTTTATTGATGATTACAGGGACAATGATCTGTGTTTCTTGTACGACCCGTCCCCCTCTCCAAAAGCCAGAGTTATCAGAGGAGCCAGCCAATAACAGGCCTGTAGTTCCAGTAACTTTCGTTTTTACAACCAACAATCCTTCCGCTACGAGTTTTGATAACCTTAACCAAATGCGAAAAGAAGTCGGCATCTTAAATAAATATTATTTAGATGACCGCGGAAATAAAATATTTAATTTCAAACTTAACCATTATATTTCTTATCAAGATTTTTCGAAAATGCATTGCGAACTCGGCAATGAAATAAATCAACCCCGTCCTATTTCTATAGGCGCTATTCCGGCAAGTGTTAATGCTTGCTTCCCTAAACGCACAACAAGTAAAGAAGTCATTATCTTTATATATGAGGCGTACTCAAAAAACTTAGAGTTTGACGACGTTACAAGCCGAACCTTCCGTAATAATGGAAAACCTTTTATTTTACTCGATTGGAAGAGATTAAATTATAATATTCAAGCAGGTAGTATTCATGAAATGGGCCACGCTTTTGGCTTAAAACATGTCTGTGCACCGAATGCCACTAAAACTACCCCAACCAATATTATGGCCAGTGCTGAATGTAAATTAGGCAGTGGCGGTTTAAGAAATTTAGGTTTTAACTCTTCACAGCTACAAACAATTTTATCAAGTTATAAACAATATCCTTAAAATTTAATTTCAACATACCTTCCTAAGTTATCTTGGGTAGCAATGTAGTTCTCAGGGGTCAGTAAAGATGTCATGTAAGTACTGGCCTTTGAGAAGTCCTTAATATCTACTGGATAAGGCTGCCAAAAAGTTTTCAGATTATTGGTATAAATTGGATATAGGCGGAGCAAGTCCTTTGCTAAATCTAATCGAGCAATACAGCCAAATGGCAACGCCTGTTGTTGTTCGTATTCCCCATCACTATTAAATACAGCATTACCAATACCAAACACTACCGGTTTTTGATTGATGAACTGGACAGGCTGTATGGTATGGGCGCCATGACCAAGAATAAGGTCAGCGCCTCCTTGAGTGAGAATAGAAGCGAGCTTCATTTGCTCTTTGGTAGGAGGTTTAAAATCGACTCCCCAATGGCAAATCACAATAATTTTATGCTTAGGATGAGTCTGTTTATAACGCACAATCTGCTCAAGTAAAACGCCATTTAAACAAGCGACTCCACCTCTTAGCCCCAATGCATAGAAATCATAATCTAAATAAGCTGTGTCTCTATGCCAATACCCATTAAAAACCGCATAGTGCTTATTTTCAAAAGATATTTCAAAATACTTGTGGGCATCTTTTTGGTTCAATCCAGCGCCCATGTAAGATATGTTGGCCTGATCAAACTGTCGCAATGTATAAGCCAATCCTTCATCACCATAATCTTTCAGATGGTTATTAGCCAACACAAAATGATTGAGATAAATGCTCTTAAATTCCTCTAATGTTTTTTTTGCATCAGCTTTTAGAATAAATGACTTTTTATCTTTTAAAGGTGATTCATTTTCTAAAGAAAAAACCGCTTCAAAGTTCGCTATATTTATGTCGTCTTTACCTAAAAAGTGTTTTATTTTTTCAAATGAATGGTGGTAGCCATATTGTTGTAAAGCATCTTTTTTTCCTTTTAATTTACGTTTTTCAGTATAGGTCTCACCGAAATAAGTATCTCCAAGAATATTGATAATTCCTGTTTTTGAAGAACATTTTTGAGCATCTACCTGCTCTTCTTGAAAACTATGATAATAAGGGACTAAATGTTCTAGACGGTGAATATCATCTAAAAAAGAGAAAAAGCCAATGCTCTGGTTATGTTCAAGATAAGTGATATAAATTTTTCTAAATTGATGGGAAAGATATAAAACTGAGGTTAGCACTGAATGAGCAATCAAAGGTGTAATCGGTTGATATCGTTTATTTTTAAAGTGAAGTGTCTTAATAAAAAAAAGTTTTTTTATCTCGGCTGGATAGCTATAGATATGGTTTACCAATCCAAATAAATCTTTCAACTGATTAGATGAATTTAAAGCTAAGTGATAGTTATCGGCTCTTTGGGACAAAATCAATTGGGCTTGTTCAGTTGAGTCAAAAAGCATATTGCTTAAGGCATTTTTGACATCATTTGCCTGAGTAAAAACCAAAAACTGTAACAGCTCAACAAATGTATAAGATTCATTTTTTTCTAAACCCAAATTTGAACCACTAACTTGTTGAGGTAAATGCTCAGATACAACATAGACTTGATTCGCTTGGATCTTTTTTTGTTGAAATTGTTCTAATGCATAATCAATGAGCAATAAAGTTGAAATGTCCCCATCAATTTCAAATTCCCAAATGGCGTCTTGAAACTGGTCGTTATCAAGCGCTGCCAATAACTTAATTTCGAAAGGATGATCGATCATATATCCTCTCCTTCGAAATCTTTTACATAAGCAATATAACCCGACAAATTATGTTCTTGATCATCTATCCGTACTCTAAAGCGATCATGCCGTACATAAAAAGCATGCAATATTTTATCTGGACGGGCCATGTACATGGCCATTTCTGGATAGAAAAAACCTGTGGTTTGAAACTCAGCTCGAAATGTAATGAGTTTTTTTAACTCGTGCATATAAGCCTGTTCAAAAAGTGCATGATGACCTTGCTCTTTTAAACGATTCACCATTTTATAAGCAGCCATGAGCATTTCTAACAAAGTGGCATAAGTCGTTTTTCTATTTCTAATAAAAATAAAATGTTTTAAATAATTATTTAAACCAAAAATAAAATATTTTTCTTCAGGACATATTTTTGTAAGCTCATTGGTGCAGTAACTTAGCCAGTGATCATGATATTTTTCGTATCGTTTATTAATAAAATTATTAAACATTAATTTAACTGTTTCTAATAATTTTTTATCCCGGTTAATCTGATATAACCTGAGTAAAGCTAATGCCGCTTCTCCATCATAATAAATAATTCTAAATTTTTCTTTTAAACTAAAGGTTGGATAATTTAATACATGAGTGGTTAATCCCTTTGAATCAACTAATTCTAAAATACCATTTGCCAGTTTCTCTGCATAATCTAGGTAATCATCTTTTTGAGTAATTTCTTGATATTTAGTTAACATTAAAATAGCTGCTGCATTTGCGCCTAATTTAATTTCAAACTCCCCTTCTTTACCATCAATCATAAAAGCAGTTGTAGCGTCTTTTTCTTTATAAAAACTAGTTAGCGCATATTGAATAGCTTTTTCAATTTGAGGCCAATATTCAGGTTTATTGTGTATTTCGAAAGTTTCTAATAGGGCATAAAGTGAGGTGCAATGACGTACCGTATTATAGTTACGAATATCTCGATCAAAAGCAGGAAAATGACCATAAATAAATTTGCCATTTTCTTGAATCTGGCTATGCAAGAATGCTGCATTTTTTTCAATAAGATCTCTAAAATGCTGCTTTTTATTGTGTGCAATGCCTCTAATACCATTGGCATCAAAGCAGCTTGCTAAATTGATAAATTTTTCATTTTCATAAAAAGTTGCATAGGTGTCGAAAGTCCAAATGTCCTGCAATGTCTGAAATTTAACTTGTGGTTTTGTACCGTTATATTTTTGCTTAATTGCATAGTTCAGATTTGTTTCATCAAAAAAATTGGGCTTGTCATAACTCAAGCCACGAATAATTGCTTTTCCATACATCTCTTGTTCAAGAAAAACTAGCGAACATGGTTCGTCAAATCCAATCCCTCTGCGGTAGTGATTATTGTGAAACTGATGTTGGACGAGCTGATTTACTTCCCTCCAACTTTGCTTGGTTAAGTTGTATGCAACATCAATTTTTATATAGTCTGGAAGTTGATCTGAACAAAACTGATCATCAATAAAATTAAATAATTGTAGGGTTGCTTGTGAAAATACTGTTTTTTCGGTATGCCAGACATGACATCTCTGATCTTTAGGTCCACATGAGATAAATAAAATGGTTTCTTCTTGATTGCCTATAACCTGCTGAACGAGATGCTCTAACCAATGTTTAAGCTGTCTTTTAAAGTTTAAAAATACCGACACTCGAATTAAGTCCCTATTCGTTATTTGTTGTTCTATAAAATTTTCACTACATCATAGCATGGACTCTCTAAAAACTAAGTTAACATATTGTTTAAACATAAAAAAAGAGAACCCTAGGGTTCTCTTTTTTTATGAGGCTAATTATCTATTAATAGATAATTTGACCATTGTTAAGAAGATCATTGAGCGTCAATGATGTTCTAGGTTCATCTATATGAATCGTCAACAATTGTGTGCTTGTGTAAGTCGTACCTAAGCCATCACGGTCTACACTAATTGTGGCATTTTGTGTCGCAGCGTTATAGCTTACCGATACATACTGACCAATAGTTAAGCTGTTTGGATGACTAAGTAGTAAGTTACTAATATCAATCTTGTCAGCTTGATTATCAGTTGCCGTATTACCTACATGGAAGTCAGTCCATGTATCTACCCCACCAGTTGTTGTGTTACCACCTGTTGGACTGTTCACACCAGCAGCCGTCAATGTGTTGTAAATCAAGGTATCCGCGCCATTTCCAAGCGTAAATGTATCATTTGCTCCTGTACTTACAGCTAGGCTATTCAACTCTTGACTTAAGTTGATGGTTAATGTGCTAGTTGACTCTGCGCCAGTCACTGATACGAGTTTATAGTTAATCGTATCAATCGTAGCATTTGCAGCGCTATCCAGAGCTTTGTAATAGTACGAACCATCATGGTAGAGATACAGCGTACCTTCGCCAGTATTGATCGCCTGACCAGCAGCAATTTGGTAATTTCCTGGTGTAACTTCAACATATAGTTGAGAAGCAGCTGAAGTGTCAGCAACTCCACCAGTTGTATCGCCTAACAAGATATTGCCATGAATCCAATCTGTTAAACCATCAGGTGTGTATTGATCTAGATGCGTAGCTTTTGTAGAGACTACAGAATCTAAAGTCACAGTTCCTAGTGAAAGCAGACTAGATAAACTAAATACCACTCGATAAGTACCAGCAGATAAGTGAGATACATCAGCTGAGTATGCTGGTGCACCTAAAACTCCTGCCAAGGCTGTCGCAGAACCTGAGTAAACAGTATCTACCCATGTTGTACCGACCAATTGCTGGATTTTATAACCAGTTGTTGGAAGAGCCGACAAGCTCAATGATGCCGTATAGTCTAACTCTACATGGACATCACTTACCGTATTAGCAGCGATAACGAATTGATTCGAAGTCACTGTACTGCTTAATACAGGTAATGGTGGGAAGCCTGCAAGATTACCAATAGTTACTGTGCCACTTGGTACATCCACGACAGCATCTGTCACTTGTTTCATACTAACAGTTGCATGATTAGTATCAGCATTTGCTACAGGTAACGGAATTACCGCATCTGCACCAGGGTTAGCATTGTTCCAAGTCACATTCACATCTGGAGAACCAATTTGGATATGCAATGTTGCTGTGTCTGTTCTACCAGTTACAGGGTCTGTCACGGTATAGGTAAAGCTATCAACTTTTCCTATATTTTGTGTGTTCGCTGTAGCTTGATAGCTATAAGTACCATCAGCATTAATCGTTAAGCTACCATACGCACCCACAATAACTGTCGACGTACCTACATTTACAGCAGATGTATTACCAAGTTCAGAAGTTACCGAAGTCACAACTGTCGTAGTCGTAATATAGTCTGGCGTATAGTTTGGTCCATATACAGCCGAGTTGTCGTCTGAAAGAACGTTGCCTGTAACCGGAGTTACAACCAAGTTAGGTACTTGTGTAATATCACCATTATTCAAAGTAATATTTGCTGTGACACTGCCAAGAGCTGTAAGAAGCGTATTGCTTTCCATAAACAACTCATAATTACCAGAGCCTAAGTTATCAACTTTGAATTTCACTTCAGAGCCAAAGATACCTAATAGGTCAAGCACCCCAGAATTTGCACTATCCGCAATGACTGTACGAGTACCGTCTGGATTTACTCGTGTTAATACCACATGTAAACCGTCAACCACTGTAGCGACTGAACCAAAATTAACCGAGATGATAGCCTCAGATACATGTCCTTCAGCGATATTAAAGTTTGCTGTACCTTGTTTAGAACCAACAACAACTCCACCAACACCTAACAACCAGCTATAGCTAATCGCGTTATTAAGAACTTGTTGAGTGGTTGGGTAAACCATATCAATTGCTGCTGAAGCAACGTTATCCATTGCATCAACTGGAACATGACCTGTAATAACCGCTGGCTGTGATGGATCGTTCGCATTCCAAGTCATAGCAACCTTGTTGCTATCCAAGTGAACATACAATACAGCTTGAGACGTATTACCTGTCGCAGGGTCTAACAATGTATATGAGAACTGATCAACTTTACCAAGGTTGAGACCATTTGCATTTGGTGTATAGGTATAATTACCATGCTGATCAATGACTAACGTACCGTATGTACCAACAATTGTAGTTGTACCCGATGCATTAACAGCATTTCCATTCACCGCTGAGATCACTGCATTATTACTTGCAGCATCTACCGCACCATTAATACCTGCATCTTTAATGACGTTACCGGAGATTGGATCAACTGTATATCCTGATACAACATATGGGTTATAAACATCCATTGTACCTGTCAATGTTCCACCAATACCCACACCTACTAGACCACTATAGCCCACGAATGCACGATATTGTCCTGGATCTAAACCATCAATGACTGCTGTTGGAGTACCTCCGACTAGAGATAGGCTAACTAAAGTCGCTTGTGGATTATTTCCGCCAATTGATACCCATTTTCCTGTTGCAGCATCATATTTTTGAACAACAATTGAATAATCATTCAATACACCCGCGTTGAGTAAACCACTGAATGTAAATGTCGCAGTACCTTGACGGTCAGCATCCACATTGAATGCAACTGTTGAGTTACCAAGGAGCTGTAAATCTAGACCTGCTAACGATATTGCAGCCACATAACTTGCACTACCAAGTGCTACGTCATTTGCAACAAGTAAAGATTGTGGATTAATGTCAGCAACCGCAAGGTTATCTGCGGCTTTAACAGAACTTAACTGAATGTTAAGAGCTGCTTGAGCTGTATCACCTGTAACAGAATCTTTTAAGGTATATACAAAGTGATCTACTTGCCCAACTCCAGAAGCATTTTGATTTGGAGTGTAGGTATATGAACCATCAAGGTTAATCACCAACGTACCATATGTACCATTAATGACTGTGCCATTAGCAAGAACAGGTTGATTATTAACTTCATTTATAACCGTATTAGGGGTTACGACATCAGCTTGTCCACTTGAGTTAAGATCTACAATCACGTTTCCGTGAGCATTTTCTGTATAGAAACTACCGATTTGAGTTGTATCAAAAACATCCATCGTAGCGTTTAAAGTACCGAGTAAACCAATACCTGCCAGACCGTTATAAGTCATGAATGCACGGTATTGTCCTTGCTCAAGTCCATCAATGACTACACCTGGTGTAGAACCTAACAAAGTGAGGTGAAGAATATCTGCTTGACCACCACCATATATAGACGTCCATTGCCCAGTCGCTGTATCAAATTTTTGTACAACTAATGAGTAATCAGATAGAGCATTAACACCAATTAAAGCACTATAGGTGAATTTTGCATTACCTTCTTGGTTTGCAGCGACATTAAAAGTAATCGCTTCAGAACCAAGCTGTAAATTAAGGCCAGCCAATGACACAAGCGCCAAGTAGGTTTTGCTACCAAGAGCAGCATCATGCGCAATTTGTAATGGTTGTGGAGCAAGAACAGCTGTATCAAAGTTGTCATATGCAATGATAGAAGAACTTGCAATCGTATAACTTTGAGTAGCTTGTAAGTTACTGCTATTCCCAGCCGCATCCGTAAAGGTTGCTTTTGCCTCAACTGTCAAATCAGCATCTGCTACAAGTTGGCTACCCGGTACACCTATTGTCCAAGTTCCAGTTGCTGGATCTACTACAGCTGTATAATTGACACCATTCACATTAACAACAACTGTAGTAACAGTGGCATCAGTAGGACTCGTTACTGTTCCAGTGATATTCACTGTTCCAGTAGCCTCAGCTGGATTAATAATGTTATCACCTGTAATTGCATTAATTGCAATCGCAGCATTATTAATATTTGGTGGTGTAGTATCTACCGTAACTGTCACATCAGTAGGGCTACTGATATTGCCTTGTGCATCCACTGCTTGTGCATGGATGGTGATTGGACCATCAGCAATCACTGGAATTGCTGCTGTGATATAGCCATTCGTTAAGTCAGTGGCATTCACTGTGTAGTTGGTGCCATTAACTGTAACTACAGTTCCCACCGCTGCATCTGGACCCAGCGCCACACGTGCATTGAAGCTACCGTCTGTGCCAAGCTCTGCTGCATTGATAATACCGTCAGTATTTAAGTCATCCGGTACTGTAATCGCACCAAGTAAGTTCGCTGGTGTAGTGTCTACAGTTACTGTCACATCTGCAGGGCTACTGATGTTGCCTTGTGCATCCACTGCTTGTGCATGAATGGTGATTGGACCATCAGCAACCACAGGAATTGCTGCTGTGATATAGCCATTCGTTAAGTCAGTGGCATTCACTGTGTAGTTGGTGCCATTAACGGTGACAACTGTACCTACCGCTGCATCTGGACCCAGCGCCACACGTGCATTGAAGCTACCGTCTGTACCAAGTTCTGTTGCATTGATAATTCCATCAGCATTTAAGTCATCTGGTACTGTAATCGGTCCAAGTAAGTTCGCCGGTGTAGTGTCTACAGTTACTATGACATCTGCTGGGCTACTGATATGGCCTTGCGCATCCACTGCTTGTGCATGGATGGTGATTGGACCATCGGCTGTCACTGGAATTGCTGCGGTGATATAGCCATTCGTTAAGTCAGTGGCATTCACTGTATAGTTGGTGCCATTAACTGTAACTACAGTTCCCACCGCTGCATCAGGACCCAACGCCACACGCGCATTGAAGCTACCGTCTGTACCAAGTTCTGCTGCATTGATGATGCCATCAGCATTTAAGTCATCCGGTACTGTAATCGGACCAAGTAGGTTCGCTGCTGTAGTATCTACCGTCAACACCGCACTACCTGTACCCACATTACCTGCTGGATCGGTTGCAGTCACAGTCACGTTATGTGGACCATTCGCCAACACTGGAAGTGTATTGTCTGCAAGTGTCCAGGTACCGTTGCCATTGTTTACTGCATTATAGTTCACACCATTTACAGTCACGACTACTGTCGCAGTCGGATCATTCACCGTACCTGTCAATTCAGGTGTACTGTCGTTGGTTAATACATCGCTCAAAGCAACAGTTGGTGCTGTGGTATCCACATTTACTGTAACATCTGTAGGGCTACTGATGTTGCCTTGTGCATCCACAGATTGTGCATGGACAACGATTGGGCCATCTGCTGTTACAGGAATTGCTGCTGTGATATAGCCATTCGTTAAATCAGTGGCATTTACTGTGTAGTTGATGCCATTAACTGTGACGACTGTGCCTACCGCTGCATCTGGACCCAGCGCCACACGTGCATTGAAGCTACCGTCTGTACCAAGTTCTGCTGCATTGATAATACCGTCAGCATTTAAGTCATCCGGTACTGTAATCGCACCAAGTAAGTTCGCTGGTGTAGTGTCTACAGTCACTGTGACATCTGCAGGGCTACTGATGTTGCCTTGCGCATCCACTGCTTGTGCATGAATGGTGATTGGACCATCAGCTGTCACTGGAATTGCTGCTGTGATATAGCCATTCGTTAAGTCAGTGGCATTCACTGTATAGTTGGTGCCATTAACAGTTACAACGGTACCTACCGCTGCATCTGGACCTAGCGCCACACGTGCATTAAAGCTACCGTCTGTACCAAGTTCTGTTGCATTGATGATGCCATCAGCATTTAAGTCATCCGGTACTGTAATCGGTCCAAGCAAGTTCGCTGGTGTAGTGTCTACAGTTACTGTCACATCTGCAGGGCTGCTGATGTTACCTTGTGCATCCACTGCTTGTGCATGGATGGTGATTGGACCATCAGCAACCACTGGGATCACTGCTGTGATATAGCCATTCGTTAAGTCAGTGGCATTCACTGTGTAGTTGGTGCCATTAACTGTAACTACAGTTCCCACCGCTGCATCTGGACCCAGCGCCACACGTGCATTGAAGCTATTGTCTGTACCAAGTTCTGTTGCATTGATGATGCCATCAGCATTTAAGTCATCTGGTACTGTAATCGCACCAAGTAAGTTCACTGGTGTAGTGTCTACAGTTACTGTCACATCTGCAGGGCTACTGATGTTGCCTTGTGCATCCACTGCTTGTGCATGGATGGTGATTGGACCATCAGCAACCACTGGGATCACTGCTGTGATATAGCCATTCGTTAAGTCAGTGGCATTCACTGTGTAGTTGGTGCCATTAACTGTAACTACAGTTCCCACCGCTGCATCTGGACCCAGCGCCACACGTGCATTGAAGCTATTGTCTGTACCAAGTTCTGTTGCATTGATGATGCCATCAGCATTTAAGTCATCCGGTACTGTAATCGCACCAAGTAAGTTCGCTGGTGTAGTGTCTACAGTTACTGTCACATCTGCAGGGCTACTGATGTTGCCTTGTGCATCCACTGCTTGTGCATGGATGGTGATTGGACCATCAGCTGTCACAGGAATTGCTGCAGTGATATAGCCATTGTTTAGGTCAGTGGCATTTACTGTGTAGTTGGTGCCATTAACTGTAACTACAGTTCCCACCGCTGCATCTGGACCCAGCGCCACACGTGCATTGAAGCTACCGTCTGTACCAAGTTCTGTTGCATTGATGATGCCATCAGCATTTAAGTCATCCGGTACTGTAATCGCACCAAGTAAGTTCGCTGGCGTAGTGTCTACAGTTACTATGACATCTGCTGGGCTACTGATATGACCTTGCGCATCCACTGCTTGTGCATGAATGGTGATTGGACCATCGGCTGTCACTGGAATTGCTGATGTGATATAGCCATTCGTTAAGTCAGTGGCATTCACTGTGTAGTTCGTGCCATTAACTGTAACTACAGTTCCTACCGCTGCATCCGGACCCAACGCCACACGCGCATTGAAGCTACCGTCTGTACCAAGTTCTGCTGCATTGATGATGCCATCAGCATTTAAGTCATCCGGTACTGTAATCGGACCAAGTAGGTTCGCTGCTGTAGTATCTACCGTCAACACCGCACTACCTGTACCCACATTACCTGCTGGATCGGTTGCAGTCACAGTCACGTTATGTGGACCATTCGCCAACACTGGAAGTGTATTGTCTGCAAGTGTCCAGGTACCGTTGCCATTGTTTACTGCATTATAGTTCACACCATTTACAGTCACGACTACTGTCGCAGTCGGATCATTCACCGTACCTGTCAATTCAGGTGTACTGTCGTTGGTTAATACATCGCTCAAAGCAACAGTTGGTGCTGTGGTATCCACATTTACTGTAACATCTGTAGGGCTACTGATGTTGCCTTGTGCATCCACAGATTGTGCATGGACAACGATTGGGCCATCTGCTGTTACAGGAATTGCTGCTGTGATATAGCCATTCGTTAAATCAGTGGCATTTACTGTGTAGTTGATGCCATTAACTGTGACGACTGTGCCTACCGCTGCATCTGGACCCAGCGCCACACGTGCATTGAAGCTACCGTCTGTACCAAGTTCTGCTGCATTGATAATACCGTCAGCATTTAAGTCATCCGGTACTGTAATCGCACCAAGTAAGTTCGCTGGTGTAGTGTCTACAGTCACTGTGACATCTGCCGGACTACTGATATGGCCTTGCGCATCCACTGCTTGTGCATGAATGGTGATTGGACCATCAGCTGTCACTGGAATTGCTGCTGTGATATAGCCATTCGTTAAGTCAGTGGCATTCACTGTATAGTTGGTGCCATTAACAGTTACAACGGTACCTACCGCTGCATCTGGACCTAGCGCCACACGTGCATTGAAGCTACCGTCTGTACCAAGTTCTGTTGCATTGATGATGCCATCAGCATTTAAGTCATCCGGTACTGTAATCGGACCAAGTAGGTTCGCTGCAGTAGTATCTACCGTCAACACCCCAGTTGTTGTTCCCACATTACCCGCAGGATCTGTCGCAGTCACCGTCACGTTATGTGGACCATTCGCCAACACTGGTAATGTATTGTCTGCAAGGGTCCAGGTACCATTACCATTATTTACTGCCTGATAGTTCACACCATCTACAGTCACCACTACTTTCGCAGTCGGATCGTTTACTGTACCGGTTAATGGCGGTGTGCTGTCATTCGTTAATACATCACTTAAAGTAACCGTTGGCGCTACGGTATCAACGTTTAACACCCCAGTTGTTGTTCCAACATTACCCGCTGGGTCTGTCGCTGTCACCGTCACGTTATGTGGACCGTCTGTCAATGCTGGCAGTGTATTGTCTGCAAGCGTCCAGGTGCCGTCACCATTGTTGGTTGCCGGATAGTTCACACCATCCACCGTCACCACTACTTTCGCAGCCGGATCGTTTACTGTACCTGTTAATGGCGGTGTGCTGTCATTGGTTAATGCAGCAGTCACTGTCACTGTTGGGGCAACTGTATCTACAAGCGCTGTACCAGGTAATGAGATGTTGCCTGCAGGGTCAGTCGCTGTTGCTGTTACTGTTTGACCATCAGTTAAGTCGCCTGGGTTTGGCACGGTCCATTTACCATCAGGACCTGCAACTACGGTTGCTGTGCTGCCATCAGGGAACGTCACCTTAACAGTTGAACCTGCTTCTGCTGTACCTGCAATCGGGTTAGTCGCATTGATCGGGTCAATCACCGGTGCAGTTGGTGCTGTGGTATCAACGTTTAACACCCCAGTTGTTGTTCCAACATTACCTGCTGGATCTGTCGCAGTCACAGTCACGTTATGTGGACCGTCTGTCAACGCTGGCAGTGTATTGTCTGCAAGGGTCCAGGTGCCGTCACCATTGTTGGTTGCCGGATAGTTCACACCATCTACAGTCACCACTACTTTCGCAGTCGGATCGTTCACGGTACCTGTTAATGGCGGTGTGCTGTCATTGGTTAATGCAGTAGTCACTGTCACTGTTGGGGCAACTGTATCTACAAGCGCTGTACCAGGTAATGAGATATTGCCTGCAGGGTCAGTCGCTGTTGCTGTTACTGTTTGACCATCAGTTAAGTCGCCTGGGTTTGGCACAGTCCATTTACCATCAGGACCTGCAACTACAGTTGCTGTGCTGCCATCAGGGAACGTCACCTTAACAGTTGAACCTGCTTCTGCTGTACCTGCAATCGGGTTAGTCGCATTGATCGGGTCAATCACCGGTGCAGTTGGTGCTGTGGTATCAACGTTTAACACCCCTGTTGTTGTTCCAACATTACCTGCTGGATCTGTCGCAGTCACGGTCACGTTATGTGGACCATCTGTCAACGCTGGCAGTGTATTGTCTGCAAGGGTCCAGGTGCCATCACCATTGTTGGTTGCCGGATAGTTCACACCATCTACAGTCACCACTACTTTCGCAGCCGGATCGTTCACTGTACCTGTTAATGGCGGTGTGCTGTCATTGGTTAATGCAGTAGTCACTGTCACTGTCGGTGCAACTGTATCCACCAGACCTGTACCAGGTAATGAGATATTGCCTGCAGGGTCAGTCGCTGTTGCTGTTACTGTTTGACCATCAGTCAAGTCGCCTGGGTTTGGCACGGTCCATTTACCATCAGGACCTGCAACTACGGTTGCTGTGCTGCCATCAGGGAACGTCACCTTAACAGTTGAACCTGCTTCTGCTGTACCTGCAATCGGGTTAGTCGCATTGATCGGGTCAATCACCGGTGCAGTTGGTGCTGTGGTATCAACGTTTAACACCCCAGTTGTTGTTCCAACATTACCTGCTGGATCTGTCGCAGTCACAGTCACGTTATGTGGACCGTCTGTCAACGCTGGCAGTGTATTGTCTGCAAGGGTCCAGGTGCCGTCACCATTGTTGGTTGCCGGATAGTTCACACCATCTACAGTCACCACTACTTTCGCAGTCGGATCGTTCACGGTACCTGTTAATGGCGGTGTACTGTCATTGGTTAATGCAGTGGTTACAGTCACTGTTGGTGCAACTGCATCGACTGTACCTGTTGATGGAGCTGATGGGTTACCCGCAGGATCTGTTGCGATCGCTGTAACTTTGTCACCATCTTTAAGATCGCCTGGGTTTGGCACGGTCCATTTACCATCAGGACCTGCAACTACGGTTGCTGTGCTGCCATCAGGGAACGTCACCTTAACAGTTGAACCTGCTTCTGCTGTACCTGCAATCGGGTTAGTCGCATTGATCGGGTCAATCACTGGTGCAATTGGTGCAGTAGTATCGACAGTCACTATGACATTTGCCGGGCTGCTGATATGACCTTGCGCATCCACTGCTTGTGCATGAATGGTGATTGGACCATCAGCTGTCACTGGAATTGTTGCTGTGATATAGCCATTCGTTAAGTCAGTGGCATTCACTGTATAGTTGGTGCCATTAACAGTGACAACGGTACCTACCGCTGCATCTGGACCTAGCGCCACACGTGCATTAAAGCTACCGTCTGTACCAAGTTCTGTTGCATTGATGATGCCATCAGCATTTAAGTCATCCGGTACTGTAATCGGACCAAGCAGGTTCGCTGCAGTAGTATCTACCGTCAACACCCCAGTTGTTGTTCCAACATTACCCGCAGGATCTGTCGCAGTCACAGTCACGTTATGTGGACCATTCGCCAACACTGGTAATGTATTGTCTGCAAGGGTCCAGGTACCATTACCATTATTTACTGCCTGATAGTTCACACCATCTACAGTCACCACCACTTTCGCAGTCGGATCGTTTACTGTACCGGTTAATGGCGGTGTGCTGTCATTCGTTAATACATCACTTAAAGTAACCGTTGGCGCTACAGTATCAACGTTTAACACCCCAGTTGTTGTTCCAACATTACCTGCAGGGTCAGTCGCAGTCACGGTCACGTTATGTGGACCGTCTGTCAACGCCGGCAGTGTATTGTCTGCAAGGGTCCAGGTGCCGTCACCATTGTTGGTTGCCGGATAGTTCACACCATCTACAGTCACCACTACTTTCGCAGTCGGATCGTTCACTGTACCTGTTAATGGCGGTGTGCTGTCATTGGTTAATGCAGTAGTCACTGTCACTGTCGGTGCAACTGTATCCACCAGACCTGTACCAGGTAATGAGATATTGCCTGCAGGGTCAGTTGCTGTTGCTGTTACTGTTTGACCATCAGTTAAGTCGCCTGGGTTTGGCACAGTCCATTTACCATCAGGACCTGCAACTACAGTTGCTGTGCTGCCATCAGGGAACGTCACCTTAACAGTTGAACCTGCTTCTGCAGTACCTGCAATCGGGTTAGTCGCATTGATCGGGTCAATCACCGGTGCAGTTGGTGCTGTGGTATCAACGTTTAACACCCCTGTTGTTGTTCCAACATTACCTGCTGGATCTATCGCAGTCACGGTCACGTTATGTGGACCATCTGTCAACGCTGGCAGTGTATTGTCTGCAAGGGTCCAGGTGCCATCACCATTGTTGGTTGCCGGATAGTTCACACCATCTACAGTCACCACTACTTTCGCAGCCGGATCGTTCACTGTACCTGTTAATGGCGGTGTGCTGTCATTGGTTAATGCAGTAGTCACTGTCACTGTCGGTGCAACTGTATCCACCAGACCTGTACCAGGTAATGAGATATTGCCTGCAGGGTCAGTCGCTGTTGCTGTTACTGTTTGACCATCAGTCAAGTCGCCTGGGTTTGGCACGGTCCATTTACCATCAGGACCTGCAACTACGGTTGCTGTGCTGCCATCAGGGAACGTCACCTTAACGGTTGAACCTGCTTCTGCAGTACCTGCAATCGGATTAGTTGCATTGATCGGATCAATCACCGGTGCAGTTGGTGCTGTGGTATCAACGGTTACTACCGCATTTACTGTGCCTACATTACCTGCAGGATCTGTCGCTGTCACTGTCACGTTATGTGGACCGTCTGTCAACGCCGGCAGTGTATTGTCTGCAAGGGTCCAGGTGCCGTCACCATTGTTGGTTGCCGGATAGTTCACACCATCTACAGTCACCACTACTTTCGCAGTCGGATCGTTCACGGTACCTGTTAATGGCGGTGTACTGTCATTGGTTAATGCAGTGGTTACAGTCACTGTTGGTGCAACTGCATCGACTGTACCTGTTGATGGAGCTGATGGGTTACCCGCAGGATCTGTTGCGATCGCTGTAACTTTGTCACCATCTTTAAGATCGCCTGGGTTTGGCACGGTCCATTTACCATCAGGACCTGCAACTACGGTTGCTGTGCTGCCATCAGGGAACGTCACCTTAACAGTTGAACCTGCTTCTGCTGTACCTGCAATCGGGTTAGTCGCATTGATCGGGTCAATCACTGGTGCAATTGGTGCAGTAGTATCGACAGTCACTATGACATTTGCCGGGCTGCTGATATGACCTTGCGCATCCACTGCTTGTGCATGGATGGTGATTGGACCATCAGCTGTCACTGGAATTGCTGCTGTGATATAGCCATTCGTTACGTCAGTGGCATTCACTGTATAGTTGGTGCCGTTAACAGTTACAACGGTACCCACTGCTGCATCTGGACCTAGCGCCACACGTGCATTGAAGCTACCGTCTGTGCCAAGTTCCGTTGCATTGATGATGCCATCAGCATTTAAGTCATCCGGTACTGTAATCGGACCAAGTAGGTTCGCTGCAGTAGTATCTACCGTCAACACCCCAGTTGTTGTTCCCACATTACCCGCAGGATCTGTCGCAGTCACCGTCACGTTATGTGGACCATTCGCCAACACTGGTAATGTATTGTCTGCAAGGGTCCAGGTACCATTACCATTATTTACTGCCTGATAGTTCACACCATCTACAGTCACCACTACTTTCGCAGTCGGATCGTTTACTGTACCTGTTAATGGCGGTGTACTGTCATTCGTTAATACATCACTTAAAGTAACCGTCGGCGCTACAGTATCAACGTTTAACACCCCAGTTGTTGTTCCAACATTACCTGCAGGGTCAGTCGCAGTCACGGTCACGTTATGTGGACCGTCTGTCAACGCTGGCAGTGTATTGTCTGCAAGGGTCCAGGTGCCGTCACCATTGTTGGTTGCCGGATAGTTCACACCATCTACAGTCACCACCACTTTCGCAGCCGGATCATTCACTGTACCTGTTAATGGCGGTGTGCTGTCATTGGTTAATACAGTAGTCACTGTCACTGTTGGGGCAACTGTATCCACCAGACCTGTACCAGGTAATGAGATATTGCCTGCAGGGTCAGTCGCTGTTGCTGTTACTGTTTGACCATCAGTCAGGTCGCCCGGGTTTGGCACGGTCCACTTACCATCAGGACCTGCAACCACTGTTGCTGTGCTGCCATCAGGGAACGTCACCTTAACGGTTGAACCTGCTTCTGCTGTACCTGCAATCGGGTTAGTCGCATTGATCGGGTCAATCACCGGTGCAGTTGGTGCTGTGGTATCAACGTTTAACACCCCAGTTGTTGTTCCAACATTACCTGCTGGATCTGTCGCAGTCACAGTCACGTTATGTGGACCGTCTGTCAACGCTGGCAGTGTATTGTCTGCAAGGGTCCAGGTGCCGTCACCATTGTTGGTTGCCGGATAGTTCACACCATCTACAGTCACCACTACTTTCGCAGTCGGATCGTTCACGGTACCTGTTAATGGCGGTGTGCTGTCATTGGTTAATGCAGTAGTCACTGTCACTGTTGGGGCAACTGTATCCACCAGACCTGTACCAGGTAATGAGATATTGCCTGCAGGGTCAGTCGCTGTTGCTGTTACTGTTTGACCATCAGTTAAGTCGCCTGGGTTTGGCACGGTCCATTTACCATCAGGACCTGCAACTACGGTTGCTGTGCTACCATCAGGGAACGTCACCTTAACGGTTGAACCTGCTTCTGCAGTACCTGCAATCGGATTAGTCGCATTGATCGGGTCAATCACCGGTGCAGTTGGTGCTGTGGTATCAACGGTTACTACCGCATTTACTGTGCCTACATTACCTGCAGGGTCAGTTGCTGTCACCGTCACGGTATGCGGACCGTCTGTCAACGCTGGCAGTGTATTGTCTGCAAGGGTCCAGGTGCCGTCACCATTATTGGTTGCCGGATAGTTCACACCATCTACAGTCACCACTACTTTCGCAGCAGGATCATTCACTGTACCAGTTAGGGCTGGTGTGCTGTCATTGGTTAATTCAGTAGTTACAGTCACTGTTGGTGCAACTGCATCGACCGTACCTGTTGATGGAGCTGATGGGTTACCCGCAGGATCTGTTGCCACTGCTGTAACTTTGTCACCATCTTTAAGATCGCCTGGGTTTGGCACAGTCCATTTACCATCAGGACCTGCAACTACAGTTGCTGTGCTGCCATCAGGGAACGTCACCTTAACGGTTGAACCTGCTTCTGCTGTACCTGCAATCGGGTTGGTTGCATTGATCGGGTCAATCACTGGTGCAGTTGGTGCTGTGGTATCAACGTTTAACACCCCAGTTGTTGTTCCAACATTACCTGCAGGGTCAGTTGCTGTCACGGTCACGTTATGTGGACCGTCTGTCAATGCTGGCAGTGTATTGTCTGCAAGGGTCCAGGTGCCGTCACCATTGTTGGTTGCCGGATAGTTCACACCATCTACAGTCACCACCACTTTCGCAGCAGGATCATTCACGGTACCTGTTAATGCAGGTGTGTTGTCATTGGTTAATGCAGTGGTTACAGTCACTGTTGGTGCAACTGCATCGACTGTACCTGTTGATGGAGCTGATGGGTTACCCGCAGGATCTGTTGCGATCGCTGTAACTTTGTCACCATCTTTAAGATCGCCTGGGTTTGGCACGGTCCATTTACCATCAGGACCTGCAACCACAGTTGCTGTGCTGCCATCAGGGAACGTCACCTTAACAGTTGAACCTGCTTCTGCAGTACCTGCAATCGGGTTAGTTGCATTGATCGGGTCAATCACCGGTGCAGTTGGTGCTGTGGTATCAACGGTTACTACCGCATTTACTGTGCCTACATTACCTGCAGGGTCTGTCGCTGTCACAGTCACGGTATGTGGACCGTCTGTCAATGCTGGAAGTGTATTGTCTGCAAGGGTCCAGGTGCCATTGCCATTGTTGGTTGCCGGATAGTTCACACCATCTACTGTCACCACCACTTTCGCAGTCGGATCGTTCACGGTACCAGTTAATGCAGGTGTGCTGTCATTGGTTAATTCAGTAGTTACAGTCACTGTTGGTGCAACTGCATCGACTATGCCGGTTGACGGAGCTGATGGGTTACCCGCAGGGTCTGTTGCAACTACTGTAACTTTGTCACCATCTTTAAGATCGCCTGGATTTGGCACTGTCCATTTACCATCAGGACCTGCAACTACGGTTGCTGTGCTGCCATCAGGGAAAGTCACTTTAACAGTTGAACCAGATTCTGCTGTACCTGTTACAGGATCTTTTGCATTAATTGGATCAATTGCTGGTGCATTTGGCGCAGTAGTATCTACTGTATAAGATTTTGATTCATTAATATTGCTACTATTTCCTGCCGCATCAGTAAATGTAACCTTTGCATCAATTGTCTTATCGCTGTCTGCAACTAATCCACTGCCTGGTACAACTACACTCCATGTACCAGCTACTTTATCTACAGTTGCGTTATAAGTTACGCCATTAACAACTACAGTAACGACTGTATTAGCGGCGTCAGTAGGAATATTTTTTAAACTACCAGTAATCGTCACATTACCTGCAGCTTCTGTTGCATTAATTACATTATCTGAAGTTATAGGGTCAACAGAGAAAGTAACACCATTGGTATTTGGTGGAGTGGTATCTGCAGGAGATGAAGAATCATTACTGCTACTATGATTTGATGCAGCTGCAATAATACCGCCAGCAACTAAAGGCACTGCTGCCCATAACCACGGGTTCACACCAGCATCGTGATAAAGTAAAGGTTGAATTGAAGAAATAGGCTGATAAATAACATCAGACACTAATGCTTGCGGAGCTTCTGCTGGTAGAGCTGCTGGTAGATCTTCACCTAAAAGTGCCTGTGGTTCGACATCACTGTCAGCGTCTGCATCCGCATCGCTATCAGCATCTGCATCATTTTCAGCATCTTTAAATTTTGCCCAAATCAGTTGTCCATTCTGGTCTTGGAAAACAAGACTATTATCTGCTGGCTCGGCTGTACCACTAAAGAAGCCTTCAATAACAATAGTTTCACCATTTTTTAGGCGAATTACTGCATTGGTACCCTCCCTATTTACTACCAGCACATCACTAGCTGCCACTTTTACTAATACTACTGAGGCTTCTGAAAGTTTTGCAGTAGTTCCTTCTGTTGTTACTAAGGTTTTGTGATTGTCCTTAGCAATAATCTGTATTTCAGGCATATCTATATTCCTTTTATATTATTGATTTAAATGATTTTATGTATAATTCTTTTTACTTAATGTTTTCGTGTTTTTGACCTACAACTTAAAAACATTAAGTAATGTGATCATTTTTACATTAAACACTTTAAAATAAAAAAAACAAATACTAAAGTCCTCAAAGGAAAAAAATTAATTAATACAAATTTTATATAAATAGAATTCTGGATTTTTTATGTCTAAATTAAGAAGAAAGCCGATTAACTGTTTTATATATAAAACAAATTTAATTTTTAATAATTAAATATTCATTGAAAAGTATTTTAATTAAAATCTTTATATAACAACTTTTAATATCTCAATAAAATAAAATATATTATTAATGATATAGATAAAAAAGAAATGGCTCTAGATAATATTTTACTATTACACTAAAGCCATAATTTTTAATTTTAAATAATAATATTTTTAAGTTTTTCTAAAAATTATCTGGACTCTCAAAACGTTTTACTTCTTGTAACTTATTTGGGTCATGCATAGTTGCAATCCCATCTTCTGTTTTTTGATCAACAATTACATCAGGATTAAATACAGTAATTGTTTCGCGTCCTAATGCATCTTCTCCAACAATATATTGAAAGCCACGGCGATTCATTTTGTGGCATAACCTTTGATAAAAACCTTTAAGGCCCTCTGTTTCTTCATTAGGGTTGTAATAAAATGCATTCATGACCGCAGGCAAACCAAGACCACACACCACACCAGATAGTAATACGCTAATAAAGGTATATCCAATTAGAATACTACTATAAGGGCTAAGGGCTGGAATATTCGCAACTGCCAAGATCAAAGCAAGCGAAATCCCTCCTCGTACGCCACCCCAAGATAAAATAGTTAAGCTACCATTATAGCTTTTGGTTTTACGCATCGTTGGGAAGAAGGCAAAAGACATAAAATTTGCCGCAAAACGTGAGATATGCAGAATAAAGAAAGCAACTATTCCGCCTAAAATCAGGCTAAAGTTTAAATCTAGAATAAATAATTCAAGTCCAATTAAAGTAAATAAGAATGAATTGATAATTCCTTCTACAGTATGCCAAAAATGGTTAACTTCTCTAATCTCGCGCTCTTCACGGATTTCCTTCCATTTGTTACCAACGATTAACCCCCCAATAACACAAGCAATCGGAGCTGATGCATGTGCAAATAAAGCTACTAAATATGCCCCACTTGCCAGTAATGCCGTTGTTAAAATCAGGGATTCCATTTCGTGCTTACCACGCAATAGACGCAACGTTCCTACCCCGAATGCCCAACCAATACCAACAGCAACTACAATTTCATAAAGTAAGGCTTCTAGTGTCGCAACTAATGAAAAATGTTCGCCTTGTAAAACATTCAGCAAAGTCATAAATAATGCAATACACATGGCATCATTAAATAAAGACTCTCCTTCTAATTTCACAATAAGATGATGAGGTGCTCGGATAGAGCTTAATACACCTTTAATACCAATCGGGTCTGTTGCACCCAATGCTGCACCTAATAACAGAAGAACCAAAATTGGCACATGATGACCAACCAACAGTTGGAAACCATAAAGTAAACCACCGAACAATACTGCGCAGATTACTAACGCAATAGTGGCCAGAATACTAATTTGTCGCCAATAGCTTCTTAGATCTGAAATCTTAAATTTAAGTGCGGAAGAGGTCAGGATAAAACAGATTACACCATTAATTAAAAAGTCATAAAAATCAATATGACGAACTGCATCTTCAATATTATGAATGTTAATGGTAATAAATTGATTACCATTTAGGAGGCTGGCTCCCCATTGCAAAATGAAGACAAAAATTGCAGAAACAAGAGGTACGCCAATAGCTTGGGGGAAGCCTAAAATACGCTTATTGAATATAGTGGTTGCAATTGATAAGGCAAATACAACCGTAAATGCTTGTAATAAGAAAAAATTACCCATGAACACCCTTCTTCTGGGTCAATGACCAAATAAAAAACCTAGACAGTTAAACTGAACAGAATGAAAAAATAGGCACATCACGTGTGCCAAACAATTAGAAGTTGAAATATAAGTTTAACGAATTACTTTAATTATTCTATCAATCAGTTAAATTTCTTAACATTAATTATGAATCAGAGAGATTATAAAAAATGAGTTCACCTGAACCTATGGCAAACTCATCTTTTTCATATTAGATAGAATTATTGAAAGTATCACATTGATTAATATCACCAGACTTTAAGCCCACCTGAAACCAATGCATCCGTTGTTCACTCGTACCATGGGTAAAGCTATCAGGAACAACTTGGCCGGTTGCACGCTTTTGCAAATAGTCGTCACCAATTTTTTGAGCTGCATCCATTGCTTCTTCAACATCTCCCGATTCAAGAAACTGAGTACGCTGTTGATTATGATTTGCCCATATACCGGCTAAGCAGTCAGCTTGTAGTTCTTGACGTACAGATAGCTGATTACCCTCTCTTTGACCTACTTGTGCGCGGGCTTGCTGTACTTGAGAAGAAATACCAAGCAAAGTTTGAACATGATGGCCTACTTCATGAGCAACAACATAAGCTTGGGCAAAATCCCCTGCTTGATCTTGGCGGGAAAGCTCCGATTTATTTTGCTCACCCGATATTCCCATTTGCTCACGCATATCTTTAAAAAATTCGGTATCAATATAAACCTTCTGATCTGCTGGGCAATAAAAGGGTCCCATTGCAGATTGAGCTGTACCACAACCAGACCTAGTCATTCCACTAAATAGGACCAACTTTGGCGGTGTATAAGTTTTACCTAACTGTTTAAATATAGGCGTCCACGTATCTTCTGTATCTGCCAATACTGTTCCAACAAAATCCGAAGCTTCTTTTTGCTCAGGCGTTAAACTTTGTGGTGCAGTTTCATTTGACTGTTGTGAGGCAGTAACCTGCTGTGTTGCTTGGTAAGCCATTTGTGGATCAACACCAAAAAATTTCCATGCAACAAATGCCACCACCAAACCAATAATACTAATACCACCTGCTTTAACACCACCTCCACCACGGCGGTCTTCGACATTGGTACTGACTCGACGATCTCTCCAACGCATGTCTTCCCTCTTCTTTTAAATGGTCTGATTAGTTAGAAGTTTTTGGCCACATTTTCTGTATTAAGCTCACGATAAGCAACACAACTGCACCAGCAACCATTCCAATGACAAAGTTAATTAATGTCGGTGTTAAAGCACCAATAATATTTCCTACAGCAGGTATATGTTCTGCATGATCAACGGTATTTTCAGTAATATGGTGAAGTAACGGAATCGTATGGTTAATGATCCCACCTCCCACTAAAAACATTGCAATAGTGCCAACAATAGAAAGCAATTTCATTAAAATTGGCGCAAAAGCAAGCAAACCACGTCCTAAAGATTGCTTAAAAGAAGCAGCTTGTTTTGTTAAATATAATCCTAAATCATCAATTTTAACAATCACGCCCACTAAGCCATAAACGCCGAGTGTCATCACCACTGCAATAATACTAAGTACACTTACTTTAGTTACTAAAGCCGCTGTAGCCACAGTACCCAAGGAAATCACAACAATTTCAGCTGATAAAATAAAGTCAGTTCGAATAGCCCCTTTTACTTTTTCTTTTTCAAAAGTCGCTAAGTCCAATTCTTCATTATTAAATTCTGTTGTTGCCTGTTCTGATGTAGATGGCTTTTTATGCATAATCGTATGAAGAACTTTTTCGACGCCTTCATAACATAAAAACAAACCGCCTAACATTAATAATGGATTAATCAACCAAGGAGCTATAACACTAATTAATAATGCTAAAGGTACTAAAATAAGCTTATTAACTAAGGAACCTTTAGCGACTTTCCATACAATAGGAAGTTCACGATCTGCACGTACACCTGTAACCTGTTGTGCATTTAAAGCCAAATCATCACCCAACACACCAGCAGTTTTCTTTGCTGCCATTTTGCTCATTAAAGCAACATCATCTAAAATTGATGCAATATCATCTAGTAATAAAAGTAAGCCACTTGCCATTTCTTATCCAAGTTTGTATTTATTTGGCTATTGTAAGGTGAAATATTCTAATTTCTGTAATTTTACTGAAGAAATTCACAATATTATTTTAAGAAAGTTTAACCAATCGCTGACGAAAAAATTTTATTTCCCGTACAATAATGCCAATCTTTTATATTACAGGGCTTACTATCCCTGATTAAGCCAATACGATAGTGGAATAAATAATGAGTAATGTTGATCAGCGTCCAATTATTTTGACAGGCGACCGCCCAACCGGACAACTACACCTTGGGCATTTTGTCGGTTCTTTGCGTTCTCGTGTAGGTCTACAGGACAGCCATCATCAACATCTCTTATTGGCAGATGCTCAAGCATTAACAGATAATGCAGATAATCCTGATAAAGTACGCCGTAATATTTTAGAAGTTGCTTTAGACTATTTAGCGGTCGGCATTGATCCAACTAAAACAACTATTTGCGTACAATCATGCTTGCCAGCGCTTAATGAGCTCACAATGTTATATCTTAACTTTGTGACAGTTGCTCGTTTGGAACGTAACCCAACCATTAAATCTGAAATTCAAATGCGCGGTTTTGAACGCGACATCCCAGCTGGTTTCCTTTGCTATCCTGTCGCACAGGCTGCCGATATTACTGCGTTTAAAGCGACTGTAGTACCAGTAGGTGAAGATCAGATTCCAATGATTGAACAAACTAACGAAGTTGTACGCCGTGTAAACCGTCAGATTGGCCAAGATCTTTTACCTGAATGTAAAGCATTACTTTCAAATATGGCTCGTTTACCTGGTTTTGATGGTAAAGCCAAAATGTCTAAATCTTTAGGTAATACGATTGTTTTAAATGCTTCTGATAAAGACATTAAAAAAGCTGTAAATGCGATGTATACCGACCCTAATCACCTTCGTATTGAAGATCCAGGTCAGGTTGAAGGAAATATCGTATTTACTTATTTAGATGCATTTGATCCGAATAAAGAAGAAGTCGAAGAGTTAAAAGCTCACTACCGCCGTGGTGGTCTTGGTGATGGTACAGTTAAGAAACGTCTTGAAGGTGTATTAAAAGAATTAATTACTCCTATTCGTGAACGCCGTGAAGAACTTGCAAAAGATCCTGATTATATTATGGATGTTTTACGTCAAGGCACCGATAAATGTCGTTTGATTACTCAACAAACTTTAGATGAAGTTAAAGATGGCTTAGGCTTATTTAAGTTCTAATTTTTATATTAAACATATAAATCAAAAAGCCCTACGGGGCTTTTTTTATAATCACTTTCAGACAAAATAATTTAATATTTTAGAATTTCTATATAGTTATTATGATTCACACGCTCTTACCCTTTTAACGTGAAGTAACACTAATTAACGTGAACCTTAATGAACAAATATTATGAGCCCACTAATATAGCTTCAGTAGGTTGATATGAACCTCACGACATTTCTCCTTAAGCCGAAACTGTTTTTAACAGATTCGTTGTTCTACGCAATGATCACCCCAATCATTGCGTATTTTTTTGTCTTTAATTTTTTATATTCATTCTATTTAATTTATTCAACTTTTTAGTTATGCAAAAAAAATACCGCATCATTTTTCAGATGCGGTATTTTTTAAAGATCTAAGGAAGTTATTAAACTAAACCTTTCTCTTTTAATACTTGCAACATAGTTGAACCAAGCTCAGCTGGGCTACGAGTGTAAGCCATACCTGCTTTTTCAAATGCAGCAAATTTCTCTTCAGCAGTACCTTGACCACCAGAAATGATCGCACCAGCGTGACCCATACGTTTACCTTTAGGAGCAGTTACACCAGCGATGTAACCTACTACAGGCTTAGTCACGTTAGATTTGATGAATTCAGCAGCTTCTTCTTCCGCTGTACCACCGATCTCACCGATCATGATGATTGCATCAGTATCTGGATCGTCTTGGAACAATTGAAGAGCTTCGATTTGGTTCATACCTGGGATTGGGTCACCACCAATACCGATACAAGTAGACTGACCTAAACCAAGCTTAGTTGTTTGAGCAACTGCTTCATAAGTCAATGTACCTGAACGTGAGATGATACCAATACGACCTGGTTGGTGGATGTGACCAGGCATAATACCGATCTTACATTCACCCGGAGTGATCACGCCTGGGCAGTTAGGACCAACTAAACGAGTACCGTTACCGTTAGTTTCTAAATAACGTTTTGCTTTAAGCATGTCGATTGTTGGAACACCTTCAGTGATCACAACGATTAGGCCAACACCTGAATCAACCGCTTCAACGATTGAGTCTAAAACGAATGGAGCTGGCACATAGATTACAGATGCATCTGCATTTGTTTCACGTACAGCTTCTTTCATTGTGTTGAATACAGGTAAGTCAAGGTGAGTTGTACCACCTTTACCTGGAGTAACACCACCAACAACTTTTGTACCGTAGTCTAAAGCTTGTGCAGAGTGGAAAGTACCGTTTTTACCAGTAAAACCTTGTACCAATACTTTAGTGTCTTTATTAATTAATACGCTCATGATTGATACTCCCCTTACGCTTTAACTGCAGCTACAACTTTTTCTGCGGCATCAGATAAACCGTTCGCAGAAATTAATTTCAAACCAGATTCATCAAGTAATTTAGCACCTAACTCAGCGTTGTTACCTTCTAAACGAACAACAACTGGAACAGTTACGTTTACTTCTTGAACCGCTGCAATAATTGCTTCAGCAATCATGTCACAACGTACGATACCACCGAAGATGTTGATTAAAACACCTTGTACAGATGTATCAGCAAGGATGATTTTGAACGCTTCGATAACGCGCTCTTTAGTTGCACCGCCACCAACGTCAAGGAAGTTTGCAGGCTGACCACCATAAAGTTTAATGATGTCCATAGTTGCCATTGCAAGACCAGCACCGTTAACCATACAACCGATGTTACCTTCTAAAGCAACATAGTTAAGATCAAATTCAGATGCTTTTAATTCACGCTCATTCTCTTGAGATTTATCACGTAAAGCAGCAACTTTAGGTAAACGGTAAAGCGCGTTAGAGTCGATACCTACTTTCGCGTCTACACATAAAATTTCGCCATTTTCACGAACTGAAAGTGGGTTAATTTCAAATAAAGCAAAATCATTTTCAACAAACGCTTGGTAAGCAGCTGTCATGATTTTTACGAATTGACCAATTTGTTTGTCTTTCAAACCTAAAGCGAACGCAACTTCACGTGCTTGGAATGGTTGTAAACCAACTAATGGATCAACTTCAACTTTGATAATTTTTTCTGGAGTTTCTTCTGCAACTTTCTCGATTTCTACACCACCTTCTGTAGAAGCCATGAAAGTAATACGACGGCTAGAACGGTCTACAACCGCGCCCAAGTAAAGCTCACGCTCAACTGGATATACGTCTTCAGCAACGATAATGCTGTTTACTGGTTGACCATTTGCATCTGTTTGATACGTAACAAGACGAGTACCAATGATATTGTTTGCAAATTCGATAACGTCTTCTTTAGATTTTGCAACTTTAACGCCACCAGCCTTACCACGGCCACCAGCATGAACTTGCGCTTTCATTACAGCGAATTTACCACCAAGCTGTTCAAATGCAGCAACTGCTTCGTCTGCATTGGTTGCCAAGATACCTTCTTGTACCGGCATACCATATTCTTTCAATAACGCTTTAGCTTGATACTCATGTAAGTTCATTTAGTTACCTACTTAACTTTGTTTGTTGTCTTCAATTTGCGCAACATTCTCATGTTGTATATGCAAATTGCTGTCTACGTCTATCAACTTGATGATTTTTTAATCACACCATCGAATGTGAAAAAGAGCGGAGAACCGCTCTTTATTTTATTTACGCTTACGTTGAATCGCGTGAATTGCACGACCATCTACAGCAAGTGCAGCTTCATGAACAACTTCAGAGAATGTTGGGTGACCAAAAGTCATCAACTGAAGGTCTTCAACAGAAGATACGAACTCAAGTGCAATCATACCTTGGTGAACGATATCAGATGCTGCAGGTCCAATCACATGCATACCTAATAAACGGTCAGTTTTTGCATCAGCAACGAACTTAACAAAACCTGCAGCTTCACCAGCAGCTAAAGCACGACCATTTACAGCAAAACCGAATTGACCAGTTTTTACTTCATGACCTTTTTCTTTAGCTTGCTCTTCAGTTAAACCTACCCACGCCGCTTCAGGGTGTGTATAGATAACAGAAATGATTGTGTCATAGTTCACTTGAGCTGCGTGACCGTGAATACGCTCAACCGCCATTACACCTTCTTCCATTGCTTTATGAGCAAGCATTGGACCGCGAACCAAGTCACCAATCGCGTATACACCTTCTACAGAAGTTGCACAGTGATCATTTACTTCAACTAAACCACGTTCAGTTAATTTAATGCCTGAATCTTCAGCCAATAAACCTTCTGCATATGCTTTACGGCCAACACAAACGATTAATTTGTCAAAAGTTTGAGTTTTTTCTTCGCCACCTTGAGTGTATTTAACAGTCACTTCACGACCATTAACTTCAGTGCCAGAAACTTTAGCAGCAACGCGAATATCAAGACCTTGCTTAGTTAAAAGTTTTTGGTAGTCTTTTGCCAAAGCTTTATCAGCCATTGGTAAGAATGCATCCATTGCTTCAAATACAACAACTTCAGCACCAAGACGACGCCATACTGAACCAAGTTCTAAACCGATTACACCTGCACCAATTACACCTAAACGTTTAGGTACTTCTGGGAAGTTTAATGCGCCAGTTGAGTCAACAATAATATCTTGATCTACAGGAGCTACAGGAATATTTACAGGTACAGAACCAGACGCAAGAATCACGTATTTAGGTTCTAAAATTTGAGTTTCACCTTCGTGAGAAACAAACTCAACTTTTTTACCAGCAAGTAATTTACCTGTACCTTTTAACCACTCAATACCGTTGCCTTTAAGCAATTGATCGATACCGCCAGTTAATTGGTCAACAATTTTGTCTTTACGAGCAAGAAGTTTTGCAAGATCGAAATTCACTTCACCAGTTGTAATACCGTGATCAGCTAAGTGATGCACTGTATCTTCATAACGATGAGAAGAATCAAGCAAAGCTTTAGAAGGGATACAACCTACGTTTAAGCAAGTACCACCTAAAGAAGGCTTACCGTTGTGAATACGTTTTTCAATACAAGCGACTTTGAAACCTAGTTGAGCGGCACGAATCGCAGCTTCATAACCACCAGGACCACCGCCAATGACAACAAGATCAAATTGTTGAGACATTTTTATCTCCATAAACCAGGATAGAGGATCACTCTACCCTGGTAGGTATTTATTCGAAGAAATTAAAGATCAAGGATGAGTTTAGCTGGTTCTTCTAACAATTCTTTGATTGCTACTAAGAAACCTACAGCTTCTTTACCATCGATCATACGGTGGTCATAAGAAAGCGCTAAGTACATCATTGGCAAGATTTCAACTTGACCATTTACCGCCATAGGACGTTCTTGGATTTTGTGCATACCCAAGATACCAGTTTGCGGTTGGTTCAAAATAGGAGTTGAAAGCAATGAACCGAAAGTACCACCATTAGTGATTGTGAAAGTACCACCAGTCATTTCTTCGATAGATAATTTACCATCACGTGCTTTAGCAGCATAAGCACCAATACCTGCTTCAACTTCTGCATAGCTCATACGGTCAGTATCACGTAATACTGGCACAACAAGACCACGATCAGAAGATACTGCAACACCGATGTCGTAGTAACCGTGATAAACGATATCGTCGCCATCAATTGAAGCGTTTACAGCTGGGTAGCGTTTAAGTGCTTCAGTTGCAGCTTTAACGAAGAATGACATGAAGCCTAAACGAGCGCCATGACGTTTTTCGAAAGCATCTTTATATTGCTTACGCAATTCCATAATTGGCTTCATGTTAACTTCGTTGAATGTAGTTAACATTGCAGTTTCTTGAGTTGCAGCAAGAAGACGCTCAGCTACACGCTTACGTAAACGAGTCATTGGAACACGTTTTTCGATACGCTCACCAACAGCAACACTTAACGGAGTAACGTTAGCAGCTGGTTTAGCTTGATGATTTGCAACATCTTCTTTAGTGATACGACCACCACGGCCAGTACCTTGTACGTCAGCAGCAGCAATACCAGATTCAGTTAAAGCTTTACGAACCGCAGGAGCTTGATCAGATACAGTTTCTGCACGTTCAACAACAGGAGCTGCACCAGCTTGAGTTTGAGCAACTGCTTGTTCTACTGCTGCAGGAGCAGCCGCTGCGCCAGCACCAGCTTCAAATTGAGCAATAACTTCGTCAGAAAGAACTGTATCGCCTTCATCTTTAATGATTGCAACCAAGCTACCATCTGCAGGAGCAACAACTTCTAAAACAACTTTGTCGGTTTCAATATCACAGATTACTTCATCACGTGATACAGGTTCACCCACCTTTTTATGCCAAGTTGCGATGGTGCCATCTGCAACAGACTCTGGGAATACCGGTGCTTTAATTTCGGTTGCCATTATTGAGAATCTCCTGATTGTTCAGCTTCGATTGCCAATGCATCATTAATTAGCTGAGCTTGTTGTTTTGCATGCAAGTACGGTGAGCCACAAGCTGGTGCAGCAGAAGCTTCACGACCTGCAAAACTGATACGGATTTGTTTGCCAGATTTTAAGATATCGTCATATAAACGAGGTGCAATAAATAACCATGCGCCTTGGTTCTTCGGCTCTTCTTGTGCCCAAACGAGTTCTTTCACGTTTGGATATGCAGCCAAGATTTCCGCAAGACGTTGTTCTGGATATGGATACAACTGTTCGATACGTACGATTGCAACATTAGTTAAGTTTTGTTCACGACGTTTTTCGAGTAAGTCGTAATAAACTTTACCGCCACAAAGTACAAGACGAGTTACATCTGACTTGTTAATTTGATCGATTTCGTCAATTACTGTTTGGAATGAACCATTTGCAAGCTCTTCTAAAGTAGAAGTCGCAAGCTTATGACGAAGTAAAGATTTCGGTGACATTACAATCAATGGCTTACGAATTGGGCGTACAGCTTGACGACGTAATGCGTGGAAAATCTGTGCAGGTGTCGTTGGAGTGATCACTTGCATGTTATCTTCAGCACATAACTGTAAGAAACGTTCTAAACGAGCTGAAGAATGCTCTGGGCCTTGACCTTCGAAACCGTGTGGTAACAACATTGTTAAACCACAAACACGCTCCCATTTGGTCTCACCAGAAGCAATAAACTGGTCAATCACAACTTGCGCACAGTTTACGAAGTCACCAAATTGTGCTTCCCAAATAATCAAGCTCTTAGGAATTGTAGTTGCGTAACCATATTCAAACGCAAGAACCGCTTCTTCAGATAAAAGAGAGTCGTAAATCGCGAAACGTGGTTGGTTCTCTTTAACATGACAAAGAGGAATGTAAGTTGAACCATCAACTTGATTATGCAATTTCGCATGACGGTGTGAGAAGGTACCGCGACCTACGTCTTCACCAGTAATACGAACTAGATAGTCTTCATCTAATAAAGTTGCATAAGCTAAAGTTTCTGCTGCACCCCAGTTCAACGGAGTTTCACCAGTTTGCATTTTCACGCGATCTTCAATGACTTTTTGAACCTGACGCTGCATTACAAACCCTTCAGGAAGTTTGCTCATGCCCTCGCCTAATTCTTTTAAGCGATTTAAGTCAAATGAAGTATCCCAATCGTCTGTGTAGTCATGACCCAAATACGGAGTCCAGTCAACAAACATTTTTGTATTTGGTTCAAGCACTAAAGCATTTGCCACGTGATTTCCGGCTTCTAAATCAGCACGGTAATCTTCAACCATTTGGTCAGCTTCAGCACGATCAATTACTTTTTGTTGAACAAGTTGATCTGCATAAAGAGTACGTGTAGTTGCTTTTTTAGCAATCACTTGATACATCAATGGTTGTGTACCAGATGGCTCATCTGCTTCGTTATGACCACGACGACGGTAACAGAACAAGTCAATTACAACATCTTTACGGAATTCGTGACGGAAATCATGTGCTAATTGAGTAGCAAAGATAACTGCTTCAGGATCATCACCATTTACATGGAAAATTGGTGTCTGAATCATCTTAGCAACGTCTGTACAGTATTCTGTAGAACGTGCATCACGTGGATCAGAAGTCGTGAAACCTACTTGGTTGTTTACGATAATATGTACAGTACCACCAACCGTATAGCCACGAGTTTGTGACATTTGGAAGGTTTCCATGTTCACACCTTGACCTGCAAATGCAGCATCACCATGAACAATTACTGGTAATACATCATCACCACCAATGTCTCTACGACGCACTTGACGTGCACGTACAGAACCTTCAACTACAGGGCCAACGATTTCCAAGTGAGATGGGTTAAATGCTAATGCCAAGTGAACTTCGCCACCTGGGGTCATTACATTACTTGAGAAACCTTGGTGATATTTAACGTCACCAGAACCTTTTTTATGAATTGATTTCCCTTCAAACTCGCCAAACAAGTCTGCAGGATTTTTACCCATAATGTTAACAAGAAGGTTCAAACGGCCACGGTGTGGCATACCAATAACAACTTCTTTACAACCAACAGCACCAGCACGTTGAATGATTTCATTCACCATAGGAATAAAAGATTCGCCACCTTCTACACCAAAGCGTTTCGCACCAACGTATTTATTGCCTAGGTATTTTTCAAGGCCTTCTGCAGCAGTTAAACGCTCTAAGAAGCCTTTCTTTTGATCATTTGTGAAATTAAGCTGACCACGAACACTTTCAAGACGTTGTTGAATCCAACGCTTTTCTTTTGTGTCCACGATATGCATATATTCAACGCCGATTGAACCACAATAGATTGCTTCCATTGCTTCAATCATTTCGGCAAGCGTTGCTTCGCTTTTGCCAATCTCAAGATTGCCTGTGTTGAATACTGTGTCTAAATCTGATTTGGTTAAACCATGTGCTGAAAGATCTAAATCTGGAATCTCTTCACGCTTAGCAAGACCTAATGGATCTAATTTAGCTTTTTGATGTCCGCGATTACGATAAGCAGCAATAAGTTGTAAAACGCCAATTTGACGACGCTCATGCTCAGTACTTACAGTACTTTGTACAACAGGTTGAACACGATTAGCATTACGTCCTAGTAATAGGAATTGCTCACGCACAGCGCTGTGTGGTTGGTCACCCTTTGGATATTTATCGAAATATTGGCGCCAGTCCTCAGCTACAGAGGTTGGGGAAGTCAGGTACTGCTCGTAAAGTTCTTCAATATACGCTGCACTATCAGCGGAAAGTTCAGTGTCAAGACGCAATGCGTCAGCAACTTCTTGCATTTGTGGACCCATTTCCTATTGCAAAAAATATTACAGGCTGCCTTTTAAGCACACCCATGATGCATAATGTCAAATCGGTAAAAATGACACTACTTACCCAACAGGCCTTTAAGACCAGGGGGCGTCATACTACCTAGAGAGAAAACTCCATAGGTAATTAATGAATCACAACGCCCTCAATGGCATCATCACTCACCTTATACTCGATTAAAACCGAGCAATTTTTTGCAAATCTTTTTAGAGAAATTAACTATACAATTAACTTTTCTAAAATGACTTTGACCATAAAAATTAAGCACTGATCTAAGATCGTGCCACTTAATTTAATTTCACTAGTATACGCTTTTTTCGCCTATAACTTTGTGGCAAATCGTATCATGTTCTTAACGAACGATTGATTTTTTTGACACATACCATCCATAAACTGGCGAAATACATATCCAATTTTATCTATTAATATATGGCGCTTGATATAAAAACCTCTCTTTTACAGACTAAAGTATAAGAAGCGTATTATAAAGTTAAAAAAAAACGCACATCAAGGATGTGCGTTTCCTATTTGCGCAGAATTAACCCGCTTGATCTAACAACATGTTACGGATGTGACCGATAGCTTTTGTTGGATTCAAACCTTTAGGACATACTGACACACAGTTCATAATACCTTTACAACGGAACAAACTGAATGGATCGTCAAGACGAGCCAAACGGTCTGCAGTTGCAGTATCACGAGAATCGATAATAAAACGGTATGCATTCAACAATGCTGAAGGACCCAAGAATTTATCAGGGTTCCACCAGAATGATGGACATGAAGTTGAACAACATGCACAAAGAATACATTCATACAAACCGTTCAAGTGTTCACGCTCTTCAGGAGACTGTAAACGCTCTTTCGGTGGAGCTGGCTGGTTATTGATCAAGAATGGCTGAATTTTGTCATATTGATCATAGAATTGGTTCATATCAACAACCAAATCTTTAATAACCGGCAAACCTGGTAATGGACGAATTACAATTTTTTCAGGCAGGTCGTTTAAATTCCATAAACAAGCCAAACCATTTTTACCATTGATATTCACACCATCCGAACCACAAATACCTTCACGGCAAGAACGACGGAATGTCAATGTTTCGTCTTGAACTTTCAATGCAAGTAATGCATCAAGCAACATACGGTGCTTATCAGTCAATTCAAGCTTGAAAGTTTGCATGTACGGCGCTTTATCCTTATCAGGATCATAGCGGTAGATTTCGAATGTACGAGTACCTCTACTCATCTTTATACTCCCGATTAGAATGTACGTGGTGCTGGCGGAATTGCATCAACAGTCAACGGTTTGAAGCGCACTGGCTTATATTCCAAACGGTTGTCTGATGAATACCATAAAGTATGCTTCATCCACTCATCATCACGGCGACCGTATGAATAAGTTGGGTGATCAGCTGGTAATTCATAATCAACTACCGTATGCGCACCACGACACTCTTTACGCGCAGCAGCTGAAATTAATGTAGCTTTTGCAACTTCATATAAGTTTTCAACTTCAAGCGCTTCAACACGTGCAGTGTTAAATACTTTAGATTTATCTTTCAAGTGAATGTTACGTACACGTGGCTCAAGAGCAAGAATCTCTTTTACACCTTTATCAAGCAAAGCTTGAGTACGGAATACACCCGCGTGATCTTGAACGATATCACGAATTGCATCAGCAACTTCTTGTGCATTTTCACCAGAAGTTGATTCATCCAACTTACGTACGCGATCTAATGTTTGCTCTAATACGTTTGTTGGAAGCGGTGCATATTCATCACCATGGTGCTTAGTTACGTAATCGATAATGTGCTCACCAGCAGCCTTACCAAATACAACCAAGTCAAGAAGTGAGTTAGTACCTAAACGGTTTGCACCATGTACTGATACACAAGAACATTCGCCAATTGCATAGAAACCTTTTACAGGTTTAGTGTAGTTGTCTGTACCAACTTCTGGTAAACACACTTGACCATGCATATTCGTAGGAATACCACCCATTTGGTAATGGATTGTTGGTACTACTGGAATTGGTTCTTTAGTAATGTCAACGTTCGCGAATTTTTTACCAATCTCAAATACAGATGGTAAACGCTTCATGATTGTGTCAGCACCTAAGTGAGTCATATCAAGCAAGATATAATCACCTTTTGGACCACAACCACGACCTTCTTTAATTTCTTGGTCCATAGAGCGTGATACGAAGTCACGTGGAGCCAAGTCTTTTAAAGTCGGTGCATAACGCTCCATGAACGGTTCGCCGTCTTTGTTACGAAGGATCGCACCTTCACCACGACAACCTTCAGTTAACAATACGCCTGCGCCCGCAACACCTGTAGGGTGGAACTGCCAGAATTCCATATCTTGTAATGGAATACCAGCACGAGCAGCCATACCAAGACCGTCACCAGTATTGATATACGCGTTTGTTGATGCACGGTAAACACGACCAGCACCACCAGTTGCAAACAATGTTGCCTTGGCTTGGAATACTGCAATGTTGCCAGTTTCTTGGTCAATTGCAGTTACACCTAACACATCACCTGCTTCATTACGGATCAAGTCAAGCGCGATCCATTCAACGAAGAATTGAGTACCCATTTTCACGTTGCTTTGATAAAGCGTGTGTAATAATGCGTGACCAGTACGGTCAGCAGCAGCACAAGCACGTGGAACTGGTTTATCACCATAGTTCGCAGAGTGACCACCAAACGGACGTTGGTAAATTGTACCATCGGCGTTACGGTCAAATGGCATACCCATGTGTTCTAGTTCATATACAACTTTTGGTGCTTCACGACACATAAACTCAATTGCGTCTTGGTCACCTAACCAGTCAGAACCTTTTACTGTGTCGTAAAAATGGAAATGCCAGTTATCTTCTTGCATATTACCTAACGACGCACCGATACCACCTTGAGCAGCTACAGTGTGCGAACGTGTCGGGAAAACTTTAGTAAGTACCGCAACTTTCAAACCCGCTTGAGCGAGTTGGTAAGATGCACGCATACCAGAACCACCACCACCAACGATAACAGCATCGAAAGTGAGGTTTTGAATATTTGAATAATCTTCTTTAGGGGTTATCGCGCCCATGATATCTTCCTATCAATTCGCCCAGAAAATCTGGATACCCCAGATTGCGTACACAAACACTGCAATAATGACAGCCGTCGTCAGTACAAGGCGTAAACCTTTCGCTGAAGGACCCATTTGACGAGTAGTGACATAGTCAGTGAAAACCTGCCACATACCAATCCATGCGTGTGCGATAAGCGACAAAATTGCCAATAAAGAAAAAATCTTCATTGGTAATGTCATCATGAAGCCAGCCCATTGTTGATAGTCAAATCCGCCTTTGCAGAGAATCCAACCAAAAAGAACAACAGTATAAGCTGCCAAGACTACAGCACTTACACGCTGGATAAACCAATCACGAGAACCTGAACCTGTTAAACCTGTAGCACTTTTCATTAGAACATAATCCATACAAAGGCTGCGATAATGGCTACCACAGATAAGATCAATGAAATTGTCGCTGCAATACGACCACTTTGCAGTTCTTCAGCAAAACCTAAATCTGCAAGTAAGTGCTTTACTCCAGCAATAAAGTGGAATAATAAGCCGGCTACAAATACCCAAACGATAAAACGTACAAGGATATTTCCAAACACGACATTTTTAACGTAGTCAAATCCTTCTGGTGAAGATAATGATTTATCTAAAATCCATAATAGAACTGGTACTAATAAGAAAACGATGACACCTGATAAACGGTGTAAAATTGATGCAATAGCCACGGGTGAGCGTAAATTTACCGCTAACACCTGACCCATGGACAAATTGACAGGTCTGTTGCTTTTCACAGCGGGCATCCTGTAGGTAGAAACTCCGACCGGAGTTTGTTGAATTAATTCCAAGGAAAGCTGGCATTGTTAGGCAAGCACAGCTCATGCCTAACCTATAAACGACACTGAATTATAAAACGCGAAATATCAAAATACAAACAATCCACTTTGCCTTTTCTGCAAAAACTCATCAAATAAGAATCATTCACATAGCCAAACAGTAGTCTTCCCTATCCAAAAGTTAAGATCAAACACAACATGTATTTGTTTAACATCATCTTTTATAAAAAATATCTTTTCTACTGTTTTATTTAAAATAAGTGAACTTTAGACTAAAGATAAAGTTAATAAATCATCACTCTATGGCTAAAATATAGATAAAATCCACCCTTAGCCCCTAATTTGATTCACATTTATGAATATAACAGAGACTATCCTCATTTACTTTAAAATTAATAAAGCACTACTTGACTGTTAACAATGAGCAGTATTTTTACAAAAAATGAGTTTTAGTTTTTCAAACATGATCAACAAGCTATTTTTTATACAATCGAACTTAAAAAAAGCACAATTTTTAGAATTATCAAATAGCGATAATCAAGCATTTTTTTAATCACAATTTTAAATTAGAGACTGAGTTTTATAATTTTTTTAAGTGGATTGGCATTTTATAACTACTTTTGATTCTTAATTTTTATTTAAAAATTTGCTTACAATTGTACTGACCCTTCATTTTTTTTCTGCACGTTCTTATTGAATTGACTTATGATACCATCCCGATGCAGTGATTTTACTGACTTTTTTGCTCGGGTCTTGATGACTAACTCTCTGTGGGATCGTCATTTTTTATCCATAAGTATAATTGACAAAATTTCAGTACTCACTAATCTTATAGCAAATTTTGACACCGTCTGATTCGCACATGAGAAAATTAGGATTTCGAGTCAGATAATCATTCACCAGGACAGGAGATCTATTGAATGTCTGAAGCAAATGGCAAAAAAGCCGTATTACATCTTGATGGCAAAGAAATTGGATTACCAATCTACAGTGGCACTTTAGGTCCAGATGTAATTGATGTGAGCAGCATACTGAAAGAAGGTCATTTTACTTTCGATCCTGGTTTTATGGCGACAGCCGCATGCGAATCTAAAATTACTTTCATTGATGGTGACAAAGGTATTTTATTACACCGCGGTTACCCAATTGACCAGTTAGCAACTCAAGCAGACTATCTTGAAACTTGTTATTTATTATTAAATGGCGAGCTCCCAACTGCTGAACAAAAAGTTGAGTTTGATACGAAAGTTCGTGCTCACACTATGGTTCACGATCAAGTTAGCCGTTTCTTCAATGGTTTCCGTCGTGATGCTCACCCTATGGCAATCATGGTTGGTGTTGTTGGTGCATTATCTGCGTTCTATCACAACAATCTCGATATTGAAGATATTAACCACCGTGAAATTACTGCAATTCGCTTAATTGCAAAAATTCCAACACTTGCTGCTTGGAGTTACAAATACACAGTAGGTCAGCCATTCATCTATCCACGTAACGATTTAAGCTACGCGGAAAACTTCTTGCACATGATGTTTGCAACTCCTGCTGACCGCGACTACAAAGTAAACCCAGTTCTTGCTCGCGCAATGGATCGTATTTTCACGCTTCATGCTGACCACGAACAAAATGCGTCTACTTCTACAGTTCGTCTTGCTGGTTCTACTGGTGCGAACCCATATGCATGTATCTCTGCTGGTATCTCTGCTCTTTGGGGACCTGCACACGGTGGCGCGAACGAAGCAGTTCTTAAAATGCTTGATGAAATTGGTAGCGTTGAAAACGTTGCTGAGTTCATGGAAAAAGTTAAACGCAAAGAAGTTAAACTTATGGGCTTCGGTCACCGCGTTTACAAAAACTTTGACCCACGTGCTAAAGTCATGAAACAAACTTGTGACGAAGTTCTTGAAGCTTTAGGTATCAACGATCCTCAATTAGCACTTGCTATGGAACTTGAGCGCATCGCATTGAACGACCCGTACTTTGTTGAGCGTAAACTTTACCCTAACGTAGACTTCTACTCTGGTATCATCCTTAAAGCGATTGGTATCCCAACAGAAATGTTTACTGTAATCTTCGCTCTTGCACGTACAGTTGGCTGGATCAGCCATTGGTTAGAAATGCACAGCGGTCCTTACAAAATTGGTCGTCCACGTCAACTTTACACTGGTGAAGTTCAACGTGACATCAAGCGTTAATATTCGAAAGAAAATTAATGTAAAAAAGCTGCCTCATGGCAGCTTTTTTTATAAAGAAGTTCTATAAAAACTATTCTTCTTCAAATATCTTTAAAAGATGATGGCTGATTCCATCAGCTCGGAGCCACGCCAATTCATAGCTCGCTTTAGCCAAAGCTAAAACACGTCTTTCAAATTCAGTCCATATTTCTTTAACTTGCGCTTCTGAAATTCCCAAACCACTTTCAGATGCGAGATGTTTATTTTTTTCACATATTTTTAAGGCATGATAAAGCCTACGACCTTTACTCGCCCCTTCCATTAACCGAACACGCTTACTTAATATAAAACCTTCTACATGCTGTAAATTTGCTTGAGGTAACATAGGTACCAAAATTTGGTCTAATTGATCATCTAAGCGCTTCCAGACAGCCAAACGCTGCTCTGCCGTATAGGTATTCCACTGAATCACCTCGTGGTTAAAACGACGACAACCACGACAAACCTGATCACCAAAAACTGTTGAACAACGCCCTGCACATGGGGTGAGAGAGAGCGTTCGATGATCATTACTCAAAACAGACTCCTTAAATAAACCATATACTTTTTATGGTTTTCTCGCTTATTACAAATTTTCGCGCTAAAATATGCGCCTTATATTTCTATACTAATACATTTGGAGTTTTCCATGAACGCTACTGTAGAACAGCTTGCACCTGTAGAACAGCAAGCGACCGCAGGTTGGGTTGTTGCAGCACTATATCAATTTAAAGAAGTTCAAGATCCTGCCGATCTTCAACAACGTCTTTTAGACTTAGTGAAAACAATTAACCTGTGTGGAACTCTGATTGTAGCAGGTGAAGGAATTAATGGTACCGTTGCTGGGGACCGTGAAGGAATTGATGCACTTCATCAATTTTTGCTAAACGAAGGTTTTAACGCTATGGAATATAAAGAATCTCATAGCTCTGATAAACCTTTCCGTAAAATGAAAATTAAACTTAAAAAAGAAATCGTTACTTTAGGGGTAGAAGTAAAACCTCGTGATTTAGTAGGTCACTACCTTGACCCTAAAGAGTGGAATGATTTAATTGCACGTGATGATGTTATCCTGATCGACACACGCAATGACTATGAATATAAAGCGGGTACATTCAAAGGCGCAATTGATCCTAAAACGGAAACATTCCGCGAGTTTCCTGAATACGTTAAGAAAGAGCTAGAACAGCATAAAGATAAAAAAATTGCGATGTTCTGTACAGGCGGTATTCGCTGTGAAAAATCAACATCCCTCCTTCTTCAAGAAGGCTTTCAAGAAGTTTATCACCTCAAAGGCGGTATTCTTAAATATCTAGAAGAAACCCCAGCTGATGAAAGTCTATGGGAAGGTGAATGTTTCGTATTTGATGGACGTACCGCGGTAACACATGGTGTTGAAGAAGGCGCAAACATTAAATGTCATGCTTGTGGCTGGCCTTTAACTCCTGAAGAGTCTGCACTTCCAAGCTATGAACATGGTGTTTCTTGCGTGTACTGTATCGACAAAACAACTGAGAAACAAAAAGCTGGTTTCCGTATGCGTCAGTCACAAATTGCTGCTGCAAAACGCAAACGTTTATAATTTTTAATATAAAGGCATTTAGTTTTCTAAATGCCTTTATATATTTATACTAAACAATAAAAATAGCTTTGACTTCCCCACCTTTTACACAATGCATTCCTTTCAAAATTCGTTTTGATAAATTCAACTAAACAATTTTTATAATGCCGAAATATGTTGCATCCACCACCTCTAATTAAGGTTATAGACTCGCAATATGAATATAGAAAATGTCTTAAATGATAATTTCAATTATTTAATTCAATTAAAAAATACAGGTCATAAAAAACGCCCTAGAAAGGACGTTATTTATTATTTCTTCTAATAAATTAATTTGGAGTATGGTACATCAAATATAATTCATTCAAATTATCTGGAATTTCTTCTGCCAGTTCATCCATTAACTGTCCATTGCGACGGAAAGATTCCATCTGTGGATCTTCTTCATCAATTCCACTAAAAACCATGATCGGTAAAGTTAAATCAACCAATTGTTCTTCATACTCAGGGGTAAACCACGCCTCTTCGTTTAAGAACACTGCATCAACGAACCCTACGCTCCAATCACCTAGGCTTGATTCAACGTCTGCTTCTTCAACCTCAAATGGGAATTCAATTCCATTTTCATTTGCTAAATCTTGACGAATCGACTCTAACCAAACCTTGATTTGCTGAATGATCGCTGCTGGAACCTTTTTCTGGTTGCCATCAAATAATTCATCTAACCAACGGTCAAATTGAGGACCTACTGCAATTGCACACAAAAATCCATGAGTTGCAGCAAAGTCTAGACCATACTCATTGTGGTCTCCATCTAGATATTCACTTAACTGGTCTAAATCCAATGCACTCATTGTGTTACCTGACTTTAAAAAGAAATTGACGATAGCATAGCACTTAAGCTGATGATGCCCTATTTAGTTTTGATTAGTCTTCATCATCAAGATCATCATCATCCAAATCGTAATCGAAATCTTTCAACTCACGCTCTAAACGGCGCTGTGCCAATAGATCATCAATTAATCTACGTTTTTCCAACGATTCTTTTGCACTGATTTTGCCTGATGACTCATCAAAACCGACATCATCATCATCGCCGTAGTTATCATCTAGTTCAAAATCTGTAGAAGACACTAAAACTACCTCATAATGAAAAAATGTGAATGGGTCTAGCCGCTATTTATCTTTCTTACTTTTCCTTGTCAAGTTTTATTTATATTTTTTTCATTTAATTGCTCATTTGTACTTTTTTTCGCCCAAAAAATTGTGTATTTATAAAACACCACCGTCTTTTGATAATCGAAGATTTCTACAAATTTTTCTATGAAATAAACTTGAAAAAAATGATTTTAGCCCAATATTCAAAAAATAGTCGTGAATTCAAAGATATTTTTTATTTAACAGTCACCGATCAAAGCCCAAACATTTCAAGCAAATTGTGCTATCATGCACGGTTTTTCACTGCCACAGATTCAACAAAGAGTAAGCAAAGATGAGCGATATGCATTCCCCTACTTCTCAAGTAGCGGCTCTGATTAGCCGAGGCAAAGAACAAGGTTACTTAACTTACGCTGAGGTTAACGATCATCTGCCGGACTCGATTACTGAAAGCGAACAGATTGAAGACATTATTCAAATGCTTCAAGACGTTGGTATTCCTGTACACGAGCGTGCACCTGAATCTGACGATACTATGTTCGGCGAATCAGCGGATGCAACTGACGAAGTTGCGGAAGAAGAAGCTGCTGCCGTACTTGCATCTGTTGAAAATGAGCCTGGACGTACGACAGACCCTGTACGTATGTACATGCGTGAAATGGGTACAGTAGAACTATTAACCCGTGAAGGTGAAATCAGCATTGCCAAACGTATTGAAGAAGGCATTCGTGATGTCCTTAATTCAATCGCTTACTGGCCAAATGCCGTTGAAGTTGTATTAAAAGAATATAATGATTTTTTAACTGGCGAACGTCGTCTTGCCGATATTTTATCTGGTTATCTCGATCCGGAAACAGATGAAGAGATTCCTGAGGTTTTAGAAGACGTTGCAGAGCTTGAAGAAGAGGAAGCATCATCTTCAACATCAACTAAAGAAGTTAAGCTTGATGATGACGATGAAGAAGAAGAATCTGAAGGCGATGACGATTCTGAAGGCGATTCAGGTCCAGACCCAGAAGTTGCAAAAGTTCGTTTTACCGAATTAGAAGCAGCATGGGCACAAACAAAAACTGTGATCGAAAAGCATGGTCGTAATAGCCCTGAAGCAAATGAAGCGCTTGAGTCTTTAGCAACCGTATTTATGATGTTTAAATTTACTCCTCGTTTATTTGACATCATTTCAGAAATGATTCGCGGAACGCATGAACAGATTCGTGCCAATGAACGTGAAATTATGCGTTATGCAGTACGTCGTGGCCGTATGGATCGTACTCAATTCCGTACATCTTTCCCGAAACAAGAATCTAATCCAGCTTGGTTAGATGAACAAATTGCTAAAGCGCCTGCAGAAATTAAGGCTCATTTAGAAAAAGTTCGCCCAGATGTTCTAGCATTCCAGCAAAAGATTGCAGATATTGAGAAAGAACTTAATTTAAGTGTTGCTGAAATTAAAGATATTTCTAAACGTATGGCAATTGGTGAAGCCAAAGCTCGTCGTGCGAAAAAAGAAATGGTAGAAGCCAACCTTCGTTTGGTAATTTCGATTGCGAAAAAATATACCAACCGTGGTTTACAGTTCCTTGACTTGATTCAAGAAGGGAACATTGGTTTGATGAAAGCTGTAGACAAGTTTGAATATCGTCGTGGTTATAAATTCTCGACTTACGCGACTTGGTGGATTCGTCAGGCGATTACCCGTTCTATTGCCGATCAGGCACGTACAATTCGTATTCCTGTACACATGATTGAAACGATTAACAAGATTAACCGTGTATCGCGTCAATTATTACAGGAAATGGGCCGTGAACCTACACCAGAAGAGTTAGGCGAACGTTTAGAAATGGACGAGGTTAAAGTTCGTAAGGTTCTTAAAATTGCTAAAGAACCAATCTCAATGGAAACTCCAATTGGTGATGATGAAGATTCACATCTTGGGGACTTCATTGAAGACCAGAACATCACTTCTCCAATTGATGCTGCGACTTCAGAAGGCTTAAAAGAAGCGACTCGTGAAGTTTTAGAAAACTTAACTGAACGTGAAGCTAAAGTATTAAAAATGCGTTTTGGTATTGATATGCCAACCGATCATACTTTAGAAGAAGTGGGTAAACAGTTTGATGTAACACGTGAACGTATTCGTCAAATCGAGGCGAAAGCATTGCGTAAATTACGCCACCCTTCTCGTTCTGAACACTTACGTTCTTTCTTAGAAAATGACTAAGTTTTGAAAACTTGAAATTTCAAAACCAAGCCCCATTTAATAGATAGAGCTATAAACGCCTGCGATAATGCAGGCGTTTCAAATCATGAGGTAACTTATGTTAGACCGCACTCCATCTCGCGAACTACAAGAACATCTTTGGGTATTTCCGATGGATTATCCAATTAAACTTATTGGCGATGCGGGTGAAGAATTACGTGTTGCTGTAGTCGATATTTTGGTGAAACATTTCCCGGACTTCGACGACTCAACATTAAAAGTTCAAGAATCTCGCACCGGCAAGTATCATTCTTTAACAGCACAATTGCGCTTTGAAGAATTAGAGCAAGTTCATGCACTTTATGCTGACTTGGCTGCTTGTCCGCAGATTAGAACTGCGCTTTAATTTTAAGTTCTTCAATCAATACCACAGTTAGGTACACTCACTGTGGTATTTTTTTGAAATCTAAAGTTAAACTCTCATGAAAAACAATACAAATATTTAGAATTACCTTTATAAAATCCTTTAAAATTACAACGTTTTCGGCTTTTATCTTGTAGATACTAACTGGGCACAGCTTAAACCAACATATAGGAATATATTCTAATGAGCCTTGATAAACCCAACTTGATCATTCGACAATGGAACGAGTTACAAGATTATCAAAGCAAGTTTGAATTGATGAAAAGCTTAACCAATCAACGTGATGAAACTACGCCTGATGAACTCTGGTTACTCCAACATCATGATGTATTAACTCAAGGTCAGGCAGGAAAGCCCGAACATATTCTAATTCCATCAAATATTCCTGTTGTACAAACCGATCGCGGTGGGCAAGTAACATGGCACGGACCAGGCCAACTGGTTGCTTACTTTATGTTTGACCTTAATCGCCTGAAATGGAATGTACGTACGTTGGTCAGTTTTGCTGAACAATTTATGATAGATGTATTAAAGAAATACAATATAGAAGCATATGCAAAACCTGATGCGCCAGGAGTATATGTAAATGACAGAAAAATTGGTTCCTTAGGTTTTAAAATTCGTCGTGGACGCAGTTACCATGGTCTGGCTTTAAACCTAGACTGTGCATTAACAGGTTTTCAAACCATTAACCCCTGTGGTTATGCAGGTTTGGAAATGGTTCGAATACAAGATTTAGTGACTCCATGTCCATCATTTGATCAACTTTGTCAGGACTTTATTGAGTATATTAAGACCTCTGGTCACTTTAATGACCCTAAAGTCAAGTTTGAATAAATGACTTTAAGATGGAATAAAAATAGATTAGAGTAAATACTCTAAAATTGCTTTTGCATAATTTTAAGAAGGGATAGCAAGTGATTTCGACAAAAGCTGTAAAGCCCACTCTGCAACTTGCCTACGTTAAGCTTATGATGGATGTCATCGGACGTGGCTTAGTCATGGCAAGTCAAGTAGACAGTGAAATACAAGAGGAAATCTCCAAATTTCCAGTTCACTTTGTAATTTCAATGAATGTTTTCCCAAATGGACCAGCATTTTTTGCACGAGTGACAGAAGATAAACAATTAGAGTTGCTTAAAAGACCTGAAAGAAAGCCTGACTTAACCATTACTTTCAAGCATGTCACCCATGCTTTTTTGGTTTTCTCTTTTCAGGAAAGTACAGCTCAAGCATATGCGCATGATCGTATGATTGCAGATGGAGATGTGTCAGCAGGGATTCGCTTTGTTCGTTGCTTGAATAGAATGGAATCTCTTATTTTACCCAAATTGGTGGCATCACTCGCAGTTAAAGAATACCCAACCGAACTCACCCTAAAAGAAAAATTTAACGAAGCTGCCAATATTTATTTAAAAGTAGCTAAGTCTTACTTCAAGCGGAGCGCATAACATGGCCAAACCATATTACGAATTTTTTTGTCCTGTAAAAGTCATTGCTGGTAATACTGCGTTAGAACATATTCCGTTTGAACTTGCGACTTTAGGTGCAAAGCGCCCTCTTATCATTACCGATAAAGGTGTCCGTGCAAATGGCCTGCTCAACCCGATTGAAGCTGCATTTAGTACAACTGATGCCGTCATTGGTCATATTTTTGATGATGTTCCACCAGACTCAAGCCTTGAAGTAGTCCGACTTGCAGCAGAAGCTTATCGCATTAACAAATGTGATGCGATTATTGCTGTAGGCGGTGGCTCTGTTATTGATACCTCTAAAGCAACCAATATTTTAGTCTCAGAAGGTGGAGATGACCTTCTTCAATATTCTGGTGCACATAACTTACCTAAACCATTGAAACCATTTTTCGTAATTCCAACAACTTCTGGTACTGGTTCAGAAGTGACGATGGTTGCAGTTGTTTCTGATACTCAACGAAACGTGAAATTAGCTTTCACTTCTGCTTATCTAATGCCGCATGCTGCAATTTTAGATCCACGCATGACGCTTACTCTACCTGCCCATTTGACTGCAATGACAGGTATGGATGCTTTAACGCATTGTGTAGAGGCTTATACATGCTTAGGTGCAAATCCAATAAGTGACGCATATGCAAGTGCCGGAATTAAAAAGATCAGTGAAAATCTATTCCATGTCTTGGATAATCCAAGTGACTCACAAGGTCGCTTGGAATTAGCACAAGCCTCGACTATGGCGGGTATTGCATTTTCTAATTCAATGGTAGGGCTTGTACACTCTTTAGGACATGCTTTAGGTGCAGTTGCTCACCTACCCCACGGTTTATGCATGAACTTATTCTTACCTTATGTACTTGAATATAATAAGCAAGTGAATGGTCAGAAAATTGGTGAATTACTATTGCCACTTGCAGGTGCAGATATTTATGCACAAACACCTGCTCCTCAACGTGCAGATAGAGCCATCGCAACTATTTTAGCAATGCGTGACCGATTATTTAGCTTAACTAAGTTACCACGCACATTACGTGAAACGGGTAAAGTCACAGAAGCACAGCTCGATGAAATTGCAGAAAAAGCACTCAATGATGGCTCAATTATTTACAATCCTAAAGAAGCGAATTTAAAAGATCTACGCGAGATCTTACAAAAAGCATGGTAATCTAAGTTTTAGATTTCCAAAGTAAAACTTAAGGGTCTGATTTTTATAACAAATCAGACCTTTTTTATATCTATGAACTTTAATTCATCATTTTCTTTGGAAATATGGCAAAAAATTTGCTAAAAAAACCACGAAAGTACTGACAATTTGCATCAATTTAGGATAGATTGGCGCACTTTATCTTTTAGTAGGGGGGATCGTTCGTCTCAAACGATCCTTAACACCAAGCTGATCCTTGATCAACGATTATGAGGATAACGCCGTTGACAAACTTATCTGGGACTAAACCAACAGCTAAACTTCAAAAGAATCTTGTGCTTTGGCACATCATTATTATTGGTTTAGCTTATATTCAGCCATTAACTTTATTTGATACTTTTGGTTTAGTATCAGAACGAAGTGGTGGTCATGTACCTACTTCTTATATTTTTGCGTTAGTTGCAATTTTATTGACGTCGATCAGTTACGGACACATGATCAAACGCTATCCTTCTTCAGGGTCAGCATATACCTATGCCCAAAAATCGATTCACCCTAATGTTGGTTTTATGGTGGGTTGGTCATCTTGGCTAGATTATCTACTTTCACCACTCGTCAATATTATTTTGGCCGATATTTATTTAAGAGCTTTGTTTCCGGAAGTAAATAACTGGCTATGGGTAATTGGCTTAACTGCATTAATGACTGTTATTAACTTATTCGGTGCACGTTTTGTTGCCCGCTTTAACAGTACAATTGTAGTGATCCAGCTTGGCGTTATTTTTTACTTTGTTTATCAAGTGTATACCCTGCTTACTCAAGGCGTATATGCTGATGGTACGCTTAACCCGGATAAAGCCGAATTATGGTCTCTCACTCCTTTTTGGAATGACATGACTTCTATTAGTGCTTTGATTGGTGGTGCAACGGTACTCTGCTTTTCTTTTACAGGTTTTGATGCTTTATCTTCACTTGCCGAAGAAACAAAAGATGCAGAAAGAACGCTTCCAAAAGCGATTTTTTCAACTGCATTACTTGCCGGTGTAATTTTTATTATAAGTACTTACTTTATCCAGTTGTATTTCCCAAGTAACCCAACAACTTACTTTAAGCCATTAGATGAATCACAACCTGTCATGGTTGCAGCAATTGGTAGTATCGCATTTAAAACATTAGTTTTATATTTTGCTGTGGTTGCGGTAATGGCATCAGGTATTTCAGCACATGCTGGCGTATCTCGTTTAATGTATGTAATGGGACGTGATGGTGTTATCAACAAAAAGTTGTTTGGTCATATCAGTCCAAGACTACACACCCCAACCTATAATATTCTTATTGTTGGTGTAGTTGCGTTATCTGCTGGCTTTTTAGACCTTGAACATATCGTCAACTTGATTAGTTTCGGGGCTTTAACTGCTTTTAGTTTTGTAAACTTCTCTGTAATTTCGCGCTATGCGCTTAGAGATGGTAAAAACAAATCTATTAAAGATATTATTAATTACATTATTGTACCAACGCTTGGCTTTGCCAGTGTGTTCTTAATGTGGTTAGAAATTGACAAGCTTGCTTTACAAATTGGCTTAGCTTGGGCAGTGGTGGGTGTAGGTTATCTTGCTTACAAAACCAAAGGCTTTAAATACAATGCTCCTCAACATAACGAGCATGAATAATAAAAAAGGCGCTTAAAGCGCCTTTTTTATGGACTTATTATCCAAATATTTTATTTACAATACCTTGTACGCGTTTTGCATAAAGTTTTGCTGTTTCCAAATCCCCTGTTGGAATCTCATCTACACTTGCATCAGATGGTGACTGAACAAGTAAGCCTACTGAACCACCTAAGTTATTTATATCTTCACGTGTTGCACTTTTTGTATTTGATGGTGGCAATCCAAGACTCACCCAAATACCACCGTGCTGTGATGCTAAAGTTTGTAATTGAATCAGAGTAACTTGTTTATCACCATTTAGACTTGCACTGTTGGTAAAGCCTGCAAATACTTTATCTTCCCAACCACGTGTGAACCAAACTTTTGAAGTTGCATCAGCAAATTTTTTAAATTGCCATGGTGCTGTACCCATATAAGTCGGCGCACCAAAAACAATACCTTTAGCATTGTTTAATGTTGCCCAATCTTGTTCAGTGATATTACCTTCCTGATCAATCTGGATGAGTTGAGCATTAATTTCATTAGCAAAAGTTTCAGCAACTACTTTTGTGTGGCCGTAACCAGAGAAATATACAACCGCAATATTAGAATTAGACATGGGAGAAACCTGTGTTTTATTAAATTCCATTTTATGATATATTTTAGAAACTAGGTGTCAATTAGTTACCATCTGGTAACTAGTATATTTTTTTAAAAATAAGTAGGTAGATGCTATGAATGAATGTCTAAAATACAATGTTTTTCAACAACATTGCCCTGCTCGCTTATTTTTTGAAAAAATTGCAGATAAGTGGATTTTGCTCATATTAAATATTCTTGAGGAAGAAACTCAGCACTTCAATTTGCTCAAAAAGAATATTCAAGGTATTTCCCCTAAAGTGTTGTCACAAAAGTTAAAAATGTTAGAAAGAGACGGTTTTATCGAACGTAAAATCCAAGACACTTCACCCATTCGCGTTGACTACTCACTTACACCATTAGGCCAAAATGTCGCTGCTATGGCTTATCAATTAAAAGAATGGGCTGAAACTAATATTGAACAAGTTTTAGCAGCACAGATTATCTATGACGAAAAAACACTAGAACATGCTTAAATAAACTTAGACAAAAAAATAAGGCCATTACTGGCCCTATTTTTTATTTAAAGAGTTAACAAATTAACCTAAATTTTTAAAGCCTTGCTGACGCCATGCTTCATACACAATGACTGCAGTTGCATTAGACAAGTTTAAACTTCTAGAGTTTTCAGCCATTGGTAAACGAATCCACTGCTCTTGAGGGAACATGAGACGGACATGCTCAGGCAAACCACGCGTTTCAGGTCCCATTAACAATGCAACAGGTCTGTTTAAATCAACTGTATGAGGCGTAGCTGAACCTTTAGTCGTCAGTGGAAAAACATGCTCAACACCTTTTGCTTTTAAATCTGCAAGGCATGCTTCAATGTTGTCCCAAATCTGCATTCTTGCCCATTCATGATAATCAAGCCCTGCACGTTTAAGCTTTTTATCATCTAGCTCAAAACCTAAAGGCTTAACTAAATGCAATTGAGCGCCTGTATTCGCACATAAACGAATAATATTACCCGTGTTAGCAGGAATCTCCGGCTCGTATAGAACAACATGAATCACTTAATTACTCACTTAAATTACTTGTTGGTTAGCTCAGGCAATCATTAACTTAATCGAAGATAATTACTAACCGACTAATTCCACTGTAACTGTTCACGCAAACGTACAACCTCACCAATAATCGTGAGAGTCGGTGCATGAATTTGATGTTCTGTCACTTTAGATGCAATATCAGCAAGTGACCCCACCACAACTTTTTGCTCAGGTGTTGTACCTTTTGAAATCAATGCAACTGGCATATCTGGGCGCTGACCATGTGCGATCAATTGCTCACAAAGACGTTCTAAGCCTACTAAGCCCATATAAAGAACTAAAGTCTGGTTCTCATATATCAGCTCATTCCAAGGTAGCTCTGGAGAACCTTCTTTTAAATGGCCAGTTAAAAAGCGTACGCTCTGGGCATAATCACGATGAGTAAGCGGAATACCAGCGTAAGCTGAACAGCCTGAAGCTGCGGTAATACCTGGAACCACTTGAAATGGCACCCCAGCTTGAAATAATTCTTGAATCTCTTCGCCACCACGCCCAAAAATAAACGGATCACCACCCTTTAAACGACAAACACGCTTTCCTTGTTGAGCATATTCAACGAGTAAAGCATTAATGCCATCTTGAGGAACAGAGTGATTTGAGCGAGCTTTACCGACATATATTTTTGTCGCATCTCGGCGGCATAACTCTAAAATCGGTTGAGATACTAAACGATCATAAATAACTACATCTGCTTGCTGCATTAAACGTAAAGCTTTCAAGGTAAGTAGTTCAGGGTCTCCAGGACCAGCTCCCACTAAATAAACTTCACCTTTAGGTGCTTTCCATGCCTCTAATGCTTGTGCAAGCATACTGTTGGCAACATCGAGATTGTCATTAAAAACTTGCTCTTTTAAGGGGCTTGCATACAAGTTTTCCCAAAAAATACGACGCTCATCTGGATTAGGAATTTTTGCTTTAACCTGATTTCGCCATTTCCCTGAAAAATCGGCAAGCCGTCCCATTCCATGTGGAATAGATGTCTCTAACTGTGTACGGATTTGACGAGATAAGACAGGAGATGTCCCATTTGAAGCAACAGAAATAACTAATGGAGAACGGTCTATAATTGCAGGGACCATAAAGCGGCAATGTGGAATATCATCAACGCTATTTACAAGTAAATTACGTGCTTCACAGTGTTCAAAAACTGATTTGTTCACCCCTGCATCATTGGTTGCAGCAATGACGAGTCGATAAGCTGTATTTAAACATTTCTCAGAGAAAGCATCTGCAAAATACTGGCCGTTTGTTGTGGTAACTAATTGCAGAAGTTGGTCTTCAATTGCGGGGGCAACAATATCAATTATTGCCCCTGCTTTAGCTAATAAAGTTGCCTTGCGTAAAGCAATATGCCCTCCGCCCACAATCAGACAACGTTGCTGTTGCAACTTTAAAGAGATTGGAAAAATATCCACCTTAAACCTCTACATCAATCATCTGATTATGTTTAAGCAAAAAACGTGCACAATTTAGATGCAAAGTTTAGTCAATAAACGTTGCACCGCCCATGTACGGGCGTAACACTTCTGGAATCTCGATTGAACCATCTTCGCGCTGGTAATTTTCCATAACTGCAAGCAAAGTACGACCTACTGCAAGACCTGAACCGTTTAGTGTATGCACCAATTCGGTCTTCTTCTGATCCACACGGAAGCGTGCTTTCATACGACGTGCTTGGAAATCACCCATATTAGAGCAGCTTGAAATCTCACGATATGTATTTTGGCTTGGAACCCAAACTTCTAAATCATAAGTTTTCGTTGCACCGAAGCCCATATCACCACCACAGAGCAAAATTTTGCGGTATGGCAAACCAAGTGCTTGCAAAATACCTTCTGCATGGGCAGTGAGTTCTTCAAGTGCTTGCATAGAAGTTTCAGGTTTAACAATCTGCACCATTTCAACTTTATCAAACTGGTGCTGACGAATTAAACCGCGCGTATCACGACCATAAGAACCTGCTTCACTACGGAAACATGGTGTATGAGCCGAATATTTTAGTGGCAAACGATCTGCGTCAATGATTTCATCACGAACAAAGTTGGTTACAGGAACTTCTGCTGTAGGGATGAGGTAGTACTCTTTTTCGCCTTGAAGTTTAAATAAGTCTTCTTCAAATTTTGGTAATTGTCCTGTCCCACGAAGTGAGTCAGCATTAACCAAATACGGCACATAAGCTTCTGTATAGCCATTCTTTAATGTATGGGTATCAAGCATGAACTGAGTTAAAGCACGTTGTAGACGAGCTAAAGGCCCCTTTAACACGCTAAAACGTGAACCGGTTAGTTTAGTCGCAGTTTCGAACTCTAGTCCGCCCATCCACTCGCCTAAATCAGTATGATCTTTGATTTCAAAATCAAACTGACGAGGTGTACCCCATTTTGAGATTTCAACATTATCATTCTCATCCTTACCAGCTGGAACAGATTCGTCTGGTAAGTTAGGAATGCTAAGCGCTTTTTGCTCAATCTCATTTTGTAGTTCTGATAAAGCAACTTCAGCTGCTTTAATTTCATCACCAATGGCTTGCATACGAGCCATGATTTCGGAAGCATCACCACCGGATTTTTTAATCTGACCCACTTGTTTAGCACCGGCATTTCGCTCTGCCTGTAACTTTTCAGTTTTTGATTGCAAGTCTTTACGGCGGGTTTCTAAAGACGCCCATTCTTGAACATCTAGCTGAACACCACGTTTTGCCAAAGCTGCATTAACGACTTCAATATTATTTCTGAGTAACTTAGGGTCGATCATAATTAATCATAATATGGGTAAAAAACTGGCTATAGTGTAAGCCCTTAACACTAAAAAATATAGTGATCATCTTCATATCGAATAGCTTTCACACAATTCTGAGAAGAGACCACATATTTTACATGTTGTAGCTTGGCACACTTGGTAAATACTCAGGTTTAATGAACTTAGCCGCCTCAGAATATGGCAATGTTAATTCAGTCATCCCTTCGGCATAAGACGCGAGTTCATAAACCGGATATACAAAAACGATCCCATTTGCACCATAGTAGAAATTATCACTTAATTGTAATTTTTCTCGGCTGATATTGTGCTCTTGAAGCCAATTCGTATTTGCCTCAAAAAGTGCATCAACAAGTTGTTTTTCAACATCTGGCTGAATAAGTTCAGCAACAGTAATATGTTTTTTCTCTGTACACGACAAATTTCACAGAACCCTTATCCTATCAGGATTCTGCCTTCTTAAAATTGCCAAAATTTCCTTAAACTCTTCTTTTTTCCCAAAACCAATTAAACGCTGAATCGCCATTTGAACATAGTCTAAACCATAGCGAAATAAACTCATTGAGAGTCGTCCATGCTTCTTTATTTTTATCGCTTTTTTTTGATCATGTTGCCATTCACCCGTTAAGTAACACCAACAGAAGCTTATAGCTAACACCGCAATCAATTTTTTCACTCGTCTAGGGTCTGTCAAGCGCGTATTTTCAAGATTAAACCCGCGTCCTTTGAGACAACTGAATAAGGTTTCAATTTCCCAGCGTAATGCATAATCCTGAATAGCATTGGCATTAAACTGAGGAGAAACGACGAGTAAAAGCTCTCCATTTTCTAACTGTAGTGCACTTATATATAGTTTCACCCGACCAACCAAAATCCGTCGTTTACGACATTCAATTTGACCAACTTTAAGATGGCGAAATAAATCACTAATTTTATGATTCTTTCCTAAATGATTGGTGACAATGAAGTTTTTTTAACACGAATGCAGAAGTTGATGTCTTGTTCAATTAACCATGTAAACCACTGCTCACCGATAAACTCTCTGTCTGCGAACACATTCACAATACGGTCTTTACCAAAAATGGCTATAAAGCGTTGAATCAAAGCAATGCGCTCTTTCGTATCTGAATTTCCACGTTTATTAAGCAATGTCCAAAGGATAGGTATCGCTATTCCACGATAAACGATTGCGAGCATCAGGATATTAATATTTCGTTTTCCCCATTTCCAATTGGTTCTATCTAAAGTCAGTTGCACTTGGTCGAATGAAAACATATTGAAAATCAACTGAGAAATTTGACGATAATCAAAATACTGACCTGCAAAGAAGCGCTGCATACGTCGATAAAATGATTGTGGTAAGCACTTGATGGGCAAGGCTTTAGATGCAGAAGAAAGATTACATGTTTGCTTTAAAATAATCACAAGCATGATGAGCGCAAAGCACTTTAAATGTGACTTGTTCCATTTTAGAGATTTGTTTAAGATAAGATATAACTCATTGAGATGTGTCATAGTATTCGTCGTTAGAAAACAATTATTATGACATTATTTCAATGAGTTATCTATTTTTGTCGTGTACAGAGATGTTTTTTATTTAATAAATCGAAATTTACAAATTCTTGATGAGACATACCATGCGCTGCACCAGCGGAATATGAATATGTCTGTAATGCAAAAGTTGCAAGATTATAATTTTGTCCTAAGTATCGAACATAAATCGCACTCTGACTTGAGCGTGGCTCTCCTTCAGGCACCTCTACAGGTTTGTCAGCCAAGTTTGCAAAAGCATTCGGGTCTGCTTTCTTTATACGATTGGTAAAATAATCATTAATCCATTTTTGATTGGTCTGTACCGTTTGAAAATCATATTCAGTACAGCCATCTTCAAGACAGACTTTAGACTTCGGTAGTTTTACTGGAATTACTTTCGCTTGAATCACAGGAACTTCAGCTTGTTTTTGCTCTTTAACAGAAGCGCTAGATGCGGGCTGCTCATCTTTAGCCGCAGATTTTGGCTGACACCCACTCACCACTACCATGGCAGCTAACATAGGAACAATGAAAATAGTTTTTTTATCGTAAAGTTGCATAGTAATCCCCGTAAATTCGCTGCTACCACTATACAAAGCGTAAGGTTAAGTCGGGGTTAAAAAATGTATCTAGGCTTGATATATAAAAAGAAAGCCATCTTTAAAGATGGCTTTCTAGAGAGCAACAACAATTATTGGTCAATAATATCTGTGCCTTTTGGCGGTGTAAAATTGAAAGTCGAAGCTGGAATTGAAGCATTCACTTTTACGTTATTAAATTTCACATAAGTGGTTTGACCCAAAGAATCTTGCAACACCATCAGTGTCGGCGCTTTGTTTGCACCAAAGCTGATCGTTAAGCTTTGGAAAGCCCCATCTTCTTTTTTCGGGAATAAAGTGAAATATAACTTAGATTTATCAGGCTGAGTTACTCGGTAAGACTTCATGATTTGACTAGTATTACCAGAGAGTAATAAAGCTGGGGTGTCGGCTACTTGCGAATCTAAGCTTTGACGTACAGCTTGTTGTAAATCTGGGTCATAAATCCAGACCGTTTTACCGCTGGTCACAATAGTTTGTTTCGAAGGACTTACAGTTTCCCAATAAAATTTCCCCGGACGTTCAACTTTCATTGAACCCTTAAATGTCTGGTTCATATGCTGGGCGCTTAAGCCTTTTTTCTGTGCTACAGTTTTTGTATTTGCTTTCGTGGTTTGTTCAAAATCGGCGGTCAAACGCTGTAATCCTGATAACTGATTTACCAGGTTCCCAATTGCCTGTTGCTCCGGTGCTGCTACTGGTGCAGCAAACGCTGTAGTACTCATTACAGGAGCAAGCACTGACGCGCTGAGTGTAATAGCACACATAGTTTTACGAAGCATATTCATGTCATCACCTTTTTAGTTGCTGTAAGATAACTTGTTGAACTTTAATTTAAGCAAGTTGAACAAGCTCTTCATTCAAGACTCATATTAACCGACAAACTCAGTGCTAATCATTGAGAAAATAAGATATTTTGTTATGTTATTCATATTGTTTGTAGAATTTCATTCATCATGATGAAGACCATGTGGATAAAATTCCATAAAAAAAGCCCACAAATGTGGGCTTTTTCTTAAGCTAAAACTTAAACAGCTTCAACTTTTACGTAGCGACGGCCAAATTGACCTTTCACTTCGAATTTTACTACGCCGTCAGCAGTAGCAAATAAAGTATGGTCACGGCCCATACCAACATTTGCACCAGCGTGGAATTCAGTACCACGTTGACGAACGATGATGTTACCAGCAGTTACAGTTTGACCACCGTAAACTTTAACACCTAACATTTTTGGGTTTGAATCACGACCGTTCTTCGTCGATCCACCGGCTTTTTTAGTTGCCATGTCTCTTACTCCTCGTGATTAGCCTGAAATACCAGTAATTTTCAACTCAGTGAACCATTGACGGTGACCTTGTTGCTTACGGTAGTGTTTACGACGACGCATTTTGATAATGCGAATTTTGTCGTGACGACCATGACCAATCACTTCTGCAGTTACTTTAGCGCCAGCTACAACTGGAGCACCGATTTGAATGTTGTCACCGTTTACAACCATTAATACATCATCAAATGTAATAGTTGCGCCAGATTCAGCCTTCAATAATTCAACTTTAAGGGTTTCACCCTCAACTACACGGTGCTGTTTACCACCGCTTTGGATTACTGCGTACATAATGTACTCCAATCAGCCCGTGTCGTCGTGTCGATAAAGGGATATATCGATCTTAAAACGAACGCCACTGGGGTTATACAAGGCGACAGATTTTAAGTGAAATTTGATCAAACGACAAGTGCTTTATCTTTATCTACACAACTTGAGGTCATTATTCTTACACAATAAAAAGCAGCTTCAATTCGAATTTAGTACTTTTCATTGATTCTGAATGGAATTTAAAATACAGTTCCTAACACAACTTGCAACAAGAACAAGCTGTATTCATGTTGACGTTATTCAAATTTATTGTTTTGTCGGAAACTTCTAGTTTTGCCGAAATAAAGAACAAAGAACTCTTCATGACCATACAAATGATTTAGATCAGCTGCTTGTTTCCCTGTTTAATGCACTTTTAATTGATACACTAACGCCACTTATCACCAATACGGGGTTTTTCTTCATATGGTCATCGATTTTAAGCAAGACATTCTCGCTCCTGTTGCTACAGACTTTGCTGCGATGGATCACTTGATTAATGAAGGAATTAGCTCAAAAGTCGGCTTGGTCATGTCGGTTAGTAAACATGTTGTTGAAGCTGGCGGCAAACGTATGCGCCCAATCATGTGTTTACTGGCAGCACGTGCTTGCGGTCTCGACAATATGCAAAATGCACAGCGTCTGGCTGCCATCATTGAAATGCTTCATACAGCAACTTTAGTACATGACGATGTTGTGGATGAATCTGGACTTCGCCGTGGACGCCCTACAGCAAATGCAACTTGGAACAATCAAACTGCCGTACTCGTAGGCGACTTCCTTATTGCTCGTGCTTTTGACCTATTGGTCGACTTAAACAACATGACCTTATTAAAAGACTTCTCAACAGGCACATGTGAAATTGCAGAAGGCGAAGTGTTACAGCTTCAATCTCAGCATCAACCAGATACAACCGAAGAAACATATTTAAAAATTATTCATGGTAAAACTTCTCGCCTATTTGAACTCGCAACTGAAGGTGCTGCCATATTGGCTGGACAAGAAGCTTACCGTGAACCTTTGAGATTATTTGCAGGTCATTTCGGAAATGCATTCCAAATTATTGACGATATTTTAGACTACACTTCAGATGCTGAAACATTAGGTAAAAATATTGGTGATGATTTAATGGAAGGTAAACCGACTTTACCGTTAATTTCAGCATTAGCACATTCAACTGGTGAAGAGCACGCCATTATTCGTCGTAGTATTGCGACTGGTGGTGTTGATCAATTATCCGAAGTCATTGAAATTGTACAAAAGTCTGGTGCTTTAGATTATTGCCAGCGCCGTGCCCAAGAAGAAACAGAAGCAGCACTGCAAGCCTTGTCAATTTTGCCTGATACACCGTATCGTCAGGCATTGATTAATTTAACTCGACTTGCATTACATCGAATACAGTAGATATTATTTTGCCTATGCATATAAATTTTTCAGATCATTTTTTAAAAATAGAGAAACAGCTTGAAAACCCTCAAGCTGTTATCGATGAAAATATCCTCATTGACTTAGTCAATGCTTTACGTCCATCTGATCCACACGATACTGATGAGATAGCACAAAAAATACAAGCGTTTATCGACAGCTTATTACTTACCCCTACAGCTCCTGCATTATTACAAACCTTTTTATTACGTTTAATTAATCAATATAAACAAGTGAGTTTATATGCAGATAGCGGCATTTTGTCTTTAGATGGTTTCTGGAATCAGCTTGGACAAAGGCTCGGTGGCCATTTTTTGCCACTCATTGAGGATGTAAGCCAACTCAAAATCTTGATTGGAAAAATTTTCTATTTGGAAAGTGATTCAGTCTGGTTAAATAATATTGATGATAAAGATTGGGCAACCCTCTTTGGACTGATTGGGCAAAGCAACAGTAATGTCGATGAAAAGCATGCAATTCAAGGAGAAATGATTAAGGCGATTACAGTCTTATCTTATCGTATTAGTGGTATTGGTCTTTATCCCGAATTTATTAATGCTCAACCTGAGTTAACTGAATATGAATCACCGTTTTTAGTACAAAACCGTGAAATTATTGAGTTTATAGAAAAATATAAAAAACAAGATATTTCTAGCCAAGACATTGCTGTTGTTCCACCTCCCGACGCATCTCAAGCATTTGTAATGTTAGAACAATGTCGAGATGTCGTTTTAAAAATACGGCGGGCAACAAAAAGAATCGGTGTTAGTTTAAGTTTGACCTATCTGTTGTCTTTACTTGAACAATGCTTAGATCGTATTGAGTTATTGCTTTATCTCGTCGTAGATGACAGCGAAGGACGCTACATTTCTTTAGGTAATTTAATTTCAGATTTAACTAAAGCACATTATAGTGAAAAGAGCGTTCGTTCGTTGCTCAGCACGACCAGTGAACTGATTGCCTTTCAAGTGACAGAAAATGCAAGCCGTACTGGTGAGCATTATGTAAGTACTGATACCAAAGGCTTTTGGGGCATGTATAAAGCCGCTGCTGGTGCAGGTGTGATTATTGCCTGTATGGCTTCTTTGAAAATACTTGCTGCGCGAATGACTATGGCTCCGCTGATGCAAGCCTTTACATTCAGTATGAACTATTCTCTCGGTTTTATTCTGATTCATGTATTGCACTTTACCGTTGCGACAAAACAGCCAGCAATGACAGCCGCTGCTCTTGCAGCCACTGTTCAGCAACGTAAAGGCTCTAAAACTGCACAAATTGCAGAGTTGGCAGCACTCATTATCAATATTATCCGAACGCAGTTTATTGCTATTTTAGGTAATATCTCAATTGCAATTCCTACTGCTGCGCTCATTACCTTTGCTTGGCAGTTTTATCTGGGTGAACCTTTACTCACCCATACCAAAGCAACATCCCTCTTACATAGCTTAAACCCATTCACATCGTTAGCAGTTCCTCATGCAGCAATTGCTGGGGTGTGTTTGTTCTTGTCGGGCCTTATTGCAGGCTACTTCGACAACATGGCTGTTTATAGAAAAGTAGGACCACGTTTAAAAGCACATCGACGTCTACGCAATTTATTCGGTCAAGAACGCCTAAATCGTTTTGCAGAATATATTGAACGTAATTTAGGTGCTCTCGCAGGTAACTTCCTATTTGGTGTAATGTTAGGAAGTATGGGAACCATTGGCTTTATTTTAGGTCTACCTTTAGATATCCGTCACATTGCCTTTGCATCAGCAAACTTTATCCAAGGTTTAATGACAATTAACGGCAGTCCAGATATCGGCTTGATTATAGTTTCTTTTTTAGGTGTGCTCTGTATTGGCCTCACCAACTTGTTCGTAAGTTTTACCTTAACCATTATTGTAGCGCTACGAGCACGTCGAGTTCGCTTTGAACAATGGAAACCTCTAGCAAAACTGGTCATGACCCATTTTCTTACACGACCAAGTGACTTCTTCTGGCCACCAAAGCAGCCTTTAGAATTAGAAGAAAATACATCAACAAGTGGCGGAAAAAAAACAGAGCACTAAATGTTCTGTTTTGTACACAAAACGTGAATTCCGTCAATTTTGTTGTGATTGTTTTTCCAAATGTTAAAAAAATTTCAAAATGAATTTACGATGATCTATCAGGCTTGAAAAAAAGTGTACTGGCAAGTACACTTTCAACGGCATTCAGTAGTGAAAAACTATATGAATAAGCAAAGGTGTGTAATATGCCCTATCTACTGCTTTGTATTGGTTGCGTTTTTTTAGGATTAGGTGTGCTTGGTCTTTTTGTACCAAGTCTTCAATCTTTGGACTTGCTCACCGTTCAAACATTGAGTCATCATCGTTTAAATTATCTTAATGCTATAACCACCTTTCTTGCACGCGTAGGCGGCATGCCATTTGTATGTTTTTTATCCTTTCTAGTATGTGTATATTTAGCATGGTATAAAAAATATATTACTGTTATTTTCATTAGCTTGGGAGTTATTGGCAGTATCACCATTGGTTGGCTGCTCAAATGGTGTGTTAACCGGCCTAGACCTCCTGAGGCATATCATATTGTTGAAAGTTATGGTGCATCGTTCCCAAGTGCACATAGTGTTTATGCATCAACACTGGCTTGTCTGGCAATGATTATGTTATGCCGTAAACACAACACTAACTCTCCTTATATTGTTTTGATCTCCTGTCTTTGGTTTGTGTGTATGGGGCTTTCAAGAATATATGCAGGAGTTCATTTCCCAACAGACGTACTCGCTGGTTGGGGCATTGGTTTTATTTGGATTGCACTGCTTTGGCTCTTGTTAAGACAAACACAAAGTAGGTTAAGTAGAAAACAAATATATTTTTAGATTTTATCTAAACGAGGTGGAACAATGATGTCGGCTAAGCTTTGGGCTCCTGCCCTTACTGCTTGCGCATTAGCAACAAGTATCGCACTTGTTGGTTGTAGCAAAGGCTCCAATGAGAAACAGCAAGCTGCTGCTGCTCAGAAAATGCCGCCTGCAGAAGTAGGTGTTATTGTTGCTCAACCACAAAGTGTTGAACAAAGCGTTGAGCTTTCAGGCCGCACTTCAGCATATCAAATTTCTGAAGTTCGTCCTCAAACAAGTGGCGTGATTTTAAAGCGCTTATTTGCTGAAGGAAGCTATGTTCGTGAAGGCCAAGCGCTATATGAGCTTGATTCTAGAACGAACCGTGCAACGTTAGAAAATGCAAAAGCATCTCTCCTACAACAACAGGCAAATCTGGCTTCACTACGTACCAAGTTAAACCGTTATAAACAACTTGTTTCTAGTAATGCTGTGTCTAAACAGGAATATGATGACTTACTTGGTCAAGTCAATGTTGCAGAAGCGCAAGTTGCTGCAGCGAAGGCTCAAGTAACAAATGCAAATGTAGATCTTGGTTATTCTACTATTCGCTCTCCAATTTCTGGACAATCTGGACGCTCTTCAGTGACGGCTGGTGCTTTGGTTACTGCTAACCAGGCTGACCCGTTGGTAACTATTCAGCAGCTAGATCCGATTTATGTTGATATTAACCAGTCAAGCACTGAGTTATTGCGTTTACGTCAGCAACTAAGTAAAGGCAGTTTAAACAACAGCAACAACACGAAAGTAAAATTAAAGCTTGAAGATGGGTCTACCTACCCGATCGAAGGCCAACTTGCTTTCTCTGATGCTTCTGTAAACCAAGATACAGGAACAGTGACATTACGTGCTGTATTCTCTAACCCGAATCATTTATTGCTTCCGGGTATGTATACAACTGCACAAATTGTTCAAGGTGTTGTTCCAAATGCTTATCTGATTCCACAAGCTGCCATTACACGTTTACCTACAGGTCAAGCTGTAGCTATGCTTGTTAATGCCAAAGGGGCTGTTGAGAGTCGTCCTATTGAAACCGCTGGTGTTCAAGGACAAAACTGGATTGTGACTAACGGTTTAAAAACCGGAGATAAAGTTATTGTTGATGGCGTTGCCAAAGTGAAAGAAGGCCAACAAGTATCAGCGAAACCTTATCAAGCTCAACCAGCAAACCCTCAAGGTGCAGCGCCAAATGCTGCAAAACCGGCTCAATCAGGTAAACCTCAAGCAGAACAGAAAGCAGCTTCAAATGCATAAGGGGTAGATTGAATGGCACAGTTTTTTATTCATCGCCCCATTTTTGCGTGGGTGATTGCATTAGTCATTATGTTGGCGGGTATTCTTACGCTAACAAAAATGCCTATTGCACAATATCCGACGATTGCACCACCGACAGTAACTATTTCTGCGACTTATCCTGGTGCATCGGCTGAAACAGTTGAAAACACCGTAACCCAGATCATTGAACAACAAATGAATGGTCTTGATGGCTTACGTTATATTTCATCTAACAGTGCTGGTAATGGTCAAGCATCTATTCAATTAAACTTTGAACAAGGTATTGACCCTGATATTGCACAGGTTCAAGTTCAAAACAAATTGCAATCTGCAACTGCACTTTTACCTGAAGATGTACAGCGTCAAGGTATAACAGTAACTAAATCTGGTGCGAGCTTCTTGCAAGTTATTGCATTTTATTCACCAGATAACAACCTGTCAGACTCAGACATTAAAGACTATGTAAACTCATCAATTAAAGAACCACTTAGCCGTGTTGCTGGTGTGGGTGAGGTAACGGTCTTTGGTGGTTCATACGCAATGCGTATCTGGCTTGATCCGGCTAAATTAACAAGTTATCAACTTACTCCTACTGATATTGCAACTGCTTTACAAGCACAAAACTCTCAAGTTGCAGTAGGTCAGTTAGGTGGTGCGCCAGCTGTAGAAGGCCAAGTTCTTAATGCGACAGTAAATGCGCAAAGCTTGTTACAAACACCGGAACAGTTTAAAAACATCTTCTTAAAGAACACTGCATCAGGTGCTGAGGTTCGATTAAAAGATGTTGCTCGCGTAGAACTTGGTTCTGATAACTATCAATTCGATTCGAAATTTAATGGTAAACCAGCAGCAGGTCTTGCAATTAAGATTGCAACAGGTGCCAACGCACTTGATACAGCAGCAGCCGTTGAACAACGTCTATCTGAATTACGTAAGAACTACCCTACGGGTCTTGCAGATAAACTGGCTTATGACACGACTCCATTTATCCGTCTTTCAATTGAGAGTGTTGTACACACATTAATTGAAGCCGTGATTTTGGTATTCATTGTTATGTTCCTATTCTTACAGAACTGGCGTGCAACGATTATTCCAACGCTTGCAGTTCCAGTTGTTGTATTAGGTACATTTGCGGTTATTAATATTTTTGGCTTCTCAATTAACACCTTAACCATGTTCGCTATGGTATTGGCAATCGGTCTTCTGGTCGATGACGCCATTGTTGTAGTCGAAAACGTTGAACGTGTGATGAGTGAAGACCATACCGATCCGGTAACGGCAACCTCTCGCTCAATGCAGCAGATTTCTGGTGCGTTAGTCGGTATTACCAGTGTATTGACAGCGGTATTCGTACCAATGGCTTTCTTTGGTGGTACAACAGGTGTAATTTACCGTCAATTCTCGATTACCCTTGTTACTGCAATGGTTCTATCGTTAATTGTGGCATTAACATTTACACCAGCACTTTGTGCAACCATTTTAAAACAGCATGATCCAAATAAAGAACCAAGCAATAATATCTTTGCACGTTTCTTTAGAAGCTTTAACAATGGTTTTGACCGCATGTCGCATAGCTACCAAAATGGTGTTAGTCGCATGCTTAAAGGCAAAATCTTCTCTGGCGTGCTTTATGCTGTAGTAGTTGCCCTTTTAGTATTCTTGTTCCAAAAGCTTCCGACTTCATTCTTACCAGAAGAAGATCAGGGCGTGGTAATGACGCTTGTACAATTACCGCCAAATGCAACGCTTGACCGTACAGGTAAAGTAGTTGATACCATGACACACTTCTTCTTGAATGAAAAAGATACAGTGGAATCGATTTTCACCGTTTCTGGCTTCTCATTCACAGGTGTGGGTCAAAATGCGGGTATTGGCTTCGTTAAGTTGAAAGACTGGAGCAAACGTACATCACCTGAAACTCAAATTGGTGCATTAATCAAGCGCGGTATGGCATTAAATATGATCATTAAAGATGCATCATATGTTATGCCTTTACAGCTTCCTGCAATGCCTGAATTAGGTGTAACTGCCGGTTTTAACTTGCAGCTTAAAGATTCAAGTGGTCAAGGCCATGCGAAACTGATTGCAGCTCGTAACACGATTTTAGGCTTGGCATCACAAGATAAACGTCTTGTTGGTGTACGTCCAAATGGTCAAGAAGATACACCTCAGTATCAAATTAATGTAGATCAGGCACAAGCTGGTGCTATGGGTGTAAGTATTGCCGACATCAACAATACAATGCGTATTGCTTGGGGTGGTTCATACATCAATGATTTCGTTGACCGTGGTCGTGTGAAAAAAGTTTATGTTCAAGGTGATGCGAATACCCGTATGATGCCTGAAGACTTAAACAAGTGGTATGTACGTAATAACAAAGGCGCAATGGTACCATTCTCGGCATTTGCTACAGGCGAATGGACTTATGGTTCACCACGTCTTGAACGTTATAACGGCGTATCATCGGTTAACATTCAAGGTACACCTGCACCTGGCGTGAGCTCTGGTGATGCCATGAAAGCCATGGAAGAAATTATTGGTAAGTTACCATCTATGGGCTTACAAGGTTTCGACTATGAATGGACAGGATTATCTCTTGAAGAACGCGAGTCTGGTGCTCAAGCTCCATTCTTATATGCGCTTTCATTGTTAATCGTATTCCTTTGCTTGGCTGCATTATATGAAAGCTGGTCTATCCCGTTCTCGGTTTTACTTGTGGTACCACTTGGTGTCATTGGTGCAATCGTATTGACTTACTTGGGTATGATTATTAAAGGAGACCCAAATCTCTCAAATAACATTTACTTCCAGGTAGCCATGATTGCGGTCATCGGTCTTTCTGCAAAAAATGCGATCTTAATTGTTGAGTTTGCAAAAGAATTGCAGGAAAAAGGTGAAGACCTCCTTGATGCAACCTTACATGCAGCAAAAATGCGTTTACGTCCAATTATCATGACGACCCTTGCCTTCGGTTTTGGTGTACTTCCACTTGCCCTTTCAACAGGTGCCGGTGCAGGAAGTCAGCACTCAGTCGGCTTTGGTGTACTTGGTGGCGTACTCAGCGCGACATTCTTAGGTATCTTCTTTATCCCTGTATTCTATGTGTGGATTCGTAGTATCTTTAAGTACAAACCAAAAACCATAAACACTCAGGAGCATAAATCGTGATGCAAAAAGTATGGTCTATTTCAGGTCGTAGCATTGCGGTATCTGCACTTGCGCTTGCTTTGTCAGCTTGTCAAAGCATGCGCGGCCCAGAACCAGTCGTGAAAACCGATATTCCACAGAGCTATGCATATAACAGCGCTTCTGGTACATCTATTGCTGAACAGGGCTATAAACAGTTCTTTGCTGACCCACGTTTGCTTGAAGTGATCGACTTGGCTCTTGCGAATAACCGTGATTTACGTAAAGCAACGCTCAATATTGAACGTGCTCAAGAGCAATATCAGATTACAAAGAACAACCAGCTTCCAACAATCGGAGCAAGTGGTAGCGCAGTTCGTCAGGTTACGCCAAGTCGTGATCCAAATAACCCCTACTCTACTTACCAAGTAGGTTTGGGTGTAACTGCTTATGAGCTTGATTTCTGGGGCCGTGTTCGTAGTCTAAAAGACGCTGCTTTAGATAGTTATCTGTCAACACAAAGTGCGCGTGATTCGACTCAAATCAGTCTAATTAGCCAAGTTGCTCAAGCATGGTTAAATTACTCGTTTGCAACAGCGAATTTAAGACTTGCAGAGCAAACACTTAAAGCACAACAAGACTCTTACAATCTCAACAAAAAACGTTTTGATGTAGGTATCGACAGCGAAGTTCCGTTACGTCAGGCACAGATTTCTGTAGAAACTGCGCGTAATGATGTAGCGAACTACAAAACTCAAATTGCTCAAGCACAAAACTTGTTGAACTTGCTTGTAGGTCAGCCTGTTGCACAAAACTTGTTGCCAACACAACCTGTAAAACGCGTTGCTCAACAAAATGTGTTTACTGCTGGTTTGCCTAGTGACTTGCTAAACAACCGTCCAGATGTAAAAGCAGCTGAATATAACTTAAGCGCTGCGGGTGCGAATATTGGTGCTGCAAAAGCACGTTTATTCCCAACCATTAGCTTAACGGGTTCAGCAGGTTATGCATCAACTGACTTAAGTGATCTATTTAAGTCTGGTGGTTTTGCATGGTCAATTGGCCCAAGTTTAGACTTACCAATCTTTGACTGGGGCACACGTCGTTCGAATGTAAAAATTTCTGAAACTGATCAGAAAATTGCATTGTCTGATTATGAAAAATCAGTTCAGTCTGCGTTCCGTGAAGTCAATGATGCGCTTGCAACTCGTGCCAATATTGGTGATCGTCTAACAGCGCAGCAACGTCTGGTAGAAGCAACAAACCGCAACTATACACTTTCAAATGCCCGCTTCCGTGCTGGTATTGATAGTTACTTGACTGTTCTAGATGCACAGCGTTCATCTTATACAGCTGAACAAGGTTTACTATTGCTTCAACAAGCAAACTTAAACAACCAAATCGAGTTGTACAAAACTCTAGGTGGTGGTTTAAAAGCTAATACTTCAGATACAGTGGTTCATCAACCATCAAGTGCTGAACTTAAAAAGCAATAAGTTTTAGTTAACTTGTTTATAAAAGCTCACTTCGGTGGGCTTTTTTATTGCAACTCAAGTAGATATTTTTTATCTTGAAACCTTAAGAAATTTAGATTGAGAAAAAACAATGTTATTGAGTAATTTAGAAAGCGTTCCAGGCCATCAAATTTTAAAGCAACTTGATGTTGTTTATGGAAGCACTGTTCGTAGCAAACACGTAGGCCGTGACCTCATGGCGAGTTTAAAAAATATTGTGGGTGGCGAGCTCACTGGCTATACCGAACTTTTAGAAGAATCCCGCCAAGAAGCCATGGATCGCATGATTGCTAAAGCCCAACAGCTTGGTGCAAATGCAATTGTGGGTATTTGTTTTTCAACTTCTAATATTGCCCAAGGCGCTTCCGAGTTATTTGTATATGGCACAGCAGTCATTGTGCAACCTCAAGCTCCACATCTACCAGACCCATTTAATGCATAGGTAGAAAATGGACAATCTTATTTTTCAGTTTGTTATTTTTCTCATTCTTTTTAGTATTGGTTGGGCTTTTGGCCGCCATATTGAACAAAAACATTTGAATGAACTTCTAGAAAAAGAACAACAGTTGGCACATATCAGAATTGATACCAATCGTTTTGCCACAAGTGATCAACTGGGCCAGTTTATTAGCAGTAATGTTGTGATTTCTCATGATTACTTTAAATATGTATTGGCATCTATTAAAAATATTTTAGGTGGAAGGCTGACCAGTTATGAAAGTATTGTTGAACGTGCTCGCCGTGAAGCGATTATTCGTTTAAAGCAGCAAGCACACAGTGTAGGTGCTAACCATATTATGGGAGTTCGGCTGAGTACAACCGAACTCGGTATGCAAGGCGGAATGGTCGAAGTTTTTGCTTATGGTACAGCAGTCAAAGACTAGCCCTGCCCCATAGCAGAAAAATGTATACGCGGGTTGCCAATATTTTTAGTCAAATGTTGGCAAATTCTGGTAATTTTCCATTTATCCTGTTGTTTTGCCAAAGTAAAATAATAACGACCAAACGAATGAAAATAATCATTTTCTGAAAAACGATAAATTTGATAATTACACTCTAGCCATGCTTGATCTTGTTCAATCCGAATAAGTGGATTGCTCAAATTGTGCTGTAGCCGTAAGTGTGACAGAGCTTGCTGCCGCGAACCTTTATATTCATGACAAGACACTACACATAAGGGTTCCCCTCTAAATTGGAAATAGTCTACCTCAAGTTGATCAGCCAACAACTCATCGAAAGCGTCCCAATTTTTTTGGTCAAAGACCAATTGAAAACGCGTTACGACGTCTAAGATACGATGGTAGTCTTGATCCATGGTGAACCTTCTATGTGGGTTTTTCCATCAATTTAGCACGGCGAAATCTCTTTTTTATTTCACTTTTGTTTTTCGTATCATTTTATAGAGTAGTTTCGGGGACATACGGGAAACCATAACGCCTAATTTCTCTTTCGTTCCGCCGACTACTATATATTCTTGCCCTTGCATTAATGCCTTAACTGACTGCTCTGCAAATACATCCGCTTCTAGTCCATTTTCAATTGCTTCGTCTTGATGCCCTTGAGGCTGCCCTGCACCATTTAACGCATTGAATGAAACATTAGTTTTTACAAAGCCTGGGAAAATAACAGAAACTTCAACACCCTGATCCGAAACTTCCGCACGTAAACTATTGGCCCACATATGAATAGCAGCTTTAGCAGCCGAATAACTTGCACGGTACTGTGTACCTAATAGCCCAGCTACACTCGAGACAAATACCACTCGACCAGACTTTTGTTTAAGCATGGTCGGTAGCACAGTTTTGGTTAATACCACTTGTGAGAAATAATCGACTTCCATAATGGCTCTTTCAGTTTCCATTGTGGTGTCTTCAATAAGCGCACGCTGACTTAAACCAGCGTTATTGATAAGCCAGTCAATTCGGCCTTTAGCTTTTAAAATTTGTTCATACGCTTCTTGAACTTGTTTTTGGTTAGTAATGTCTGCAACTACCGACAAATGCTGGTCTGGATGGAGTAAACCAACACGAACTTCTTCTAACTCTTCAAAGCGACGTGAAGTTAAAATGACTTGAGCACCTTGCAGAGCAAACTCACCAGCTAAAGCTTTCCCTAAACCGGAAGATGCTCCCGTAATCCATACCACTTTATTTTGCAAAGTATCAAGTTTGGCCATTTTGACTTCCTATTATCTTTTTAAATTATGCTGCTTGATGCATGAAGGCCAAAAAGTGGTTGATATAGTGAGTTGCGGTGGTTTGATCAACCTGCGTCCCCAATTTTTCCAAACGTTTATAGCCCAAATGCGTTGTCATATTAATCACCCCGTTTAGGGTTTTATCGACAACCAAATTAAATTTTAAACGTTTTTTAGGTTCACGTACTAGGCTTGTTACGCCTAAATCCACAATTTGAATTAAGGTTTGAAAAGCTTCTTCTACACTTTGCATGTTGCCCGCACGTATTTGCTCAGTCAATGTTTGGGCCTGTTGTACAAGTTGAGGTGTGATCGGGTAAGTAATATAAATGTCCTGCTCACGTTTTTTCATGAGTGATGTCAAATAATCAACTAAAGGCAAAAGACGTTCATTACCAAAAAAAGAGACCGACCAAGGCATATACTTTCGGAAAGTATCTAAAATTTGTTGAAGCACTTTCTCAGACTCGTGACGCTGTTTCTCGGTCATAGCCGAGTTGTCTTGTTCTGCCTGTAACAATACAGAGAACACTTGCTCAATAATTTCACAAGATAAATCAGAAAGAACCTCTCCAAGTACTTTAGCCTGACTTTCTCTTACCCCTGTATGTAATTTGTCTCGAATTGAAGCAAATTGCGTATAGGTCGAATCGGAAATTTTTAAAAAAACTTGATAACTCATGTGTCGCATTCCTTTTCAATTCTTTTGTAGTTTTTGTGGCGTGTCTCTACACGATTAAATTGTGATCTATGCTTCATAAATCTACCGTTTTTTGAAAAAAATACAAAACCGTTTATCTGTTTTCAGCACATTAATTTCGAGGCATTTTTTTGCTACAATAGATGCAATTTTTTATGCATATTCGATCTAAGCTACTATGACTGACGCTCAAACCGCTCAAAATATTGCCACCACGTACGATCCAACCGAGATCGAAAAGAAGTGGTACAAAACGTGGGAAGAACAAGGTTACTTCAAACCTTCTGGTCACGGTGAATCATTCTGTATCATGATTCCACCACCAAACGTCACTGGTAGTTTGCACATGGGCCATGGCTTTAACAATGCCATTATGGATGCCCTCACCCGTTATAACCGTATGATGGGTAAAAACACTTTGTGGCAACCGGGTACTGACCATGCTGGTATTGCAACTCAAATGGTTGTTGAGCGTCAACTTGGCTTACAAGGTGTAACTCGTCACGACTTAGGCCGTGAAAAGTTCATTGAAAAAGTTTGGGAATGGAAAGAACAATCAGGTGGCACGATTACTAAGCAAATTCGTCGCTTAGGTTCATCTGTAGACTGGTCACGTGAACGCTTCACAATGGATGAAGGTTTATCAAACGCCGTTAAAGAAGTATTCGTTCGTTTACACGAAGACGGTTTAATTTACCGTGGTAAGCGCCTTGTAAACTGGGACCCTAAACTTCAAACTGCTCTTTCTGACCTTGAAGTTGAAAGCAAAGAGGAAAAAGGCTCACTTTGGCACTTTAAATATTTCTTTGAAGATAAATCAGTTAAAACTCAAGATGGCAAAGACTATCTTGTAGTTGCAACGACTCGTCCTGAAACATTACTTGGTGATACTGCCGTTGCTGTTCACCCTGAAGATGAGCGTTATGCACACCTTGTTGGTAAAAATATTGTATTGCCAATTACTGGTCGTTTAGTTCCGATCGTTGCAGACGACTACGTTGAAAAAGACTTCGGTACTGGCTGTGTAAAAATCACACCTGCTCACGATTTCAATGACTATGATCTAGGCAAACGCAATAGCTTGCCAATCATTAATATCTTCAACAAAAATGCCGAAGTTTTAGGTGAGTTTGAATATATTGCAAAAGCTGGCGAACAGATTTCTAAAACCATTACAGCACCTGCGGACTATGCTGGTTTAGAGCGTTTTGAAGCACGTAAAAAATTAGTTGCTCAAGCTGAAGCTGAAGGCTGGTTGGATCAAATCCAACCGTATGACTTAAAAGCGCCACGTGGCGACCGTTCAGGCGTGATTATTGAGCCATTACTGACTGACCAATGGTATGTAAAAATTGCGCCGCTTGCTGAGCCTGCAATTGAAGCAGTTCAAGATGGCCGTATCAAGTTTGTTCCAGAGCAGTACAGCAACATGTACATGGCGTGGATGCGTGACATTCAAGACTGGTGTATTTCACGTCAGCTTTGGTGGGGTCACCGTATTCCAGCTTGGTACGATGCAAATGGCAACATCTATGTTGGCCGTAACGAAGAAGAAGTACGTGCGAAAAATAACATCGCTGCTGACGTTGAACTTAAACAAGATGAAGACGTTCTTGATACATGGTTCTCATCTGCACTTTGGACATTCTCAACCTTAGGTTGGACTGGCGACGCACAAAAAGATGCAGCAAATGATTTCTTAAAAACTTTCCACCCAACAGATGTGTTGGTGACTGGTTTTGACATCATTTTCTTCTGGGTTGCCCGCATGATCATGATGACCCTACACTTCATGAAAAATGAAGATGGTTCATCGCAAGTTCCATTTAAGACTGTTTACGTTCACGGCTTGGTACGTGATGGTGAAGGTCAAAAAATGTCGAAGTCTAAAGGTAACGTACTTGACCCATTAGACTTGATTGATGGTATTGATTTAGAAAGCTTAGTTGCAAAACGTACAACTGGCTTAATGAATCCGAAAGATGCTGCCAAGATTGAAAAATCAACGCGTAAAGAGTTCCCAGAAGGCATTAATGCTTATGGTACTGATGCAGTTCGTTTCACGTTCTGTGCGCTTGCAAACACTGGTCGTGACATCAAGTTCGACTTAAAACGTGTGGAAGGCTACCGTAACTTCTGTAACAAAATCTGGAACGCAACTCGCTTCGTTCTAATGAATGTTGAAGGTCAAACTGTTGGTCAACAAGCACGCCCAGACCTTTGGGAACTTCCAGAACAATGGATTATGAGCCGTCTGCAAAAAGCTGAAGCTGCTGTACATCAAGCATTTGCAACGTATCGTTTAGACCTTGCTGCTCAAGCGATTTACGACTTTATCTGGAATGAATACTGTGACTGGTACGTTGAGTTAACTAAACCAGTTTTAAACGATGCAGAAGTGTCTGAAGAGCGTAAAGCTGAAGTACGCCGTGTATTACTTGCAGTGATGGAAGCTTCTTTACGTTTGGCTCATCCACTTATGCCGTATTTGACAGAAGAAATCTGGCAGACTCTTGCACCAATGCTTGGTCAAGGTGGCCCAACGATTATGACTGCTCAATACCCTATTCCTGAGCAAGCAAAAATCAACGAACAAGCTGAAGCAGACATGCAATGGCTTCAAGGTTTGATTGGTGCGGTACGTAACATTCGCGGTGAGTTAGGCTTAGGTAATGCGCGCTTGTTGCCAGTATTACTTCAAAATACATCTGACGCTGAACGTGAACAGATCATTCGTATTGAAGCATTGTTCAAAGCATTGGCTAAAGTTGAAAGCATTGAGTTCTTAAATAAAGATCAAGAGCCACCTTTGTCTTGCTCTAGCGTTGTAAGCCATGCATCAGTATTTGTACCAATGAAAGGCTTAATTGACCCTAAAGCTGAGCTTGCTCGTTTGCAAAAAGACTTGGATAAAATCCAAAAGCAACACGACCAAATTGCGGGCAAACTTGCAAACGAAGGCTTTGTATCTAAAGCACCAGCAGCAGTTGTTGAAGGTGAAAAAGCGAAGCTTGCTGAGTTTGCTGCTCAGTTAGAGAAAGTTAACGCGAATATGGAACAAATTGCTGCGCTTTAAGCTTTTTTAGTTAAACGAACCTAGAATCTGTGCAAGCAGGTTCTGGGTTTTTCTATATTTAAAAATTACTTTTTTTGTAGAATCAGCATATGAAAATGCCATGCTTTTATACCACCACTCAACAAAGGCAAGTTTTCATCAATTTCTTTATGAAACAATAAATTAAACTCGAATAAAAACAAATCGGCTATATCTTGGTACGTAAATCCTATAAATTTTGCAGGTTCTCTAGCAACCCATTCATCTTGAGTCCCCAATAAATCAACTATAAGGATTCCGCCTTTAGGAAGTGCATTTATCATTCGTTTAATTACACTATAGAAATAGCTGGGTTCACAAAAGAACAGACTTAATGATGCAATTATTAAGCTTGCAGACGGAAAATTAAAGTTTTCAAAAGATTCATGATAGAAAATAAATTTAGAGTCATCTTTGAATCGCTCAGCACAGAACTTTTGTGCATCAATTGAAATATCAAAAGCATGAACATTAAATCCCTTTGAGAGTAGATAAGCAGATTCATTGCCAGCACCACAACCACAATCGATAGCAACTAAAGGTAAGTTAGGAAAATGACCTAAAGCCTTCTCTAAAATAGGTCTATGTTTAAGTTCTCTTGATAATTGAATAAATTTTTCATTCATGAATCCGATCTTTTAATTTTTATAATTTTCACACTATATTTTATAAAGAATATAACCACAACGATTTCTTATTCCAGAAGCTACCAACCAAATCATCAGTAACTTCACAGCTGCACATAAAATCTCACAGCTAAATGCCTGTTCGACAGATTTATCCAAGATAATTAAAGCACCCCGTGCCCCAATAACATCTCTACACCACTCACTTTTTTCATATGTTTTAAGCGTTCCTTTTCCCACTTTATCTGCTGCTTTAGCTCCGCACAGTCAACATCTATAGCTTTATACACATCACTAATATGCACATGCTCCGCTTTCACATTCTTGGCTAACTGAAAAGAATCCAAAATCTCATTAATTTGGCTTTCAAGCTGATGACTTTGTGTATCTAAAGCCATTTTATAAAACCTTAATTGCTCGGCAGATAGTTCTTTAGCGCCTAGCTCTTTATTCTGCTCAAGCTGTAACTGGAGTTTGAGTAAATAAAACAAATCCTGCTTTTCGTAGGCCTGACTTGCTTGTTGAAACAACTCAGTTTTTTCTTCTTTTTTAGTTTCATCTTGCTCACGGTCTGGGTGAATCATCGCGGCAATTTTTAAATAAACTGTTTTGAGTGACTGCTCTGCCATTTGCTCAGCTTGTTCACGTTTTTGTTGCTGTCTTTGCTGTTTGGCTTGTTCTCGCGCTTGTTGTTGCTCGGCAGCATATTGTTCAAAGTCTTCTTCTAACTCTGCACTTTGCTCAGCACTTTCATCATATTCAGGTTTGATTGGCTGAGCTTTTTTATTCTTTTTTACCGACTCCCCCGCATGTTGCTGATAAAAGGTATCGATCTGATTCACTAACCCCAACTGCGCAGCAGATAACATTTTTGAGCGCTTCAACATTTGTGCAAGCTGGGCAATTTTTTCATCGAGTTGTTGCATGTCTGCTTTGGAAAACTCATGGCTATGCAACATATTCCAGAGTTGATCCAACTGTTGAAATAGCACTTCATGCAAATCGCTATACACAGGCATCAGTTTTTGCCGTATGTGCTGTTGAATCTCAGCTTGTACATTTTGCCATGTGCTCAGGCTAGCTTTTTGCTGTTCTATTTTATCAATCAGGCGATTCAGTTTTTTCTGCTGTGCAGATGGTTCAGACCTTTGCTGCAAGCTCACTTTGAGATCAAAGGACATACTCATCCATTTGAAAAAGAAAAAAGTGTAGCAATAATCAGACGAGGAAGGTAGCAAAGCATTTATTAAGTCAGAATCAGCCTATTCATTTTTAGAAAATAGAATGCGACTTAACTAAAGTTTATACCTTAAGAAATCCACCAAATCACCATTGGCAAGGTCACGGCGGCACATAAAGTTTGAAAGCTAATTACGGCTGCCATGAGCTGACTATCGCCACCCAAAACTTTAGTTAAAATGTATGAAGCGGAAGCCGTCGGCAACGCAAAGAAAATGACTAAAATTTGTGTTTGCAAACTTGGTAAACCAAACCACATGCAGACCATATAAGCCAAAGCAGGCACTGCTAAAAGTCGAGCAAATGTGTCTGCTGCCAATACCACAATGTCTTTTTTAATTTGCAAAAACTGTAAAGCTGCGCCAACACATAACAAACCTAGTGGCAAACTCGACACCGAAAAAAGCTTAATAAACTGAGTAAAGCCTTCCCAAATCGGGATATGAAGTGCATTGACTGCGGCCCCGACTACACAAGATGCAATTAAAGGGTTTTTAAGAAGTGCAATCAAAACAGGTTTAATTGCCATGTGTTCTTTAGAGGTTAAAGCAAGCACCGAAATAACGTTTACCAGTGGAATGCAAAGCGCCAATAAAATTGCCAGAATTGCCATCCCTTCACTTTTAAAAAGCGAAGTCACTAAAGCCAAACCAATATAGGTATTAAAGCGAACCATACTTTGTACGTGCACACCAAAACGTGCAGGTGGTATGTGCCAAAACATTCGGAGTATGTATAAAAAGGCGGTTACTGCAAAGACCACAATCAACATTGCAATGATGGCTGTACTCAAACTTTGTAAGTCAATTTTTGCGGTCGAGAGCGTACTAAAAAGCAAAGCGGGAAACAAAATATAGTAATTGAGCTTCTCTGCCCCAGCCCAAAACTCATCGCTAAAAAAACGATATTTTTTAAATAAGTATCCCGATGCAATTAATGCAACTAAAGGAAAAAGAGATAAAACAATGCTATTCATTTCTTTACTCGAGTTTTGTTGTGGCTTACTGCTTTTGGCAATAACCTTGGCTTACTCATATATTAAAGATAATGAAAACTCATGATAAAATGAGTTTTTACTCATAATAAGTACAACATGACATTTACCCAGCTTGAAATTTTCGCACTCATTGCTGAACTAAAAAGCTTTACTGCTACAGCAGAAAAGCTGGGAATTTCACAGTCGGCAGTTTCTCATGCGCTTAAATCATTAGAACAACAATGGGGCATTAACCTAATTTCAAGAACTCAAAGTGATATTGAACTCACCACAACAGGTCAGCAGTTATTGACCCATGTAAAAGAACTATTGAGTATTTCCGATACCTTAGAAAAAGAAGTGGCTGCCATCCACGGTTTAAATGAAGGAACATTACGTATTGGTTCTTTTGGGGCATCATCATCTATTTATCTATTGCCTGAAATTTTAGAAAGTTTTCGGCAGCGCTACCCTAAAATCGAAATTTATATTGATGAAGGTGAAGATAAAGAAGTTGCTCAATGGTTATTGGAACGGCGCATTGAAGTTGGTTTTTTGATTATGCCCGATGAGCGATTCGATACGTTTCCTTTAATTGAAGACCGTTTTGTTGCCCTAATTCCGAGTGGTTACCCACTCGCAGAGCAGCTCTATATTGATCCAGCACAGCTAGAAAACTGCCCTTTTATTATGACAATGGCTGGCAGTCGACATCAGGTCGAATTAATTTTAAAAAACTTTAATGTGAAACCAGACATCAAATTTTATGTTTCACAAATTTTGAGTATTGTGAGTATGGTTCACAACCAGTTAGGAGTTTCGATTGTATCCGATATGGTGATTACCAAAGAATTACTCTCATTATATCCAAACGTGATGAAACGCCCTTTTAAACCGAACCTTAAACGCTCAATCGGTCTTGCAGTAAAAAACAAGAAACACATCAGTCCAGCCGTAAAAGCATTTATAGATGTTGCCCAAGAGGTTTGGTCTAATCAATAATCTAGTCAGAATTTAATTCTTTTTAATTTTAATAACGAACCCTTTTAGGTCACTTTATGAACAAATTGAATGACTTTTATCATAAAAAAGTGCCATAACAGCCTATTTAAAGTAAATAAACGCACCATTTATCGCCAAAAACTACTTTTATAATCCAAATTGGTGCGCTTATTGCATATTCATTTTTATGCAATTGAGTTTGTTTCGACAAACTTAAGTTTTTAGATTCCTTAAATCTATTTTGGTGCAATTTACAGACCCAGATTTGTTCCAAAATGGAATTTAGCACTTTTTTCGAGCATGCTATGCAAAATGTAGATCTATTTTTCTTATTACTTGGTGCAGTTTTGGTTCTTGCCATGCACGCAGGTTTTGCATTCTTGGAACTTGGTACAGTTCGCCATAAAAATCAGGTGAACGCGCTTAGTAAAATTCTGACTGACTTCGCCCTCTCTGCTATCGCCTATTTCTTTGTTGGCTACTACATCTCTTATGGCCAACATTTCTTCCATGATGGTACAGCTCTAGCAAATGATCATGGCTACAACCTCATGCGTTGTTTCTTTTTATTGACTTTTGCTGCAGCAATTCCTGCGATTATTTCAGGAGGTATTGCTGAACGCGCCAAAATGCGTTCACAAGCGATTGCAACACTTGCTTTAGTTGGTCTGGTTTATCCATTTTTCGAAGGCATGGTCTGGAATGGAAACTACGGTCTACAAAAGTGGTTAGAAACGACCTTTGGCGCAGCCTTTCATGACTTTGCGGGTTCAGTAGTCGTCCACGCTATGGGCGGTTGGATCGCATTGGCGGCGGTTATTTTATTGGGTGCTCGCTCTGGTCGTTATAAAAAAGATGGACGTGTAAGTGCTCACCCTCCTTCTTCTATTCCATTTTTGGCGCTCGGTTCATGGATTTTAATCGTGGGCTGGTTTGGCTTTAATGTGATGAGTGCTCAACGCCTTGATGCTATTTCTGGTCTGGTTGCGATTAACTCTCTTATGGCAATGGTAGGTGGAACCATTACGGCAAATGCAATTGGAAAAAATGACCCTGGTTTCTTACACAACGGTCCACTTGCTGGCTTGGTCGCAATCTGTGCGGGGTCTGACATTGTTCACCCTGTTAGTGCACTTATTATTGGTGGTGCAGCCGGTGCAATGTTTGTGTACTTATTTACCTACACTCAGAACAAACTCAAAGTAGATGATGTACTTGGTGTGTGGCCTTTACATGGTGTATGCGGTGCATTCGGTGGTATTGCCGTAGGTCTGTTTGGTCAAAAGTGGCTTGGTGGGTTAGGAGGTGTTTCATTCATCTCTCAACTCATTGGTACAGCACTCGCCATTACTATTGCGCTTGCAGGTGGGTTTATTGTTTATGGCATCCTTAAAGCAACCATTGGTATCCGCTTATCTCAAGAAGATGAGTTTAGAGGTGCAGATTTATCCATTCATAAAATCTCTGCCAACTCTGAAGAAGGGATGTTTTAATTTAAAGATTATGAAGCAGGATTTAAATATCCTGCTTCATATTGCCATCTATAAATAATTTTTTTAAATAAAAACATTTATCATTGATTAAAAAGCATGCTTTTAAGCCAACATTTAATTGATTTAGGATATTGAAAAATATATTAATTTTAATATTACTTTAAGATTTATAAGTGAAATCCTGTTTAGTTTAAGAACAATTTAAGTTTTATTTTATGTAATGCCCTCAATTCACGCTTAAATTGATGTTACAACACAATGAATCAACAAAAACATTTCTTTCAGCTTCAACTTATTTTTCTTGCTGTTAGTTTTTTTATACTTTTATTTGTATTTCCAGTTGGTGGAAAAATTGATATGTATCTCATCCAGCCTTGGATTGATTCAACAGGTCAATTTTTTAATCGAGAAGATTGGTATCTTGAAAAGCTCAACCATCAAATCGTAAAACATATTATTACCGCTGTTTATGTGATGTTTTTGGTTCTCTGGCTTGCATCATTTAAAGTAGAAAAGTTAAAAATCTATCGCTGGCAATACGGTTACATGTTTTTTGTCAGTATGATTGGTAGCGGTATAGTCGGTTTATTAAAATCACAATCTGCTCATGCCTGCCCTTGGAATATGGTTCATCCTAATAGTTTAGGTGGTTATATTTGGGACTTTACAGCTAAACATGGTCATTGTTTTCCAGGCGGTCATGCTAGCGCTGGTTTTATCTTAATGACAGGTTATTTCGTTTATCGTCTTGAACAACCTAAGCGTGCTTACTTTTATTTATTTTCCGGCATTTTATTAGGATTTATGATGGGTTGGGCACAAATGATGCGAGGAGCGCATTTCCTAAGTCATAACTTATGGACGGGTTGGGTCGTTTGGGCAGTCAATATTGTATTTTATGCAATTTGCATTCATCGTTTTGAATTTGAAAAGCAATTAAAACAAGAGCTTAATTAATCAAGCTCTTGTTTCATGTAAATGCAAAACTTTAGGTAACTTCACTAAAACTGATAAACCACCAAGTTCTAAACTCTTATCTAGAGTTAAAGTTCCACCCAATCTTTGAGTTGCACGATCAACAATTGATAAACCTAGACCACTTCCCACTTCAAGATGATGGTGCACTCGATAAAAGCGTTTAAGCACCTTATCGTAATTTTCAGGGTCGATGCCTGCACCACTATCTTCAATTTGAATACAGGCAAAGTTATCTGCATCGGTAGAAACCGAGATATTAATAACACCCTGATGTGGTGTGTATTTAATTGCATTATCAATTAAATTAAAAATGATCGAATGTACTGTAGGCTCAATACTATGCATTTCGACTGGATCATTTTTAACGAAGCCCAAATCAATTTCTTTTTGCATCGCTAAATTGACCAATTGCTCTACACAATTTAAAGCCACATCATTAAGCTTAAAATATCCTGTAGGTTCAACCATACTTAAAGTCACATCTTGCTTCGCTAAAGCTAAAAGCTGCGTAACTAAATGCTGAATACGTGCTAAACCTTTACTTAAGTTTTGCAATGACTCATGTCCCGGAAATTGGCTGAGCAAAATCTTCGTTTGTAGATTCAAGGCAGTAACAGGTGTCCGCAGCTCATGAGCAGCATCCGCAATAAATTGCTTCTGCTCATTTTGTGCTTTAGAAATACGGTCAAACAGACGATTCATTTCATCAATGGTCGGCAAAAGCTCCTGAGGATAGTCATGCACCTCAATTGGGGTTAACTCCTCAGAATCTCGTTCCATTAACTCATTTTTAAAATCATCTATTGGTTTTAAACCACGACTAATAATGGCGGCCAAAGCAAATATCGCAAAAGGTAAAATGATTAAATAAGGAATGAACATACTGCCCGCAAGCTCCCATGCGAAAGCTTCACGAACCCGTTCTTGTTGACTCACCTGAATTTGGTAGTCTTTCAACGGCAAAACATAGGTACGGACTACACCTTCGGCAGTTTTATGTGAATAAAAACCTGCTTGTTCGACCGGAGGAACCAATAAGTGAAGATGATGGGATAAATTAGCTTGGTCTTTATAAGCCCAGATATCTAAAAATAAATCTTCTTCATGATAAGTTCGATGTAGATCAAACTTACTACTTACTGTTTTTAAAGGATACTCAGCTGTTCTTTCTGCTAAATACTGCATTTGAGTATCTAAAATTTCATCGACTTCTTGAAGTGCAACCTTATAGGCACTAAAAATTAAAATACAACCTAAGATGACACTGAAAATTGAGGTGCCCCAAATCAGTCGTTTTTTTAATGAATAATGCACGTTCATGAAGTCCCGAAATCTTAAATTATGATTGCCCTAAACGGTAACCCAGCCCTCGGATGGTTCGAATAAAGTCTTTACCCAACTTAGCTCTTAAATGATGGACATATACTTCAATCGTGTTGCTGGTTACATCACTATCAAAATCATATAACTTATCTTCCAAATTAGCCTTTGAGAAAATTTTATTTGGGTGACTCATCAGCGGAATCAAGATTGCCCACTCACGATTTGATAAATCAATACGTTGTCCTTTGAATGTTGCAATATGCTGTTCAACATTTAAAACTAGATCACCACTTTCTAAGAGTTGATCTTGGCTAGCAAGCTGAGCTTCTACTCCACTACGGCGCAATAACGCGTGAATGCGAGCAAGTAACTCATCGAACTCATAAGGTTTAATTAAGTAGTCATCTGCACCCAAGTTCAAACCATCGACACGGTTTTGTAACTGGTCACGTGCAGAGATAATTAAAACTGGCGTTGCTGCTCGTTGACGGATCTGCTTTAAAACTTGCATACCGTCCATCATTGGCAATCCCAAATCTAAAAGAATGAGATCGAACTTATTCTTAGCCAATTGAGCCAAACCATCTAAACCGTTATTGACCCATTCCACCTCAAATTGATGATATTGCAGCAACGTAGTCGTTGACTCTGCAATCATAAAATCATCTTCAATCATCAAGATTTTTGTCATGTTCTAGGCTCGCTTTAGTTTACATGGGCACAAGAGTGCAACATGTCCAGTTGAGGATTAATGACCTGAGTTTTTACATCCAGCAAACTTAACAAACTTGGGAATAAATTATCCTGACTTAACTTTTGTTTGGTTTGTTGGTTTAAACAATTTACTTGAGCAAGATTTTGTTGTTTCCAGCTTTCAGAGAACCACATAATCATTGGAATATGTGTTTGTTGGCTCGGTGCGATTGAGTAAGGAGAACCATGCAAATACATGCCATGCTCACCTGTCGACTCACCATGATCAGATAAATACCAGAAACCAGTTTGATAATTCGATACTTCTTTTAAAGTATTAATCATCTGGCTTAATACATGGTCTGTATAGACGATTGTATTATCATAACTATTTACTAATTCGGCTGGTGAACAACCCTGTATCGCATTAGTATCACAAGTTGGTTTAAATGGTTGATATCCTTCAGGTGCGCGTTTGTAATATGCTGGTCCATGGCTACCCATCTGATGCAATACTACTAAACGTGGACGTTTATCATCTTTCGGAATAGAAGCCAAATATTGCTTTAAGCTATCAATAAGAATGTCATCAAGACATTCGCCATCTTTACACCACTTTTGCTTTAGGTTTTCTGGAATTTGATATTGTTCAACGCGATCACACGCACCTTTACAACCTGAGTTATTATCAATCCAAGTCACCTGATAGCCTGCGCGTTTTGCAATATCCAATAATCCTTCACGATGACTTGCTAATTGCTCATCATAGTCAGAACGTGGCATACCCGAGAACATACACGGCACAGAAACTGCTGTTGCAGTACCACATGAACTCACTTGCGAGAAGTTTAAAATATCTTGTTTAGAAAGCTCTGGATTAGTATTTTTTGCATAACCATTAAGTGAGAAGCTTTCAGCACGTGCAGTTTCACCCACTACAAGCACCATCAGTTTAGGTAAACTGTTTTGATTTTGTTGAACTTGTTGAGCATCTTCACCATATTTCACAAGTGGAAGATTTTTCTTAGGCGCTTTTTTACGATAATAAGACATAACCGAAGAAATAGTATTCTGCGGAGAGATCATCCCTTTCAAATCACGATGTTCTCTAAATATTGCTGCAAAATCAACATAATAAGTAAACAGCAAACCGCCTACAACTGCAAACGCAAGGGCGATTGAAAGTACCTTTTTAAGTAAAAGCGGAAGTATTTTTTCTTGTTTGAATTTTACCTGAGTAATTAAAAAAATAGGTAAAACGACAAAGAAAATAGTCCAGAATAAAAACCGCAAAGAGAGTAAATCTGTAGCTTCCGAGACATCAGTTTGTACGATATTTTGAATTTGGTCAGGTGAAACAATGACACCTAGAGTATTTACAAAGTACGAGCTAAAACCGCCAATAAATACCAACACAATGGCAAAAATTTTGGCTGTCCACTTCCAGTTTAAAATTTGTAAAGCTGCATAATAGGTAGCAACAACAATCACTACAGTGGCAGCTAAGAATAGGCTTGCTTTAATACCTAAATATGGTGTCAACAGGTGAACTTTCTTATAAAAACCAATATTTAGAATTGCGCCTAACCAAACGGCTATAATGAAGTTGAACATAAACAGGGAAATCTGCTTATTTCTTAATTTAGAAAAAAAACTCAGCATCTCTGGTTACTACGACCTTTTTTTATGATGCTCTAATGTAAAAATTGAAACTTAAAAATGACTTAAATAATAGAATGATCAGTACAAACCATTTCGAAAAGCCTTACATTATGTAATTAAATTAAAAAATAAAAGCCGAGGTCAACTTGAACCTCGACTTCATTCGGACCTAAATCTTTAAGAAATTAGAAACTGTATTTAGCCATTAAACCAATACGGTTATCTTTGTAAGAGTCACCAGCAAACGTTTCACGCTTACCATTGATATATTCAAGACCTAAATCAATTGGTTTAACAGGCGTATAGATAAAGTTGATCCATGCTTGTTGAACTTTCTCGTTACCAGCTGTATATGCTTTTGCATAATCAGTGCCATCATCAGCAAACTGTGCGCCGTACGCTAAAGTTGAACGTAAGTTAGGTAAAATTTTATAAGTACCACCTACTTGTACAGCAACAAATTTATTTTGCTCAATATCTTTATTAGCATCTAAAGTATAAGCAGCGTTACTACCATACAAATAGCTACTATCACCTACTACATATGAAACATCAGCAAAAAGTTTTAAAGGATCAGACACTTTAAAGTCTGTACCTGCTGCAATACCCCAACCCGTTTTATTATCATCAGCAATTGATGATTTATAATTTTCTACTAAAGCACGAGCTGATGCAGAACCTCTACCGTCTGCATAACCTTGGGTAATTTTAGCAGTTAATGCAGGTAAGCTATACTTAATACTATCGCCTGTTGCTGCAGTAGTGCTATCACCTTTTTCAGCAGAAACAAACAATTGTGTCGTTGGTCCTAACTTGTAGCCATAACGTACTTGAGGTACACGTTTAGTACCACCACCAATGTTTGTCGAGAAGTCGATCATTTCTGGCGCATGGTTTGACAAGAAGTTAGATGTTGTTTGACCAAATAACCAATTGTTATACGTTACATAAGCATGACGGATACGTAATGAGCCATTTGAATCTGATGTTGAACCAGCAAAATCGACTTCGAGTTTACCACCCACTTTAGCATCGCCAACAGGCGCATTAAAATCTAAACCAAGGCGTGTAGTTTTCGCTGTAGCACGTAATTTATCTTTTGTAGTAGGTGTACTGCCACCGACTTTATTTACAACGTTAAAGTCGTCATCAGCACCTTCGATAATGTAGTTAGCATCACCACGAACAAAACCATAAAGGTTCACATCAGCGCCAGCTTTAGATTTAAATCCTGCTAAAGGAGAAGCTGGAGCTGCAACAGGTTGAGGCTGTGCTTTAACTTCAGCTAATTGTACTTGCTGTTGTTGCTGTACTTGTTGCTGTTGCTGTTGTACTTGGCGTTGTTCTTTAACCAATGCTTTTAATGCTTCAACTTCTTGGCGAAGTTTTTGAATTTCCTCTTTTTCAGAAGATGCTGCATTTGCCCCACTCATCATTAAAGCTGTTACTGTAATAGCTAAACTTTTAACAACAAACGATTTACGATTAAGGAATAGATCCATCAAAAACTCCTAAAAATATATTTTATGTTGCTTATCCGTGCCAAGTTGATTCGTGTGACCATTAAGCACTAAAGAATCAACCATCCTCCAAATTTGATTGCATTAATTTTATTACCGCAATCAAGACCAATTGTAACGCTGGGTAAGATTAAAAAATTCCAGACCAGAAGAATAAAAACATACTTTTGGTTACAGAACCTTTACCTTAACTTCATGTTGTAACGAATCCTACACAACTCTCTTATCTTATAGAATGATTAAATCATTATTTCATTATTCTTTTTTAGACTTTAGGCTAATATCTCATCTGATTGAACATTTTTTTGCCGGTCTTAGTTGATTCACATGATTTTTCTTGTTAACCCAGTCCATTTTCTCCTTTGAGCTCGCATTCGCACCCCCAACAAGATGGCATAATTAATATGCCATTTAAATAGCTAAAAATATACATTTTCAAAATAATCTCTAAAACTGATAAAGCAATATTTCAATACGGCTTAACTATATTTAAGTCTCTTTATTTCATCTACTTAATGTCATTTTTTATACAGTTCTATTTGCCTTCCAGATGTACATCGGAATTAAAAATAGTATTCCAATAATGACAATAGCTATCAAATAATGGAAATAACCCAGTAAATCTCCAATGACGCCACTAAAGCTATAGAGACCACCGCTGACTGTCGCCATGATTGAGACCTGAAAAGTAAAATCCGTGCCTGCGTATTTTTTTCGGCTGTAATGCATGACCAAGGTCAACATCACAACCAAGAGCATGGCTACAAAAGCATCTTCCAAAGCATTTACAGCATAGATAAGCCACACATTTATATTTAGCTTTTGTTCATAGGCATAAGCCAAATAGATATAGGCACCTAAACTCATAATTTTTAATATTGAAAAACTAATGAGTGAGATAGCTCTATCAACATGTTTCAGCATCCAACCCGCAATTAAAGCTCCTAATAAAGCAGCCAAAGCTCCCAGCATCGTAATATAAACACCAATTTGGGTAAAACTTAGTCCCATATCAACCATTAAAGGTTTAAGTAAGGGCCCAGCTAGGCCATCTGCCACTTTAAAAGTGATAAGCACAATTAGCCAAGAGCGAAGTTCTTTATTTTGGGAAAAGTAATTCAAATATGCCTTAATTTTTGTGACTAAGTTTGATTGATTACCTTGATGAGTTACATGAGAAGTATGGGCAGGTTCCTTAAATAGTAAAATTGGTAGCGTATTGATAAAGACTAAAGCCGCTAATAATAAGAAGGTAGGTTGCCATGATAGCCAATCTAAACACCACAATACCGCTCCCCCACCCACAATAAATCCAAGACGAGAACCTACGACTTGAAATGTATTTCCCCAATGCTGTTGGTCATGTTGCAGTAGATTGACAGCTAAAGCGTCGGTAGCAATATCTTGCGTTGCACCTGTTAAGTTCATAAACAGCAGTACTATAAAAAAAATGAATAGATAAACAGGCTGATCTAAACTATGAATAGGAAAAAATGATAAGGCACAAAGTACAAAGACAGTTAAAAGTTGAGTGGGAATAATCCAACTTCGATAATGACCTAAATGTGATATTGCATGTCGGTCTACCCACGGCGCCCAAAATATTTTAACTGACCACGGCAACATTAATAACCCAAAACCACCGATATGAGCCAAGGATACACCTTGAGCTCTCAATATTACGGGTAAAGCATGAGTCATAAATCCAACGGGCAAGCCTTGCGCCCAATATAAGGAAAATAGCAGAACATAGAGATTTTGCTGCCGAAACATATATACCTACTTTTTATTTGTTTAATGAGGAATAACATCAAATGTCAGGTTGTTCTTACATTTTGCCAATGAACCATATATTTCAAAAGTTTAAGATAAACTAAAGGATCATCTAAAACTTAAAAATATGGAACAACATTTCCCTAATCTGCCCCCAAAGGTTCCTCAACGTGGGAATGCTTTAAGCCGGGTATTATTTAAGAAACTTTTTTTGGCACAAGGCTGGACAATAGAAGGCGAAGTTCCTAATTTTCCAAAAGCAGTGGCCATTATTTCCCCTCATACCTCTAATATTGATGGCTGGTATGGCTTTCTCGCAATTTTTGGACTGGGTATTCAGATTACGGTACTAGGTAAAGATAGCCTTTTTAAACCACCTTTTAAACGATTTCTAGATTGGGCAGGTGTTATTCCCGTAAAACGTGACTCTGCCAATGGCCTGACTGAACAAGTGGTTGCCACTATTCGGCACTATGACAAAATCTGGATTGGCATGGCACCAGAAGGTACACGAAAAAAAGCCAAAAAAATGAAAAGTGGTTTTTACCATATTGCTGCAAAAGCCGATATTCCGATTGTGATGTTCTCTTTTGATTATGACCGCAAAACCATTCATTGCTTAGGCCATTTAATTCCTAGCGGAAATTATGATGAAGATCTCGCCAAGATTTTTAAGCGTTATGAAGGAAAAATTTCACCGAAAAACCCGAATTGGCTGGCAGAGCCTTTACAAAATCTTGTAAAAAAACCTAGCAAAAATTGAGCGAATCTGGTCTCATGAGCCATCTTAATTTATCTTGCCATAGATTGTTTTTTAAAGATGAAGATTGCTCAATTTGCCACTATCGGATTTATCTCTCTAGCCCTATTTGGCTGTGATAAATTCAGCAAAACACCAACACCGACTACCTCAATTAAACCACGCGAACCAGTTATCGCACTTGCTCTAGGAGGCGGTGGAGCAAAAGGATTTTCACATATTGGTGTAATTAAAGTCTTAGAGTCGCATGGTATTAAACCTAAAATTGTAACGGGTACAAGCGCCGGCAGTTTTGTAGGAAGTATCTATGCGAGTGGACAAACACCTTATCAACTCCAAAGTCTAGCGCTGAAGTTACAAGAATCGGATATTCGTGATTTAACACTTAACCGTCAAGGCATTATTCTTGGACAAAAGCTTCAGGACTACGTGAATCGCAACGTGGGCAACAAGCCAATTGAGAAGTTCCCAATTCGTTTTGCAGCGGTAGCAACACGTCTTGATAATGGCCAAAAAGCAGACTTTATTAAAGGTAATGCAGGTCAAGCGGTGCGTGCTTCTTGTAGTATTCCAAACGTATTTGTACCAGCCACTATTGGCAATCAAAAATATGTGGATGGTGGCTTGGTAAGTCCAATTCCAGTAAAAACAGCCCGTGATATGGGTGCCGATATTGTCATTGCTGTTGATATTTCAGCACGCCCGGCAGGAAATCGCCCAGCGAATATGTGGGGTTTACTTGACCAGACCATTAATATTATGGGCCAACAAACTATTAATGAAGAACTAAAGCAAGCTAATGTGGTGATTCAACCTAAAGTTGGGCACTTAGGTACGCTCGATTTAAAATCAAGCAATGAAGCTATTTTAGAAGGTGAAAAAGCTGCTCAGGCACAAATACGCCAAGTTGAAACTGCAATTGCAAACTTTAAAAAATCTCCAGCAGCATTTAAGCCAGCACCACGCCCTAAATTTTAATTGAATTGGTTTTTTTCTATCCACACTTCCCATCATCTGCTACAGTGGTAAAAGTGATATGAGATCACTTTTACCCTTCATAAAGATATATAAAAGAGCAGATCTATGGAGTTTGTTGTAGAACCTTGGCACTGGTTTGTATTGGGTATCTTACTTATTCTTTCTGAGCTGATTCTCCCAGCCTTTGCCGCTCTCTGGTTTGGTATTGCAGCCATTATGGTCTGTTTTCTCTATTGGCTATTTCCAGATATTAGTCTTACAACTCAAATTGTGTTGTGGATTGTTTTATCGGTGCTATGCACCATTCTTTGGTTTAAATTTATTAAACCTTTATCAATTGATAGAACTAAAGCAGGTTTACCGCGAGAAGCCACCATTGGACAAATTGGTATGGTGATTCAAACGGGACTTGACCATGAACAAATTATTGTTCGTTTCCCTATGCCTATTTTAGGCGCCGATGAATGGAACTGTCGAAGCATTACCCCTGTTAAAGTTGGTGATCGAGTTCGAGTTATTGATATTTCAGGTAATGACTTAATTGTTCAGTCTCACGGTACTTCATAAACATTAAAGATAAAGAGAGGGTCTTTTCATGCCAGTTGGTACAATTATTGTTTTAGCCTTTTTGGCTTTTGTTGCTGTTACCATTTTTAAAGGGGTACGTATTGTTCCTCAGGGTTATAAATGGATTGTTCAGCGTTTAGGTAAATACCATACGACTCTTAACCCAGGCCTTAATTTTGTTATTCCTTATATTGATGATGTGGCCTATAAAATTACCACTAAAGACATTGTGCTAGATATTCCTTCGCAAGAAGTGATTACACGTGATAACGCTGTATTGCTCATGAATGCTGTGGCATATATTAATTTAACCACACCAGAAAAAGCAGTGTACGGTATTGAAAACTATACATGGGCCATCCAAAACCTTGTACAAACTTCATTACGTTCGATTGTTGGTGAGATGGATCTAGATGATGCCTTGTCTTCACGAGATCATATCAAAGCGAAGTTAAAAGCTGCGATTTCTGATGATATTTCCGATTGGGGTATCACGTTAAAAACTGTAGAAATTCAAGATATTCAGCCATCTTCAACCATGCAAGCTGCCATGGAAGCTCAAGCCGCTGCTGAACGTCAACGTCGTGCCACAGTAACCAGAGCTGACGGTGAAAAACAAGCTGCAATTTTAGAAGCAGATGGTCGTTTAGAAGCATCTCGCCGTGATGCAGAAGCACAAGTTGTCTTAGCAGAAGCATCTCAAAAAGCGATTGAAATGGTGACAAGTGCAGTGGGCGATAAAGAAACTCCGGTAGCTTACCTGCTAGGTGAACAGTACGTTAAAGCAATGCAAGACATGGCGAAATCGAGTAATGCCAAGACTGTTGTGTTACCTGCCGATGTTTTAAATACAATTCGTGGCATTATGGGAAAACATAATTAATTTAATTGCTTTAAATAAGTCATTGAAATAAAAACGGCGACAGTAAGTCGCCGTTTTTTCTTATAGACTATTGGTTGTTTAATCTTTTCTGATCTTTTAAAGGTAGTTTTTTCACGACTAAATCATAAGAGTCATGAATCAAATCTTGAAGTAAATCACGGGTTAAATCTTTATGTGGTTTAATTGAGATCCAGTGTTTTTTATTCATGTGATAACCGGGAATAATAAATGGATAAAGCTCCTGATATTCCTGACTTTTATACGGATCACATTTGACATTAATCATTTTGATGCCTGCTACTTCTGCTGCCAGCATAAAAATTTTTTCTAAAATTTTAAAAACTTCATACTCCGGACCAAATGGATAAGTCTGCTCACTAAAAGGAATACTACGCGCAATCTCTATTGCAACTTGATGGAGTTGTTCGCCATTCATTCTTTTCTCCTTTATTCAATGAACATGAATACAGCAGGATGATTAATTTAATATTTTTATTAATTGGTACGCGCTAAAAGAAACTGTGAAATTTCGATTAATTCTTTTGCGTTTTCACCAAAATGCGCTAAAGCTTCAAAAGCTTGGTCATGCAATTCTTTTGCATAAACCTGTGCTTGTTCTAGTCCCATTAAAGCAGGATAAGTCGACTTTTGTACTTGTTCATCCTTACCAGCTGTTTTACCTAAAGTTTCAGTACTTGAAGTAATATCCAAAATATCATCTTGTACCTGAAAAGCGAGTCCAATCGCCTGTCCGTATTGGCGCAACTTTGGAATCGCCTGATCTGATCCTGAGAAAATTGTTACCGCACCCATCATGATAGCTGCCTGAATCAGTGCACCTGTTTTATTACGATGGATATTTTCAAGCTCATCTTGTGAAATTTGCTTAGCTTCTGCTTGTAAGTCTAAAACTTGTCCACAAACCATTTTAGAGCTGGCTGTTGCTAAAATCTGCATTTGTTTTAAAACAATCGTAGCATCGGTACCCTGCCCTTGTTCATCAAACAAACGGCTACCTAAAACTTCAAAAGCCATTGATTGTAAAATATCACCGGCAAGCAACGCAGTATCTTCACCAAACGCCACGTGGCAAGTTGGCTGACCACGGCGAAGCAAGTCATTGTCCATACAAGGCAAATCATCATGAGCCAATGAATAACAATGAATTAACTCTACTGCAACCGCAGCACGGCGAGCTGCGGCAAAATTGGGATTTGTCTGTAAAGAAGCTGTGGCATAACACAAAGCTGGGCGCACACGTTTTCCACCAAGCATAACCGCATGGTGTACTGCGCTTTTTAAAGGTTCAGGAATTGAAAATGCAGCGAGTGTCGTCAATAAATCTTGTTGAATACGTTGTTGAGCTTGTTTTAAAACATCCGCATTAACTTGAGAGAGTGATGACACAGTCGCCTCGTAAAATCAGTAGAGAAATTTTATTGAATGTAATGAAACATTCGTGTGTTACATCATACACGATTCGCTGTGAAAAGTGCGTGATGAGTTATTGATGTCACAAGTAAAAAAGCCTCTACATGATAGAGAGGCTTCTTCATACAGATGGCTTTTAGAAACTGTCGCCCGGAACGCGTACCCAGCCTTCCATTAAGACACGTGCACTACGGCTCATAATGGCTTTTTTCACGACCCATTGACCATTTGTAAGTTCAGCTTGAGCACCAACACGTAATGTCCCAGATGGATGACCAAAACGTACCGCTTCACGCTCACCACCACCAGCCGCTAAATTAACTAGTGTACCCGGGATTGCTGCTGCTGTACCAATTGCAACTGCTGCTGTTCCCATCATGGCATGATGCAATTTACTCATCGACAATGCTCGAACCAGTAAATCGACATCGTTTTCTGAAACTGCCTTACCGCTTGAGGCTGTATAGTTTTTTGGTTTAGAAACAAAAGCAATTTTTGGTGTGTGTTGACGTGCCACTGCTTCTGAAATGTCTTTAATTAAGCCCATCTGTACAGCACCATAAGCACGGATTTTTTCAAAACGTGCCAGTGCTGCCACATCACCATTAATATGATCTTGCAGCTCTGTACCTTGGTAGCCTAAATCTTCTGCATTTAAGAAAATGGTTGGAATACCGGCATTAATAAATGTTGCTTGAAAACTGCCAATCTCAGGAACGTTTAACTCATCAACCACGTTTCCTGTTGGGAACATGTCGCCGCCTTCTTCACCATCATCAGCTGGGTCTAAAAACTCAATTTGAACTTCAGCAGCAGGAAACGTCACCCCATCCAGCTCAAAATCGCCAGTTTCTTGAACTTGACCATTGGTGATAGGTACATGTGCAATAATGGTTTTTTGAATATTTTTTTGCCAGATTCGAACGGTGCAAAGGCCATTTTCTGGAATACGTTCGGCATTAACCAAGCCATTTGAAATCGCAAAAGAGCCAACAGCAGCCGTTAAATTACCGCAGTTACCACTCCAGTCTACAAATGCCTGATCTATTGAAACCTGCCCAAACAGATAGTCTACGTCATGATCTGGCTGGGTGCTTTTAGCCAAAATAACAGTTTTACTGGTACTTGAAGTAGCCCCGCCCATCCCATCAATTTGCTTTCCATACGGGTCTGGACTACCAATAACTCGTAGTAAAAGTTGATCTCTTGCTTGACCTGCAACCTGAGCTCTTTCCGGCAAATCATCAAGTTTAAAAAATACACCTTTACTGGTTCCACCACGCATATAAGTTGCTGGAATTTTAATTTGTGGTACTGAGCTCATATCAACTGTTATCCTTACTATTGTGTTTTTATATCTCGAAACAAACAGACTTATTTAGTCATCCGCCTCATCTTAAATCGTTTTATGATCAAGAGATAGCATAATGGTTTTATACATCAATCGTATTGACGCAAACTTATTTTGAGAATTTCAACTCATGCTCGCAATGACCGAATTAAGCAAAATTATGCGAAAAAGAGTCTATCAAAAAATATATTTTTAGAATAATTTTCACCCATTCTTTAATTATTAAAAGCAAGTTAATGATTTTAAATATTTTTTAGCGTTACTTTTCAGTCACCCCTAGTTAATTTGTAGTCTAGGCTAAAATAAATCCATCTATTAGAATAATTTACTTATTCATAGTGAGTGAAGACCTTTGACCAACGAATCTTCTACACTGCAACGAGGACTAAAAAATCGACATATCCAATTAATTGCTATGGGTGGAGCAATTGGTACCGGATTATTTTTAGGCTCGGCGCAAGTGATTCAATCTGCGGGACCATCCATTATTTTAGGATATGCCATTGGTGGCTTAATTGCTTTTCTAATTATGCGCCACTTGGGAGAAATGATTGTTGAAGAACCTGTTGCAGGATCGTTCAGCCATTTTGCTTATAAATATTGGGGGAAATTTCCCGGATTTTTAGCTGGATGGAATTATTGGATACTCTACGTACTGGTCGCGATGAGCGAACTCACCGCGGTAGCCAAATATATTAACTATTGGTGGCCTCATATTCCAGCGTGGACGTCTGTCTTATTTTTCTTTGTCGTGATTACGGCAATTAACTTAACTAACGTCAAATTTTATGGTGAGTCCGAATTCTGGCTTGCTATTATTAAAGTTGTTGCGGTTATCTCAATGATTATTTTTGGACTTTATTTGCTATTTACAGCAGATGTGGGTTCAAGCATTTCATTTAGTAACCTTTGGTCTCACGGCGGATTTTTTCCAAATGGCTTTAGTGGCCTGTTCTATATGTTGGCTTTCTTGATGTTCGCCTTTGGTGGTATTGAACTGATTGGTATGGCTGCGGCAGAAGCAAAAGATCCAAAAAAAACCATTCCAAAAGCAATTAACCAAGTCGTTTTCCGTATCTTGATTTTCTATATCGGTTCATTGGCAATTTTACTTTCATTAGTGCCATGGAACCAATTAGATCTTGGCGGTCTCGACAAAAGTCCATTTGTTATGATCTTTAGCCAAATGGGTATTGGTTGGGCTGCACACTTACTTAACTTTATTATTTTAACCGCTGCCCTCTCTGTTTATAACAGTGGGATGTTTGCCAATAGCCGTATGCTTTATGGCTTAGCTCAACAAGGCAATGCGCCAAAAATTTTCAAAAAAGTAAATAAACAAGGTGTACCTGTACCAGCAGTTTTGTTATCTGCATTACTGATTTTTGGCTGTGTTCTTTTAAATTACTTCGTACCTGAAGATGCTTTAAGCCACTTAATGTACATTGTAGTTGGGGCATTGGTATTAAACTGGGCAATGATCAGTATGACTCACCTCAAGTTTAAATCAGCAATGAAAAAACTCGGTCAAAAAACTCACTTCCCTGCACTTTGGGCACCATTTAGTAACTATTTGGTTTTAGGTTTCATTGCTGTTGTCCTCTACATTATGTGGAGCCAAGGCTTTAAAGAATCTGTGATGATGATTCCGATCTGGATCGTTCTCATGTTTATTTTATTTAAAGTCCTTAATTCTAAAGAGCAGTAATCTAATTTTTTGTACTTAAAACTATAAAAAGTCATTGCTTAGGCAATGGCTTTTTTGTTTATAATCATAAAATTATGCGCCCTTAGCTTAACTGGATAGAGCAGTTGCCTCCTAAGCGACCGACGTGGGTTCGAGTCCCGCAGGGCGCACGCATTTAATTAATCCTTCACTTCAGCCAGCAATGTTTCAGCTGCAAGCTTGCCCAAATTATTAGAAGCAAGCGGACTATCGCCCGTTAATAATTTACGGTCTCTATAGCATTGCCCTGTAATACCAGTGTTCAAAATCTTCACACCAAGTTTTTCAAGGTTCTCACCGACTAACCATGGTAAAGCGCCTGGCATATAACCAATATCGATATTTGCTCCCTTGTCTAACGAATCAGGGAATACACAAATTTGATAATCTTTAAAAATATAATTTTCAGGCTGTTCGTCTAGTGCTGCAGCAAGTAATGAAGCTGGACCATGACATAATGTAATAATAAATTTGTCTTGTTCAACTGCCCACGTAAGAACTTTTTTGACATCGAGACTATGTGGAATCTTAGCTAAAACACCATGCCCACCCGGAATAAATACAGCCACGTATGGAGAGTTTTCACTAACTACTTTTTCTAAAATATCGGCAAGTTTTAGCGGATTTTTTAATTTATCGGCATATTTATGGAAAGTATCTAATACCACTTGTTCTTGCTTTGGCATGGCCCACATTTCAAGTTTAGCAGGATTACCTGAAAGGGTCGCAACATCAATTTCAAAGCCAGCATTATCTAAATGAAACATCGGTAAAAGCATTTCTACTGGGTGGTTTCCTGTAGAAAAGAACTTACCATTTTGCATCTGGATATAGCGCTCATCAGTCGCAATCATTAAGACCTTTTTTGTACCTGTATATGGCGCTGAATAAGTCGTACCATCGTAATCTGTTTTAGGAGCAGTATATTGGCTCAGTGAATATGGTGATGGGAAGAATGCATTATCTTCTGCCAAATCTGGAGTCGGATTTTTATCATTTGATGCTGGGGTATTCATTGTTATCATCCTTTAGAGTTGAAGAACGAAATAACAGCTTTAAGCCAGTTATTATTTCTTAGTAAATTTATATTGAGATCAAGAAACGGGTGCAACAAGCCAGTAGAATTTGGCAATTTTTATATAGAAATAGGCACAATAAAGAATTATAAAGTTCAGTTTAGGCAAACATACCGTTCACCTAAACTATCTCAAATTTAATTAAGCACTTATCTCTAAAACGATCTTTCCAATATGATCGCCTTGCTCCATACATGCATGGGCACTTTGTACATCTGAAAAATCATAGGTTTTATAGATTTGAGGTAAACACTTACCTTGAGCTAAAAGCGGCCACACATGTTCATGTAAGGACTGAGCAATCTGGGCTTTTTCCTGACTATTACGAGCACGCATCGTTGAGCCAGTAATAGTTGCACGTTTTAAAATCAGTTTCTGCAAATCAAATTCTTTTGCAATTCGACCGCCCATAAAACCAATAATGACCAGTCGACCATCGCGTTTTAAAAGATTCAAGTTTTTCGAGAAATACGAACCACCCACAATATCCAAAATCACATCAACACCTTGATCTTGGGTGTGTTTTAAAATTTCTTGCTCAAAATCTTGGGTTTTATAGTTAATTGCTGTCGTTAAGTTAGCAAGTGCTTCAACTTTATCTTCACTTCCAACTGTAGCAAAAGTTTTAATCCCTAAAGCATGGCAAATCGTTAAAGCTGTAGTCCCAATACCGCTTGCACCACCATGAATGAGTGCTGTTTCATTTTCTTTTAAACGTCCTATATCAAACAGGTTTGCCCAAACTGTAAAAAATGTTTCCGGAATCGCAGCGGCTTGAGTAAATGATAAATTTTCAGGGATTGGTAATACTTGTGTTGCAGTGACAGCACAGTACTCTGCATAACCACCACCGTTGGTTAAAGCACAGACCTTATCTCCAACTTTGAACTGTTGCACTTGGTCACCTACAGCAACCACTACCCCAGCGACTTCTAGTCCCGGAATTTGCGTTACACCTTTTGGCATTGGGTATAAACCCATACGCTGCAAAACATCCGGACGGTTAATTCCAGCAGCTTTTACCTCAATTAATACTTCATCTGCTTGAGGAACTGGAACATCTGAATCTTGAAGTTTTAAGACCTCAGGTCCGCCGGGAACCGTAATTTCAACAATTTTCATGGTTGTTGGAAGACTCATTAATATGCTCCATGTTTGGTTTATTTTAAAAAGTATAGATTTACTTTAATTCATTGAAGATTTAGGTGAAACTCCAAACAGCCGTTTGAACTCTCGACTAAACTGTGAAGCACTTACATACCCTACCTGATAGGCAGCTTCCGCAACACCCATTTGATTCTTCATGATTAAATCACGTGCCTTATGTAATCGAGTAATCTTAATGTACTGTAATGGAGAATAGTTGGTGACTTTCTTAAACGCTTGATGAAAAAGTGAGACACTCATTCCTGCTTGTTTAGCAAGTTCCTTAACCGTTAAATTGTGATAATAATCTCTTTGAATAATTTCACAAATTTTATAAATCACACTATTTCGACTCATCATGACCGAAAGATTTTCAATTAAATCACGACTACCCGCCTGCAAAACCCGATAAATAAGTTCTCGTTTTATCTGCTCTCCTAATATCGCAGTATCTTGTTTAGAACGAAATAAATTCAACAAGCGTAAAGCAACATCAGATATTGCAGAGTTCATCTCAATAATATTTAAGCCACAACTGAGTTTTATATCTCTTTTTTCAAACCCAACTATGGATGACTGCTGCTCTTTATCCATTTTAGTGGCTAAATCAGCCATCATTTGTGTTTCAAACTTAATCGCAATTGCCAGCATTGGTTCATTTTCAACTAACGTATCGCAATCAAAAGGAATAGCGATCGAGAGCAGCAAACACTGGCCTTGTTGAAACTGAAAAGTATCTTTTCCGATATAACCCCGTTTAACACCTTGAATAACTAAAACAACCGAAGGCTCTTGCAGCACTGCGACAGGTTGTGTGGAATGATCAACTCTCATGAGGGTAATATTTGAAATATAAGTAGGATATACCCCTTCTTGAGGAGCCAAATATAAAAAAGCCTCTACCAAACTTTTCATCAAGTCATTCTGTTGCATTACTTTATTTTTTACGGCTATTCAAGATTTACTATACCAATCACACTAAAAGGAAAAAGTATTTCTTAGTAGCACTTTGTATAAATAAGCAAGTTAAAGCTATTTTTAGGCATAAAAAAACCTAGAAGAATCTAGGTTTTTCACACTTAATCGACTATTAAGCAGATAAATTAAAGAACATTGATGCAATCAGAATAATCACACCGAGCACAATACGGTACCAAGCAAATACACGTAAAGTATGACGTTCTACAAAGAGTACAAGCGCTTTTACTACAAATAATGCTGCAATAAATGCTGCAACGAAACCCACACCAATATTAATCATATTGTCTGCGGTTAACACATCAGCATTTTTAATTAAGTCAAATGTCGCTGCACCTAACATAGTTGGCATCGCAAGGAAGAAAGAAAACTCCGTCGCAGCTTTACGAGACAAACCTGCAAACATACCGCCTACAATTGTTGCGCCTGAACGCGAAGTTCCCGGAATCATCGCAACACACTGAGCAAGACCGACTAGAAGCGCCTGCTTAAACGTGATTTTTGTTGCATCTAGCGTCTTATGCTCAAACTGTTTAGATTCAACCCAGAAAATAATCAGAGCCCCAACAATTAAGGCAATTGCAACTACAATTGGGCTAAACAAGACACTTTTAATAAAATCGACAGCTAAAACACCAATAATAACAGCTGGGAAAAAAGCAATTAATACACTAAAAGCGAAATGACGTGACTCCACATCACCACTAAAGAAGCCTTTAATCAAGTTAATAATTTTTTGTCGATATAACCAGCACACTGCCAAAATAGCACCTAACTGGATCACCACTTCGAATACACGACCACCATCTGAGTGGAAATCGATAATATGGCCAAATAAAATCAAATGGCCAGTACTAGAAATAGGTAAAAATTCAGTTAAACCTTCAACAAACCCTAGAAATAGTGCCTTTATAACTTCAAAATTTTCCATCACTTGCTCAAAAAGTTAATCACTAGAAAGGTCTAAAAATTTGTTTTATATCATGTATAAACCAACATTTTGGCCTAGTTCATGTTCAATATTAGATCTTTTCTAGCATTTGTGGTTATTGCCTTTGAATGAAAGGCCGATTATTTAAAGTGCAATAATGTATCACATCATTATGACAAACTTAGGTTAACTATCGTAAAAAGATAAAATCTAAACAAAAATGAATAATTTTTTAGTTATAAATAAAACGTCAGCCGTTAAAACACGTCGAGAAACAAACCACCATAAAAGATCAAATAAACATGATATTATTTCAAGCATATGTCATTTATATTTAAAATTTACACAGAATGAAAAATACTAAAATCAACGCACGTCATCTTATTATCGATCTCTTTCTTTCCTCAGCTTATCCTCAGCTGAGTATTAAACAAATTCTAGTGGCAGCTAAACTGTTTAACTTAAGTGAAAACGGTATTCGAGTTGCAACAACACGTTTATTAAATGAAGGCATGATCGAAAGCGTAGAACGTGGAATCTACCAACTTTCGCCTTCTACGAAAGATTGGGCAAAAATTATTCTCAATCGTAAAAACGGTATTAAACAAACCAAAGAATGGCAGCAACACTATCTCGCTGTGTTTACAGGTACACTTGGGCGTATAGACCGAACTGCTCTTAAAAAGCGTGAACGTGTGCTGCGTCAATTTGGTTTTAAAGAACTGGAAACTGGTATTTATATTCGCCCAGACAATTTAGCATATAGCTTTGAAAAAACATGTGAAGAGCTTGTTTTAGCCGGGCTAGAGAAAGAAGCAAAAGTTTGTATTATTCAGCATTTCGATCCGAAAACTCTAAAGAAAATACCTTCTTTATGGGATACCAAACAACTTGAAAAAAATTATGAAATGTATAGTCAAGACATCCAGTATTGGCTTGAAAATCACACTCATTCGCCCTTAAACGATGCAGCAGTTAAAGCCCTTCTTTTAGGTAGAGAAACAATTGCTTTGCTGATGAATGATCCCCTATTACCAACGCCATTTGTGAATGAATCTGCTCGTAATCAATTTGCCCAAGATGTACAACAGCTAGATGCGATCGGCCAAAAACTTTGGAAAAAAGTATATAAGCAAGAATTAAATTTATAACAACCTGATTTATTTTTTTACAAACAAATATTTCACTTTATAAATTTTTATGATTATAGTTGTAATATAAAATATAGAGACCAAACTCTAATTTGGGAGAATAAAAAATGAATATGCAGGTGAGTGTTACCGATCTATTTAGCAGAGAAGAAATACAAGAGCTTACAGAGCCTTCAGATGCGTATGGTGCTTGGGCTGTTGCCAGTACGTGGGCTGTTATTGGTGGAACATTTGCCAGCTTAATTATGATGTGGGACTACCTACCAAATTGGGGCAAATTATTAGTATGTATGCTTGCATTAGCCATATTGGCTGGGCGTCAGTTATGTCTCGCAATTTTAATGCACGACGCATCTCATAAAAGCCTATTCAAAAATAAAAAAATAAATGATTTCGTAGGTGAATGGCTATGCGCCCGCCCAATCTGGAATGATCTAAAAAAATATCGTATACATCACGTTCGCCATCATGCAAAAACGTCTACTCCAGATGACCCAGATCTTTCATTAGTTGCAGGCTTTCCTGTCAGTAAAAAATCAGTTACTCGTAAATTCTTGCGCGATTTAAGTGGTATGACAGGTTTAAAATTTAGCTTAGGTCGAGTTTTGATGGACCTCGATGTTATGAAATGGACCGTTGCCAATGACCAAATTTGGTTAGACCGAAGCCATAAAAATTTAGCAGACTATGCAAAGAGTATTGCAAAAAATAGTACCGGTGCTATTGCAACCAATTTAGCGCTTTATGGCGTTTTAAAAGCATTTGGTCAACAACGTTTTTATTGGCTGTGGCCTTTAGCTTATTTAACCCCCTTTCCACTATTTTTAAGAATTCGCTCTATGGCAGAACATGCAGGTATGCAAACCAGCAATACGGCTTTAACCAATACTCGTACAACACGAGCTGGATGGATTGCGAGAAGTTTTGTTGCACCTATCCACGTTAACTACCATATGGAACATCATTTAATGGCCTCTGTGCCATATTTTAAATTACCGCGTATGCATAAAATATTAAGAGAACGAGGCCATGTTCCTGTTCCACCTAGCTATTTTGAAGTGATTCACTCACTTTCATCAAAACAAGAATCATCAACTTAATGCATATTTAGAAGACCGCTTTCAAATGTGTGGTCTTCTTTATTTTTCGTTTAACTCTAAATTTTTTATTTTTAATTGAGTTTGATAATACTTCGGTGTCACTCCCATCCAGCGTTTAAAAGCACGAGTGAAATGGGATGTATCGGCATATCCTAAACTTAAAGCCACAGCTTCAATCGATAATGATTTATTTTCTAAAAGCGCATGTGCGTGTTGCTTTCGAGTTAAATCAACTAAAGCTGAAAAGCTGGTATTTTCGGTTGCCAAATATCTTTGTAAGCTACGCTCTGACATATTCATCATTTGGGCAATTTGCTTAACTTTTAACAATTCGCCATGACTATCCATCAATAATTTTTGAATTATTTGACTAATTTCTACTTTCCATCCACTGCGTAATCTCAATTTATCTATATCTTTTTTACACTGTGCCCTTAGTAAAGGTGCAAGCATAGGATCAGCCGTTAATATAGGTTGCGATAAATATTCTTTTGGAAAAATCCAGACGTTATCTTTTTGATTAAATAGACAATCTGCACCCAATTCATCTTTAAGTTTTGAAAAACCTATTGGTTCTGGCGTGCTTAGTTTAACTATACCTAAGGAAGATAATCCTGTTAGATGTTTTATGATCTGAACAAAACCTAATAATAAAAAAATAATCGCATCTGGACTCAATTGAAATGCTTTCAAAGGCTGATGTATAGACCAGTAAATATAATCCTGTACTTGTTTTAACTCTGGTTTAAACGCATCACAACGTGATCCAATAAATTGTTCAAGTATTTTTAGGGCTTCTTCTAAATTTGCACAGACCATGGCCGCCATACCCACCGAACCATAACAAGATGCTTTCATTTCGAGAGACAAATAACCTGCCAATGCTGGCTCATGAGTGAGCTTAATTGCACGTTCAAGTAACTTATTTAAAGTATGAAACTCAACATACCAATAGGGTTTTTCTAATTGTTCTAAGGCGATACCACTTCCATCTAAAAGCTCTTCACAAGAGATTCCCCAACACTTAACCATCTCGACTAATAAATTTATATAAGTTCCGGGTAATTCTGGATTCATGAGTATCCTACCAGACATCGTAATTGTGGCGTTAAATGGTAAAAACTGTCAGTTCATGAACTATGCCATGCTTTTAAAGTCAGGCATAGTCATTCAGAACAAACTCGCTTGATTGCATAAAAACATATTGCTCCCAATTTTATTTTAATGAGTACCCATGCCTATGAATATCTTGATTGTTCATGCTCATCCAGAACCACTGTCTTTTACCACTGCGCTAAAAAATACAGCGGAGCAAACCTTAAAAAAATTAGGTCATCAAGTACAAGTTTCTGATTTATACGCAATGCAATTTAATCCTGTAGCCTCCAAAGATGACTTTTTAGAACTCAATCAACCCGACTATTTTAACTATGCCTTAGAACAGCGAAATGCGGCTAAGCAACAGCTTTTAGCACCAGATATTCAAGTAGAAATTGAAAAAGTAAAACAAGCCGATCTGGTTATTTTGAACTTCCCCCTTTATTGGACTTCAGTACCTGCAATTTTAAAAGGATGGATTGATCGAGTATTTGTTTCAGGACTCTTTTATGGCGGCAAACGTTTCTATAACCACGGTGGAATGATTGGTAAAAAAGCTATGCTGTGTTTAACCCTTGGTGGTAGAACACAGATGTTTGGAGAAAATTCTATTCATGGCCCAATTGAACATTATCTCTCCCCTATTCAGCGTGGTACTTTAGCTTATACTGGCTTTGAAGTTTTACCGCCATTTATTGCCTACCACGTACCCTATGTTAGCCAAGAAGCACGAGCAACTATGCTCGAGGACTATGTAACATACCTTACTCACCTCGACCAGCTTGAACCTTTAAAGTTTCCAAAACTTGAAGAATTTGATGAAAGACTATATCCAATTTAATGCTCTGTTTTAGCTATAAAAGTAGAATAACCGCACTTAACTTTTTATTTTCGGTTATTCTTTTATTTAACGTATCTCAAATCTAGCAATTAAACCCCTTAAAAATTGATCAAATGGTAAAAAAAATAAACCCATTTTTTATCTTAGAATTAAGAATATAAAAATGAATCAATAATATACACATGTAGAGAAACTGGATTTTTCAAGTAAAATGATAACCAATACTCAATTGATGACCAATCAATTCATATTTTTACAAAAAAATCTTTGACCATTTTTCTTGGATTTATGACAAAAATGTCAGTAGTATAAACTTATCTATTAATATATAAAAAATATAAATATCAAATAATTAAAAGATTTCAATAATAAAATTATTCTTCTATATTTCTTGTATTATTGACATTATTTGTATAAAAAATGAGTACTCTTCAGTTCATATAACAGATTTACTCTTAGTATAATTATGCTATTTTTGTTACATGGAGTTATCAAAGCTTTGAAACTTGTAATTAAAAGCTTTGAAAGCAACACAGTTTAAACGGTTTAACTCTGTTACTTTTAAAAAAATGTCTTGAAGTTCAAGGAAAGATTAAAAATGAAATTAAAACATCTGAGCACTGCAATGATTTTAGCAACGCTGCCTGCAACTGGGGTTTTCGCAGCAGCTTTAGATCGCTCTGGGCAGTCAATGTCTGCTTTCTTACAACCGGGTAATTATTTTGAAGCAGGTATCTCTGTTTTAGATCCAACTGTAGAGGGTAAAGAAGCAGGTACAAGCGAAACACGTCGTCATATTGATGACATGGGTAATGACTATTATTTCCCAAGTGCAGCATTAAAATTACAACTTAACGATAAATTTTCGTTTGGTCTACTTTATGACCAACCATTTGGAGCAGATGCAGAATATTCAGGTAACAATGTATTCGTATCTCATCCAGGTACTGATTCTGTTCTATCACCTACTGCTATTGATGGTATCGTTACTAAAAAAGCAACAGCCGCTTTAGAAGCCCAAGGCTTACCTGTTAATGACCAAACTTTAGCTTTAGCAAAAGGACAAGTTCTAGCAAGTAAACAATTTCAAACTTTAGCTGGTGCTCTTGCTGCAGCAAATAATTATTTAGGTAATGGTGGAACTAAAGTTAAAGTTGATACTCAAAACTTATCTTTTGTATTTGGTTACCAGCCAACTCAAAATTTCAATTTCTACGCAGGTCCTGTATTACAAACAGTTAAAGGTAATGTAAGCTTACGCGGACAAGCTTATAGCCTTTATAACGGTTATGATGCAAATATTAAAGAAACTACAGGTGCTGGTTGGTTAGTAGGTGCTGCTTATCAAATTCCTGAAATTGCGCTTAAAGCCTCTGTAACTTATCGTTCTGAAATTGACCATAAAGTAGATATTAATGAAAACCTATCTTTATTAGGCTTCCCTGGTCTTACTTCAGTACTTGGTGGTTTAGAGGTTCCAGCTTCTAAACTTCAAGCGATTAACTCATCTGGTAAAACTACAATTACGACACCGCAGTCTGTTAACCTTGATTTCCAAACAGGAATCATGGCCAATACTGTCGCTTTTGCTAACGTACGTTGGGTAAACTGGAAAGACTTCTCAATTCAACCATATAAATTTGGTAAAGTTTCAGAAGCTGTAGGGCCTCTTGTTGGTCGTCCAAATGGTTTTAACTTGGTTGAATATGCTGACGATCAATGGTCAGTGAATGCTGGTGTTGGTCGTAAGCTCAATGACAAATGGGCTGGTAATGTCTCTGTAGGTTGGGACTCTGGCGCTGGTAACCCTATAACGACATTAGGTCCAACAGAGGGTTACTGGAACGTAGGTGTAGGTGTTCAATATAGCCCGACTCCACAAACTTTCATTGCTGGTGGTGTAAAATACTTCTGGTTGGGTGATGCTAAAGCACAAACTGGTGCACAAGCAGGTAGCGATCAATATGTTGCAGAATTCTCTGACAACAACGCGATCGCTTACGGTTTAAAACTTGGTTATAAATTCTAAGTTTAAAATCACCTCATATAAAAAAGGCGCTTTAAGCGCCTTTTTTATTGTCCATTTTTAAGCGGGAATATTGCGCTGTGAAACTGAACGGATTGCTTCTTTTAGTGCATCATAACCATTGATTGCTGGGAACTGTGGGAACTCGGCAATCACGTTTGCAGGGGCATCAAATAAGAAACCATGGTCAGCTTCACCAAGCATCGTAGTATCGTTATACGAGTCACCAGCAGCGATTACACGGAAATTTAAACCGTGAAGTGCTTTAACTGACTCACGCTTTTGGTCCGGTTGGCGTAGTTTATAAGCGGTAATCATGCCGTCTTCATCTGTTTCTAATTTATGGCAGAAAATTGTTGGCCAGCCTAATTGTTTCATTAAAGGATGAGCAAACTCATAGAAAGTATCAGACAAAATCACCAGTTGGAAATGATTGCTCACCCACTCAACAAACTCTTTAGCACCAGGTAGCGGTCCCATCTCGGCAATAACTTCTTGAATGTCATTTAAGCCTAAACCGTGTTGTTTTAAAATATTCAGACGCTGAGTCATTAAGACATCATAATCTGGAATATCACGAGTTGTTGCTTCTAGTTCTTTAATCCCTGTTTTTTTTGCGAAATTGATCCAGATTTCAGGAACTAAAACCCCTTCAAGATCTAGGCATACGATTTCCATGAATGCTTCCAACGTTGGTTAAAAATTGCTGTATCATACCATTAAGATTTTCAGATTTGCGTTGTTATTGATCAAATCAATTTTATTCATAAGGATCGAAATTAAAGTGCTAAGCAATTTATTCACTATCCTTTAGAATATTTTTCATAACTCAATGCGCCCAAGCCTTTTGCCAGGAACACACATGACCGTTATTCCGACTATTGATATCGTTGATGCTCTCGCGGCTGAATATGCAGCTAAAAGCCCACGTGAGATTTTAGAACTTGCATTAAGCCAACAAGGTGAAATCGCAATTTCGTTCTCTGGAGCAGAAGATGTAGTCTTAATTGATATGGCTTCACGTTTAGGTAAACCCTTCCGTGTTTTTAGTCTTGATACTGGGCGCCTGCACCCTGAGACTTATCAATTTATTGAAACTGTCCGCAAACACTACAATATCAATATCGAAATTTGCTTTCCTGAATCTGATGCTGTGCAAAGCATGGTCAATGAAAAAGGCTTATTTAGCTTTTTTAAAGATGGACACCAAGAATGCTGTAGTATTCGAAAAGTTCAGCCTTTACGTAAAAAGCTTGCAACTTTAGATGGCTGGATTACAGGCCAACGTAAAGATCAAAGTCCTGGTACGCGTACTGAAATTCCTGTAGTACAAGCGGATACAGGCTTCTCTGGCCCAGATAAGCAACTTATTAAATATAATCCGCTCGCAAATTGGACAAGTGCTGAAGTGTGGAGTTATATCCGCATGATGGAAATTCCATATAACCCTCTACACGAGCGTGGTTTTGTTTCTATTGGCTGTGAGCCATGTACACGACCTATCCTCCCAAACCAACATGAACGCGAAGGCCGTTGGTGGTGGGAAGAAGCGACTCAAAAAGAATGCGGCTTACATGCAGGCAACCTAAAAAAATAGTCTGGTATAAAAAAACCACTGATGAATCAGTGGTTTTTTTACAGTTATGTCCCGTACACAAAGTCATATTTAATCTGTAACAAACCCTATATACTAAATTTTACGGTTCTATAATTCTAATAAGAGCTCAGTTAAGGGCTTCTTAGAAAAAAGCATGAGGCACAACGAGTTATGCGTCCATTACACCCCATTGATTTTATTTTTCTATCATTAGAAAAAAGACAACAACCGATGCATGTTGGCGGATTGTTTTTATTTGAAATTCCTGAAAATGCCCCTGAAACTTTTGTTCGTGATTTAGTAGAAGAAATTCGCCAATCAAAAAGTATTCCTGTCCCTCCCTTCAATAACCGTTTAAATGGTTTATTTTGGGATGAAGATGAAGAATTCGATATTGATCACCATTTCCGTCATATTGCTTTACCTCATCCGGGCCGGATTCGTGAATTACTGGTGTATATTTCCCAGCAACATAGCTCCTTAATTGATCGAGCAAAACCGCTTTGGACTTGCGATATTATTGAAGGGATCGAAGGTAATCGTTTCGCGATGTACTTTAAGATTCACCACGCGATGGTCGATGGCGTTGCGGGTATGCGTTTAATAGAAAAGTCTCTTTCAAAAACACCCGAAGAAAAACATGTTGTGCCACTTTGGTGTGTAGAAAGTAAAAGAACAAAACGTTTAAAAGTACCAAAGCCAAGCACCAGTAAAATTAAAAGTATTTTAGGAGGCATTAAGGCTCAACTTGAAGTCACTCCTAAAGTCATGCATGAGTTATCGCAAACCATTTTTAAAGAAATGGGCAAAAATCCTGACTATGTATCGACCTTTCAGGCTCCTGTTTCAATTTTAAATCAGCGTGTAAGTGCTTCACGTCGCTTTGCAGCGCAATCTTTTGAATTAAGCCGTCTTAGAAAGATTTCCAAAGCACTCAGCGTGACCATCAATGACGTGGTGCTTGCTGTTTGTTCGGGTGCACTGCGGGAATATCTCATTAGTCATAATAGCCTGCCTAAAAAGCCGCTTATTGCGATGGTTCCCGCTTCGCTACGCACAGATGACTCTGATGTAAGTAATCGCATTACGATGATTCTGGCGAATTTAGGGACCCATAAAGACCAGCCTCTGGAACGACTCGAAATTATTCGCCGCAGTATGCAAAACTCAAAGCAACGCTTTAGCCGTATGACTGCGAATGAGATTCTAAACTATAGTGCTGTCGTTTATGGACCAGCAGGACTCAACATTATGTCTGGTGTGCTTCCTAAACGTCAGGCGTTTAATCTGGTCATTTCCAATGTTCCTGGCCCACGTGAACCACTTTATTGGAATGGTGCAAAATTAGATGCGCTTTATCCGGCTTCTATTGTTATGGATGGGCAGGCTCTTAATATCACGATGACGAGTTATCTAGATAAGCTTGAAGTAGGTTTAACAGCATGTCGAAATGCTTTACCTAAAATGCAAAACCTTTTGACTCATCTTGAAGATGAAATTCAACGTTTTGAAGAGATTATTGAAGAGAAACAACTAAAGCGGCATTCAATTGGATAGGAAAAACTAAGGGGCTTTGAATTGGCCCCTTATTTTTTAATTGCGCGGCACTGTCTTAGTAACTGATGACACACTGAACGAATCATCGCAGTTGTTACTGGTACTTCTTTACCTTGATCATTCAACATATAGCAGCTATTTACAGGCGTGCTATCTAAAACATGTTTAAGACCGTTGCTGATTAGGTTTTCACTTACATTCATGGGTTATACCTCTTATTGTTTGCTAAGACGTTTAATTGGGGAGAACGTCTATGGCTACTGTATGCAAGTAGTATTTAAAATTCATGAATGAAAGTAAAATTTCAGTTGTAACAAGGATTAAGCGATATCTTGTTACAACTTTAACTTAAAATGATATCGTATTGCTCTTGCGTGTATAAATTTTCGACCTGAAATTTAATAACTCTGTTAATAAAATGCTCTAAATCAGCCACTGCTGGGGCTTCTGCTGTTAATAATCGGTCAATCACAGATGGATGCGCAACAACAGTAAAGCCACTCGTAGATTCAAATGCACGGGTATATCGCAATATTTCACGAAATATTTCGTAACACACTGTCTCTGCTGTTTTGACAAAACCACGCCCCTGACACGTTGGACATGATTCACATAACAAGTGTTCTAACGATTCACGTGTACGTTTACGTGTCATTTCGACCAAGCCAAGTTCAGACACCTGTGTAATTTTGGTTTTGGCATGATCACGTTCAAGCATTTTTTCGAATTGACGCATTACCTCTTCGCGATGAATGGCTTCTTGCATGTCAATAAAATCGATAATGATAATACCGCCTAAGTTACGTAACCTAAGCTGACGAGCAATGACTTGAGTGGCTTCCATATTGGTTTTAAAGACAGTGTCTTCAAGACTACGGCCACCGACATAAGAGCCTGTATTGACATCAATCGTGGTCATTGCCTCAGTCTGGTCAATCATTAGATAACCACCAGACTTTAAAGCAACACGTGTTTGTAACGCTTTTTGAATATCTTCTTCGACATTATAAAGATCAAATAACGGACGCTCACCTGGATAATGAATCAGGCGGCTTTGCATATTTGGAACAAATTCCTCTACAAACTCGCGCAGCTTGCCATGAATTTCTCTCGAATCGACATAAATCTTGGCCGTTTCTTCACTCGCCAAGTCACGAATAATTCGTTGTGGCAATGGTAGCTCTTCAAAAATTAAAGAAGGAACAGCAACATCAACTTGCTTACGCTGAATATATTCCCATAACTTACTGAGATAACACATATCTTGTGCAATCTCGGCGTCATCCACCCCTTCGGCAGCTGTACGAACGATCACACTACCAGGTAAATTATGTTCTGCTTGAATACCTTCAATAATGTTACGTAACCGCTCACGTTCTTCTTCAGACTCAATACGCTGTGAAACACCAATATGATTACCATATGGCATAAGTACTAAATAGCGCGAAGGAATTGAAAGGTCAGTGCTCAGACGAGCACCTTTAGTACCAAGCATATCTTTCATGACCTGAACAGTCAGGATTTGCCCAGGATGAAGTAACTCAAAGACATTAGGTGTCGGTTGTGAACGAGGCCAGACCATATCGTTGATATGCAAAAATGCTGTTCTGGATAAGCCGATATCAACAAAGGCCGCTTGCATACCCGGAAGCACACGCACAACTTTACCTTTGTAAATATTGCCGACAAGGCCACGTTTGACTGTACGCTCGACATACAGCTCATTAACAGTTCCATTTTCGATTAATGCCACCCGACACTCCATAGGTGTGACATTAATAAGTAGTTCTTCTGACATACATAAACTCAAAACATTATAAAATTTTTATTAAAGAGTCAGAGAGACTGTTAATGTAGCTTTGCCCACTATTTATTCATCGACAATGCAATTCACTCAAGAATTATCAACAACCCCTTATATCTTCACTCTTTTGAATAACTGTGAAAATTCGTACAAAGGAAGCCCTACCACATTACTATAACTTCCTTGAATTTTGGGAATATATTGCGAAGCAATTCCTTGAATTGCATATGCACCGGCCTTCCCTACAGGTTCTCCTGTAGCCCAGTAATCTTCCATATCTTGTGTAGTCAATGATGCAAACTCAACTTGTGTCTGCACCACCTGACTCAAGATTTGCCGCTCAGTTGCAATACATATTCCGGAAAATACGTCATGCCAACGGCCGGATAATTGTTTCCAGATTTCAAATGCATGCTGCTTTGAGTCAGGTTTACCAATAATTTGACCATCAAGTCCAAGACTTGTATCAGCAGCAATAACAATTGAATCTGGAAAGATATTTAATACGGCTTGTGCTTTTTCTCTAGCTAAACGCTCAACATATTGATGAACCAATTCACCTTCATGAACAGATTCATCAATATCGGGGCTATAGATTTCAAAATTTAAGCCTAATTGTTGTAACAACTCTCTCCGACGAGGAGAACTTGAAGCTAAAACTAAATGCGCCATTTTGCTAAACAATAATAAACTACAGGCCAAGTGAGAATGCTGGTCATCAATGGTTGCCAATGGCGCGCAATCGAGAAGTGAGTACCTCCCATTGTTTGGGTTACCCACATAAAGGACAAATGAGCAATAATCACCAAAGTGGCGATTGTCCATAAATTACCAAACGTCAAAATACGGCGCTCGCGTATTAAAAACCGGGTAACAAAAGTAACAATCACAAAGCTCAACGCATTTAGGCCTAACGGAGCATCAAGCAATAGGTCTGTAAAAAGCCCCATACCAAATGCAAACCACACCCCACACCATGTGGGTTGGCAAACCACCCAAAATAACATGACCATGAGCATGAACAATGGTCGCCAGCCAGAAATATCGTAGGACAACGGGTAAACCATGAGCACAGAGGCCACGATCACAGAGAGGATAATTCCCCATAATGGATCGTTACGTTTCTCACGTTTCAATTTAGCGATCGGCATACGGCTGCTCCTTCGCTAATGAGTCAGAGAAAAGTACAATCACATGATGTCCCGTTGCGAGTTGAGCAGCTGGCGTGATATCAATTTCAGCAAACTCACCCGAATTATGACGACGGATTTTAGCCACCGTACCCACTGCGTAACCTGCCGGAAAATGCTCACCCAAGCCTGAACTCAAGACTTTATCGCCTACCTGAATATTTGCACTGGTTGGAACATATTCCATTTTCAAACGCCCTAAATCACCAGTACCCGAAACAATCGCACGCATACCTGTACGCTCTAAACGAACAGAAAGTGAATGCTCTTTATCAGAAAGTAACATCACACGTGAACTATGAGGATATACATTGATGATTTGTCCCATAATCCCTTTATCATCTAGAACCGTCTGACCGACCTTAAGGTGATCCATTGAACCGCGGTTAATAATGATAATGTGACGCAACGGGTCAGCATCTGTTCCAATCACTTCGGCAATTTCCATACGGCCATCAATAATTAATGGTGTATCAAGTAAACCGCGTAATCGGGTATTTTCAGCAGAAAGTTCAGATAGCTTTTGCAAGCGAACCTGAGCCTGTAATAGCTCAGCCTGCATTGCAGTGTTTTCACGGCGCAGTTGTGCTTCAGATTTAGTTTGTTGATTCAGCCATTCTCTCGACAGTACCGGATAACTTGCAAGCGCATAAATTGGATTATACGCGGCGTACAAGACATCCCTTGCTGGCTGAATTACATAAGGCATGCGCCAATCAAAGAACAGCACAACCAAGCATGTAATGACCGCAATAATGAACGAGCGGAAAGATGGCGGCTGTCTTGAAAAAATATTCGGTTGCACCGCCTAATCCTTAAACTTAACCGACGAAAAGCATGTCGTGGTTCGGGTTGTCAAAGAACTCTAGTACTTTACCGCCACCACGTGTAACGCAAGTAAGAGGATCTTCAGCAACAACAACTGGTAAGCCAGTTTCTTGAGCTAATAATTTGTCAAGGTTACGAAGTAACGCACCGCCACCTGTCAACACAATACCACGCTCGGCAATATCAGAAGAAAGCTCAGGAGGAGTTTGTTCAAGAGCAGATTTCACCGCGCTTACAATGCTTTGTAGCGGGTCAGAGATCGCTTGAGTAATTTCGTCAGAAGTCACGGTAATTGCACGAGGTACACCTTCTGCAAGGTTACGTCCACGTACTTCAATTTCTAATGTTGTCCCATCAGAAACAGCCATACCAACTTCTTTTTTGATAATTTCAGCGGTAGTTTCACCAATTACGCAACCGTGAGCTTTACGAACATAATTGATAATTTGCTCATCAAATACATCGCCACCAATGCGTAAAGAATCAGCATAGACACAACCTTGCAATGAAATAATCGCAATTTCTGTTGTACCACCACCAACATCCACAACCATAGAACCACATGCTTGTTCAACTGGCATGCCTGCACCAATTGCAGCAGCCATCGGCTCCTCAATTAAGCGCACATCACGAGCACCAGCATTAAATACTGCTTCGCGAATTGCACGACGCTCGACCAAAGTTGATTTACATGGTACACATACAACTACACGAGGTGCAGGTGGGAACAAACGTTTTTCGTGAACTTTACCAATAAACTGATTTAACATGGTTTCAGTCACTTCAAAATCCGCAATTACACCGTCTTTCATTGGACGAATTGCAGAAATATTCGCAGGTGTACGGCCCAGCATTTGCTTAGCATCTAGTCCTACAGCAGCAACAATTTTTTGTGAACCGCTGTGACGAATTGCCACAACTGTTGGTTCATTTAATATAATGCCGCGGCCTGGTGCATAAATAAGTGTATTTGCTGTACCTAAATCAATGGCTAGATCCGGCGAAAACAAGCCAATTAGTCGTTTTAGAATCACGGTTCGTTCTCAGTTAAACTTTCATGTGGATGCAAGGTGGCAACTTTAAACTAAATGTGATGATTTGAACAAGTCAATCGCTTATTATAACGCACGATATTTTGAAAATTTTTAATACTGATTAGGTGATGTTATGTCTACATCGGATGCACAGCATTCAGCAGATTTAAATGCACAAACAGTTTCAGCAATCGCCAACCTTGCTCGATTGTCGCTCAATGATACGCAATCTGCTGAATATGCTCAAAGTCTAAATAAAATTTTAGGCATGATGGAAACCTTAAAAGGCATTGATACGGAAGGCGTAGAACCTTTGAAAAGTCCTTTTGACAATCCTCAACCTTTACGTGCTGATGTGGTAACTGAAAGCAATCATCGAGATGAATACCAAGCTGTTGCACCTGCAACTCAAGATGGCTTGTATCTTGTTCCTCGTGTAATTGAATAACTTTTAGTCAATTAATCCATCTTCCCTATTTTGAATGTAAAGAAATTTTACTCATGACTGATTTACATCGCTTATCAATTCGCGAACTTGCTGAGGGCTTAAGCCAAGCGAAGTTTTCATCTCGCGAATTGACTGAACACTATTTAAAACGTATTGCTAAAATTGACCCACTGGTAAAAAGCTACGTGACGGTTACTCCTGAACAGGCACTTACTGAAGCTGATGCAGCTGATGCAGCTTTAAAAGCGGGTAATGCAACTGCTTTAACGGGTATTCCCCTTGCTCATAAAGATATTTTTTGTACCAAAGGTATTAAAACCACTGCTGGTTCAAAAATATTAGACAACTTCATCTCTCCTTACGATGCAACTGTTGTTGAAAAAACTAAAGCAGCTGGCCTTGTCACTTTAGGTAAAGTGAACATGGATGAGTTTGCGATGGGTTCAACTTCTGAAAGCTCATATGTTGGCGCAACAAATAACCCATGGGCACTTGATCATGTTCCTGGTGGCTCATCAGGTGGTTCTGCTGCGGCTGTAGCGGCTGATTTAGCGCCATTTGCTACAGGTACTGATACAGGTGGTTCAATTCGCCAACCGGCTTCTTTCTGTGGTTTAACAGGCTTAAAACCAACCTATGGTCGTGTATCTCGTTTCGGGATCATTGCCTATGCATCATCACTTGACCAAGCAGGTCCAATGGCGCGTTCTGCTGAAGACTGTGCTTACCTGATGAATGTAATGGCAGGTCACGATGCAAAAGACTCAACATCTGTTAAAAAAGAAGTTGATGACTACGTTGCAAACTTAAATGGCACATCTGTAAAAGGTTTACGCATTGGTATTCCTACACAGTACTTTAACGTTGCAGGCTTAGATGCTGACGTAAAAGCACGTGTTGAAGAGTCTTTGAAAAAGCTTGAAGAGATGGGTGCAACGCTTGTTGAGATTGACCTCAACATGACTGAAGCCTATGTACCAACGTATTACCTCATTGCACCAGCAGAAGCATCTTCTAACTTGTCTCGTTATGACGGTGTTCGCTACGGCTACCGCTGCGAAAACCCAGCAGACTTGATGGATCTTTATAAGCGTTCACGTTCAGAAGGTTTCGGTCCAGAAGTTCAACGTCGTATTTTGATTGGTACATACGCGCTTTCTGCGGGTTATTACGATGCTTACTATGTGAAAGCACAAAAAGTACGTCGTTTAATTCAACAAGATTTCTTAAAAGCATTTGAAAATGTAGATGTGATTGCAGCGCCTTCTGCACCAACAACTGCATATAAAATTGGTGCGAACTTAAGCCCAACTGAAATGTATTTAGGTGATATCTATACACTTGCAGTGAACTTAGCAGGCTTACCAGCTATTAATGCTCCTGTTGGTTTTGATAAAGACAGCTTGCCAGTAGGTTTACAGTTAATTGGTAACTATTGGTCAGAATCACAATTGTTGTCGATTGTTCATCAATACCAACAAAACACAGACTGGCACACTAAGCGTGCGGCAATTGCTGAGGAGAATGCATAATGGCTGAAGCTCAAAAGTTGAAATTGATTGACGGTTGGGAAGTCGTTATTGGTATCGAGATTCACACTCAGCTTGCGACCAATTCTAAAATTTTCTCTGGTTCATCGACTGAGTTTGGTCAAGACCCAAATACTCAAGCGAGCCTCGTCGACTTGGCTATGCCGGGTGTATTGCCTGTTTTAAATGAAAAAGTAGTTGATCTTGCAATTCGCTTTGGTTTGGGTATCGATGCTTACATCGACCAAGCATCTGTGTTTGCACGTAAAAACTACTTCTATCCTGACTCACCAAAAGGCTATCAAATTAGCCAAATGGACAATCCGATTGTGGGCTTGGGTCACATCGACATTCAACTTGAAGATGGTACGACTAAACGTATTGGCGTAACTCGTGCTCACCTTGAAGAAGATGCGGGTAAATCTGTACACGACCAATTTGAAGGCATGTCTGGCATTGACTTAAACCGTGCCGGTACTCCTTTGCTTGAAATTGTTTCTGAACCTGACATGCGCTCGGTTGAAGAAGCGGTTGCTTATATCAAAGCAATTCACACGTTGGTACGTTGGTTAGGTATTTCTGACGGTAACATGGCAGAAGGTTCATTCCGTGCCGACTGTAACGTGTCTTTACGTCGCCCTGGTCAACCGTTTGGTACACGCTGTGAGCTTAAAAACCTCAACTCATTCCGTTTCATTGAGCAAGCGATCAACGTTGAAATTGAACGCCAAATGGAAATTTTGGAATACGGCGGAAGTATCGACCAAGAAACTCGTTTGTTCGATCCAAACAAAATGGAAACGCGTTCAATGCGTTCGAAAGAAGAAGCGAATGACTATCGCTACTTCCCAGATCCAGACTTGTTGCCAGTAATTATTGCAGATGAGCAAATCGAAGCTGCTCGCGCTGCACTTCCAGAGCTTCCTGCTGCACGCCGTGCACGCTTTATCGCAGACTTTGGTGTAACTGAGTACGATGCACACGTACTTACGCTCTCACGCGAAATGGCGGACTTCTATGAGGCTGTTGTGGCTGCTGCTGGCGGTGCGAAGCAAGGTAAAGTATCTGCAAACTGGGTAATGGGCGAATTCTCAGGTGCTTTAAACAAAGCAGGCCTAGACTTAGCAGACTCTCCTGTTTCTGCTGAACAGCTTGGCGGCATGATTGCTCGTATTATTGACAACACTATTAGTGGCAAGATTGCTAAACAAGTCTTTGGCTTTATGTGGGAGTCGGAAGGTAAATCTGCCGATGACATGATTGCGGAAAAAGGCTTAAAGCAAGAGACTGACACAGGTGCAATTGAAGCGATCATTAAAGAAGTGCTTGCAGCCAATGAAAAAATGGTTGAAGAGTACAAGTCAGGTAAAGAAAAAGCCTTTAATGGTCTTGTAGGTCAAGTCATGAAAGCTTCTAAAGGGAAAGCTAACCCTGCTCAAGTAAATGAATTAATGAAAAAATTGATTGGTTAAATTAATCCAATTTTTAGAAAAACCCGCTTTAGAGCGGGTTTTTTATCTATTTTTTAAATGCAATAAATCCACAATAATTTTTAAGCTAAAACTATGCTGAACAGGTTACTCATGATAAATAAATTACTGATTACGATTTCGTTATTGTTAATAAACTCAACAATTTTTGCTCAAACGGTTCAAGTCCCAAAGAGTGAAGTAGCATCTATTTTTAAAGCTGCAAATTTCAAAAAAACAAAAAATGGCTGGGCAGGAAATTGCAATCGGGGTGAAATTATCATTTATAAAGATTTAAATGGTGATGGTCATAAAGATGCCGTTATTCAAGATAGTAGCACTATGTGTTATGGCAATACGGGTGTTGGCTATTATATTGTTTCACAACAAAAAGATGGTCAATGGAAAAAACTATTTAGCGACTCTGGCATCCCCACCTTTTTGAAAACTAAAGGCAAAGATGGCTGGCCTGATATTGAAAATGGGGGGCCAGGCTTCTGTTTTCCTATTTACCGATGGAATGGTCAAGAATACGTTGTAAACCGTCGTGAATATGAAGGTAAAGCTTGTGAGTTATAAAAAGCAGACCCCATAAATTTAAAAGCCTCGATTTATCGAGGCTTTTTTATATCACTTACGAAACATTCTTCAACTAAAGAATGAGCTTTTTCCTAAAAATCACACTGTCGTTATGCTAATTTAAATTAAAAATAGAAATCACTTATATTTTAAAAAGAGGAATAAAACATGTCTAAAAAGATTTTAATGCTAGTCGGTGACTATGCCGAAGATTATGAAACTATGGTTCCTTTTCAGTTCTTAACTGGTTTAGGTTATACCGTGCATGCAGTTTGTCCAAATAAAAAGAACGGTGAATATATTGCAACCGCTATTCATGATTTTGAAGGTGAACAAACTTATAGCGAAAAACGTGGTCACAACTTTGCTATTAACTATGATTTTAAAGCCGTTAATACCGAAGACTATGTAGGTCTAGTTATTCCAGGTGGTCGAGCGCCCGAGTATTTACGTATGAATGAGCATGTTGTCGAAATTGTACGTGAATTCGATAGAGTGAAAAAACCTATTGCAGCCGTATGTCACGGTGCTCAGTTACTCGCTGCGGCAAACGTATTGAAAGGCCGCCTCTGCTCGGCTTATCCAGCATGTGCCGCCGAAGTAAAACTTGCGGGCGGGCAATACGTAGACCTTGCTGTAACTGATGCTATTACAGATGGGCATTTAGTAACTGCACCTGCTTGGCCTGCACATCCTGCTTGGTTAGCTCAGTTTGTGAAAGTCTTAGGCGCTAAGATTACTATCTAAATAGATCTAGTTAGCTAGTTAAAATAAAACCTGCTCTTAGATAGCAGGTTTTCTTATTGAAGTAGAAAGCTAGATTTTTATCTTGTAATTCCCAACTTATTCCAAAGTTCTGGGGTTAAAAACGTCGTTACCAATTTATTTAAATCGATATAGCGCAATGTACCTTGCAACTGCTGTTTAACTGAGGGGTCTTTAATAATATCTTCACCAGCACTTTGGCCTAACTGCTGAAAGCTTTCCCCTACAGCTTTTATTCCCTCTGCCTGAATCACAGCTTTGGTCTGAGCAGAACATTGCTCCACAATTACACGCTGTAAAACCTGAGCCAGTTTTTGGTCTAACTGGTCTTTTTGCTCAGGAGTTACATTACTAAATGCTTTTAAATCTGGATGAGCCGCTAAAGCTGTAAATGTCCATTGAAGCACCGTGGTTTTATCCGAGGCTGTAGTTGCTTTAACTAAACAATCACTAAGCTGATTGACCGTTGGACCAGCCATCGCAATTTGAGTAGTCCCCAACACAGCAGCCGCCACACATATTGAACGGCTCAGATACGAAAACTTACGGCGAGCAATAGCATAAAGATGACGTGACATAGGTCTAGCTCCAATAAACAATCTGTACTTTTTATCACAGAGTCATCAAAGTTACCTATTATGACTCTGTAACTGCAAAATGCTTACTTTACGACTGATTCAATTCGATCGAGTTCCCACACTCCACCAGCTGCTAATCCTTTGCACATGCCTGTCCACATATCTTTCGTGTATACAAAGTTCTGACCGTCCCATACCCATTCTTCACTTGCCCAGCAGTCTCCAATGCCTCTTCCCTTTTGAGCACTACTAATGAGGCCGCTATCGAAATCTGAAGCGGACTCAGTTACTAGCGCTGCCTTACCATTTAAAGACTCATCTAACACCCAAGCTCCATACCCTTCGTTGTAAGCGCCTCGCCAGCACAGCGTAGTCGCTAAAACCTTCTTATTGGTTAGTTTATATAGTGCGATTTCTTGTGGTTCAGTTCCATCACTATTCCCACCATAAACTCCTTCACAAAAACCATCTTCTTTAGGGCTCGATTGAGCAGCCATTAAAGTACGGTATATTGTTTGATACTGTTTACTTTTAGGTTGTAAGGTTAAATAAGGTTTGGTTGAAGTTTTAATACGTTTTACAACTAGTTTTGGTTCAGGCATAAGCACTTGAGTTTCACTGGCATTGCCCTTTTTAACTAAAGCACCAACAGTTCCAATGCGCTTTTGAAAATCATCCATTTTTAATAAAACAGCAGTCATTCCTGCATCGGAAATTTTCCATGCATGCTGTGCGTTTTTAAATAAAATTTCGGTTTTTTGTTTGGACTGCTGCAACAGAGCATTCACTTGTGAACTATTCAACTTGCCCATAAGTGGCAGCTCAGTACCATCGACACTTACAGCACCTACATCTCTGCCATTTATATAAAAATGGATATTCTTAAGTTGGTTTGCTGGTATGCTTTGTTCATAGTCGGACAAAGCAAATTCACCCTGTACAGGTTGTTTTGGCCCTGCTTTACGTGTGAATAAAATTGAAGCGGGATCATCGCCATTTTCTTCATTTTGATAACCCGCAGCCTTACAGGTACCCGTATTGCTACAATAGATTTCCCACTCTTGGTGAGAAAATGAAATGCCTTTTATATCTTGAGCAAAACTATAAGAACTTATTACTGCCAAACAGCAAATTGAAAGTATATTTTTCATTTTTTCATGTCTCTATTCGTCTGTTTTTATTATGAAATAAAAAACAGTTTAAAATTTTGAGTTACCGTCTAGTTTAAAAGAATATGCTAGATTTATATAAGATTTAAATTGATTGCTTTCTAAAAATGAAAAAACTAAATTTTTTAATATACGCAGCAGTGGTCAGCCTAAATTCAGCTGCTCATGCAGAAGTAAAAAGCTTTACTCCTCATTTCCCAAAATTTTATAGCTCTGCTACAACACGTAAAGCAGATAATCAGTTTTACGCTCTTGGAGAGGCAAAATTTTTAAACGGCGTTACAGTTCCGTTTTATGGTGTGACGGCACAAAACCCAATAGAAGATGGTTTACTTAAAGATTTTGAAAAATGCACGCCTAAAAGCTGCAGTTTTAATTTTAAACTCGATGCTCAACCTGCTAAACAATTAAAACTTCTTGCATTACCTGAAACAGGTTTAGTACTTGTTCCAAGAAATTGGCAAGATGTACAAGCAAATGCAGGTGCAAATGGAACTGGTTTTGCTTTAGCTACGAGTCCAAATCAAAAACAAGCGATAGAGCTTTATGATTCTTCCTTTTGTGTGGGGTGCGGGTTACCCAATGCAACGCTTTATTTTCCCGAACTGTTAAAAGAAAGTCTTGAAAATGAGTTTGGTGGATTTAAAGATCCTAAAAAACTCATCAATATTGTTCATCCCTCTAAAAAAGTCGCTTTTTTTAGTTATCAAATTCCACAAGTGAACAATAAAACACATGGTATTGCCAAATATGATGATGAAGACACTTTCAACTATAAGGAGATTCAAGTCACCTTAGATAAATCTCAGCAGTCATTGGTTGGTCCTATCCTTAATTTTTATAATGCAACGCACTAGTCCAACATCTATAAAAAAACCCGCTTTCGCGGGCTTTCTTTTATTTATGTAATATCGATTCAAAAGCTTTTAAACGCTTATAAATCGAAAGTAGTTCAATAATTGTTTTCCATGAAGTAATTAAGTACTGAAATGATTCACGGACCTTATCAAACACATTACTTATTTGCGTAATTAGGCCTAATGTCATTTTACCTGCAGCTATGGAAGGGAATAAAACAACTAAGCTATATAAAATATCTAATTGTAGATACCAGATACTGACCAGATTAAAATAAGAATAATGCAAATATAATCTAAAATAATTCAGCTTAACATTCGAGAAAAGTTCTTTTAATGTTTTTGGTTGTGCTCTTTCCTCATGATCTTCACCATAAACCAGTTCTTTACGGTAAGCAGCTTCCACTTTTTGATTATTAAATTGTAGGCCAGGTAATTTAATACCAACTACCATTAATAGAACGGTACCAAAAACAGCCCATACAATTGCTGCCCATACTAATGAATGATCAATTGCTCCTACAATAGGTAATACTTTAACTTGCTTAGAAAGCTCAAACAGAATAGGTAAAAATGCAATTAATACCATAATTGCTTTTATGAAATTTACCCCTAAATCCTCTAAAACAGATGCGAAACGCATTGTGTCTTCTTGAACACGCTGTGAAGCACCCTCTACATGACGCAGGTTACTCCAATGCTCAGTATAGTACTCGTTCATTGCCGTACGCCAACGAAATACATAATGGCTAGCGAAAAATGAATTAATAACGGCTAAAGTCACACCAACCATGGCAATTAAAAGAAATGTAATTGTTCCCGTATAAAGTTTATTAATATCACCGCCACCATGATCTAACATTGTTTGGATAAGATTATAAAAAGGTGCATACCATGCATTAATCGCAACACTGACCTGAACACCAAACCAGATGTTAAATAAAATAAAAGCAGAACCCCAGACAGACCATCGTTGCCATGGATTATTGGAAAAAATTTTCCAAAATCCAGCAAACAGTGCTGTAGAGACTAAAAACCAAACATAAAACCATATAAAGGTTGGAGACCAAAAACGGCTAACTCCAACAGGTAATTGAGCCTGATGGTAGCCCTTAGCAAATCCAATAAAAGTTCCCCATGTGTTTCCACCTGTATACCAGAGCACCATATTTAGCACGATCCAAACAACCGCCGATATAAAAAAATATCGTGGTGATGGAAAAAATGATTTGAACATTGAGTATTGTTATCCCTATATTTCTTCAAATTCACAATGAAGAGAATACTAAAACCTAAACCTTAAAATTGTGAAGGGCAAATTTTAGAGAATTGTCAGTTTTTCCCATTTCATTGAAGGATTTGATCGTTTTTTTGTAAATTCATCCTTTTTGCAATTTAATCCATTTAAATTGCTTCGTATATGACTCCCTTAAGAGCCATATACGGTTTTTATATCATAGCGATATCTATGTTTAAATCTCTTCTTTACGAACGATATAACCTTCAAGCTGCATCGCCTGAATTAATGGTTCCAGATCTGGTGCACTTTTAAGTTCAACATCTACACTGACCGCACTTTCTTTCGCACGGCTTGTTGCTGCAAATCGTTCGTGTCTAAGTTCGTAAATGTTACCGCCTTGCTCAGCAATAATCGCAGTTAAACGCGCTAAGGCACCTGGATTATCAGGTAATTCAACACGAATACGAACCATACGGCCTGTGCGCGTTAAGTGACGTTGCAATACAGACACCATTACGCGTGTATCAATATTTCCACCAGATAAAACAACCCCGACTTTATGACCTAAAAATAAATCTGGACGAGACATAATTGCTGCAATACCAGTCGCACCTGCCCCTTCACAGACTGTTTTTTCAATATTGAGTAATAGGGCGATCGCTTCTTCAATCATATCTTCCGTGACAACCACAATGTCATCAACATATTCTTTAGCAACCTGAGTAGTCAGCTCACCCGGAGTTTTAACCGCAATACCTTCAGCTACTGTTGAACCCAATGAAACGGCAATTTGATAATTACAGAGCAACTTCGCCATGCTTGGGTAAACAACCGATTGAACCCCAATCACCTTAATTTTAGGATTTATTGATTTTGCAGCAATAGCAATACCAGAAATTAAACCGCCACCACCAATAGGCACTACTAATATGTCCAATTCAGGTACAGCAGCCAACATTTCAAGCGCGATAGTGCCTTGACCTGCAATAATTTCAGCATCATCAAAAGGATGAATAATCGTTAATGACTCTTCTTGTGCTACACGATGCATTTCAGCAGCAGCCTCTGAGAAGTCTTGTCCGTGCAAAATCACACGTGCGCCATATTCACGTACTCGCTGAACCTTTACATTGGGTGTCGACTTCGGCATTACAATCGTCGCAGTCACCCCTGTACGCTGAGCATGGTAAGCAACTCCCTGTGCATGATTACCAGCCGAGGCTGCAATCACACCATGTTGCTTTTCTTGTTCGGACAAACTCAAAAGTTTATTCAGTGCACCCCTTTCTTTAAAAGAAGCCGTAAATTGTAGATTTTCAAATTTCAGCCACATTTCTGCCCCTAAGGTTTTAGAAATAGTTTCTGAAAAAACAAAAGGTGTCTTAACTACTAAACCATTTAAACGCTCTGCGGCGGCATGTATATCTTCTAATGTTGGAAACTTATGTTTTAGCTGTTGCTGAATCATCTAATTTGCTGGCCTCAATACGTTACAAATCAATCATTTTTTTGAAAATAGCATGAATTTCTCATATCTATCATGAGTAGTTTTCAGCATAGCTCCACTATACAAAAAAAATTATCAGCACATACAAATCTTTTATTTTTCAACAAAAAAGCCCTTCTCAGGCTTTTATTTAATTTTCATAGACTTGCTTTTCAATCTATTGATTATGTGCACTTAAACCTTCACTAAATAAATTCTGTTCAGCTATTTTTTCATCAATTACAAACTGAATATCTGACAATTTTGCATTTGCCGCATCTATACCTGCTTTCATTGTCGCTTCACGACCTTTTACATCAAAGATATGCGCTTTTTCTCTTAAATCTGGTTGAATGACTACGTCTGCATATTGAAGTTCTTCGGCAGCTAAACGGCCTTGCATAATATTAATATTCTGATTAAAAAGCCCCCACACATTTGAGGTTTCGGTATAAGCAGGTTGAGCCAGAATATCTACCGCAATAATGACATCAGCACCTAAATCACGTGCAACCTCAACAGGTACCGGACTCACTAAACCGCCATCTACATATTCAGATTTACCAATTTTAGTCGGTACAAACATACTTGGAATAGAAGCAGATGCTCTAACAGCTTGCCCTGTATTTCCATAATTAAATACTGTTTTGGTGCCATGTTTGAGCTCTGTTGCCACCACATACATTGGAATTTTCATTTTCTCGAGTGGCATATTATTTACTTGTTGATTTACATAGTCCTCAACTTTTTTGCCATCAAAAAAACCTTTTAAGCCAATACTAATGTCACGTACATCACCAGCTTTCATTTTTAAAGCAGTATCACGCAGTTCATCCGGTGTTTTTCCACTGGCATAAATTGCCCCCACAATACTTCCTGCACTGGTCCCGACAATAAAATCAGGACGAATACCGTGCTGCTCTAAAACTTCAATAACACCAATATGTGCATAGCCTCGTGCACCACCACTACCTAATACCAATGCAACAACCGGTTTTTTCTGTTGCTTCTTAATTTTTGCAAAGGGCTGATCGACAAAACGTGAATATGCCTCTGCCGTTTGCGGTTTTACGGCAGATAAGTGTGAAGTGGTTTGGCATCCAGCCAATACCATAGAAAGTCCGAGAACCCACAATTTAAGCTGTTTCATGGCTCATCTTTGCACTTTGAGGTTAATTTTCGAATTGCAATTTTAGTTGCTCATTCTGTGAAAAGCTGTAGTGAATTTATTTAATTTGTCATGTTTAAATTTTATACTCAAGCATTTTTATTATGCTAAAAAAAAGCCCCTTATTTCTAAGAGGCTTTTTGAAAATTACCAGATATCTGAATCAACCTTTTTCTTCAACTCTGGATATTTATTAATTTTGAACTCTGGTTCTTTAATACCTTGTTTTAATTGCTCACGGTAATCTTTCAACAAAGTACGTGCCATCGGTGTTAAAAGTAAAATCGCAATCAAGTTAATAGTTGCCATGATACCCATAAACAAGTCAGCCAATGACCAAACAAGTGGAACGCTACCAATTGCACCGAAGTACACCATCACCAATACAAAAATACGGAAGATGAACATAACTTTCGGGTTGTTATTAATAAACTGTACGTTACTTTCTGCATAAGCATAGTTGCCTAATACAGCTGAATAACAGAATAAGAATAATAAGACTGCAAGGAAGTCAGATCCCCAGTGTCCAACTTGAGTTTCTAATGCACGTTGAGTTAATTCAACACCAACAAAGCCTGCATCTTGGTAAACACCAGAAACTAAAATGATGATTGCAGTACTTGTACATACAATGAAGGTATCTACGAATACACCAAGCATTTGTACCAAACCTTGGTTTACAGGATGTTTTACATCAGACGCAGCAGCAGCGTTAGGCGCAGAACCCATACCCGCTTCGTTTGAGAACAAACCACGCTTAATACCTTGCATCATTGCCATTGATACGGCAGCACCAAAGAAACCACCTGCCGCAGCATTGAAGTGGAAAGCTTCAGTTACAATCAGTTTTAAGACGTCAGGCAAAATCGCATAGTTGCTTAATGCAATATATAACGCAACAGATAAGTAAAGACCTGCTTTTAAAGGTACGAACATTTCTGCAAATTTAGCGATACGTTTAATACCACCAAAAATTGCCAATGCAACCAGAACTACAAGCGCAAGACCAACCCATGAGATTTCTAAATCAACGCCACCTAAATGAGCCATAAGATTGGCTTTATCCCAACCCCATGCATGTGAAGATGCATTAGCAATTGCATTGATTTGAACTGAGTTAAATACAAAACCATAGGTAAAGATTAATGCTAGTGCGAAAACTACACCAAAGGTTTTACTACGTAGACCTTGAGTAATATAGTAAGCTGGTCCACCACGGAACTGTTTGCTCTTGCTATCTCGAACTTTAAATAGCTGAGCGAGTGTAGACTCAATAAATGCTGAGCTCATACCAAGAACAGCTGTTACCCACATCCAGAACACTGCACCAGGACCACCAATTGCGATCGCGATTGCTACGCCAGCAATATTACCTACACCAACACGGCTCGCAAGACCTGTTACAAACGCCTGAAAAGGTGTAAGACCATGGTCATCATCACCTTCTGTACGACTGCTTTTCATGACACGAATACTTTGCAAGAACATGCGAATTTGCACTGCTCCTGTTAAGACCGTATAAAAAATACCGACAGCCAGCAAGAAAATAACTAGGAAATCCCATAAAGGGTCATTAAAAAATTTTACCCACGACATCAATGTCGCATTGAGTTGTTCATTCATACTCGGTCCGCTTACGTTCTTGCTAATGCGCTATTAGCACAAGCCAAAATACTGCAATAAACAAAAAAGCCCCTCAAAATTGGGACTTTTTCAGTACATTTAAGAAAAAACTTTTAATGTCAATTGAATAGCAATTATCGTCACAAGTTTAAGCAACATGATGCCCAGCACTAAGCCTTTGAAGGTCGCATGAGAGAAAGCACCCTTCAAATAAAATGAATTCATCGCATTGCCGAACATAATCCCATTGGGATGAACAGCATGCATTGACTCGGCTACAAACTTGGAAACTAACAAATGACCACCGCTAAATCAGCTCGCTTAATGATTCACATCAATTAATCGAGTTATAAAAAATCTGGATTTAAGCCATAAGCATATTTACATATACTTTTGAGCGAATGTCTAAACTGCATATAAATTTCAAAGACTGTAACAAGCCAGCGCTATAACGCGACTATCTGCACTCCGATCCTTGTCACTCAAGAAGCGTGCGTTGAGATGTGTACCAAGCTGTTGTATTTTTTTTAGCCTAGTCGTTGCGTGAGTTAAGTTCATTTTCATGGTCGCAATGGTAATCGCCAATCCTTGTTTCATGAACTGCTTGTTGATGAGCGGTAAACTCATGTAAAGCTCCTTATACCTCGTGTATTTCTCCACTTCTGCATAAAAATCTTTTTGTAAAAGTATTTATTATACAGCTACTGCTTTTCCTAACATGAGTATGGAGAAATCATACCTGCGTAAAAAAGTCGGTATTATGCAGAAATTTAAACTTTTGTGTATGTTTTTCATTAAAACTTTATATGAAAATTGGTTATTTTTTATATAAAGTCATCCGCTTTGTACTGTTTTTAAACATATTATACCTTTTTTCTAATTGAGTATTTTTCACTCACCCAGTGTTATGCTTTTTATTTTTTTAACTGACAAGTTCAATCTTTTAAATCTAAAGTGGCATACTCGAACTATAATTAATCAGACATTATGTCTAAATGAATCGCATCATCATACATGTACGAATATCTCTTTTCTAATATTTTTTGCTTATAAATGCAGCAGTTTCAAAACATGAAATAAAGCATAAAAACGTATTAGATTTTAAAGAAAAATCAGGAGTCATCATGAATTTGGAACAAGTCCATCTTGTTGACGAGGCTATTACCTCTCGACATTCTGTGCGTGCCTTTTTAGACACTCCAGTGCCACAAGAAGTTATTAAGGATATTTTACAAGTCGCAAGTCGTGCTCCTTCCGGAACCAACACTCAACCGTGGAAAGTCTATGTTGTGACAGGGCAAAAACGTGATGAAGTAGTAGAGCGCGTTTGTGCTGCACAGATTGAAGTTTCCAAAAATCCTGAATTTGCAGAACAATATAAAGAAACTTTTGCATATTACCCTGAAAAGTGGGTTTCCCCTTTTATTGACCGTCGCCGTGAAAATGGTTGGGGCCTCTACGGTTTATTGGACATTAAAAAGGGTGAAAGAGAAAAAATGGCTGCGCAACAGTTACGTAATTTCAAACTATTTGATGCGCCAGTCGGCCTTTTCTTTACAGTCAATAAAGCAATGGGAATTGGTTCTAAAATGGACATCGCGATGATGATCCAAAATGTAATGGTCGCAGCCAAAGCTCGTGGTTTAGATACCTGCCCACAAGCGGCTTGGAACCATTTTCACCCGATTGTTTTAGATATTTTAGGTGCAGCAGATGATGAAGAGTTGGTGTGTGCAATTGCTTTGGGCCATGCTGACCCTGAGCACATTGTAAATACCTTTATTACACCTAGAGAGCCTGTTGAAAATTTCACAGTTTTTCTAGACTAAATACTTAAGCTAATCACTCTCTTTTAAATCATGACGGTGGTTAGCTGTTTACCTGTTTTGCCTGTTGTGTCGCTTTTAAAACAACAATGAACCCACTTAAGGTAAATAACACCATCATTACACCCATATTGAGTGATGCAGACCAAACAAGGAAGTTAAGTAAAACGCCCCCGAGTAAACCGCAGGCAAATTGCATACTACCCATAATTGCACTTGCTGTTCCTGCTCGAGCACCCTGCTTAGACATTGCAAGTGCCATGGCATTTGGCCCTGTTAAACCAATTCCTGAAATGGCTAAAAACAGCCCTAACATGACAAGCCATAAAGGTGCCATAGGAATTAAACCAGCAATTAATACAATGCTTGCACCTGTCACTTGTACCATTGAACCAGCTTTTAAACGCTTAGTAATTTCAACACGTGTTGTTAAGTGCTTGTTTAAAGATGACATCAGCATAATGCCAAAAGCATTGAGTCCAAATACATAAGCAAATTCTTGCTGATTTAGGCCGTATTGATCCATGAAAACGGCTGGAGCTGAGCTGATATAACAAAATAATGCTGCACCAGTTAAGCATCCTGCAAGCATAGGCAAGCGGAAACTCGCATCTTTAAAAATCGCACCATATAAAGTAGCCACCTGATATAAGGAAAGCTTGAGCCTTTTATCAGTTGCCAGGGTTTCTTTAAAAAAGAAGTGTACGCACAACCAACATATTGCGCCCACAATTGAAAGTGCAATAAAAATTGCTTGCCATGGAAACCAGATTAAAATCCAAGCCCCAATCATTGGTGCCAAAATTGGTGCTAGCCCCATTACAATCATCATGCTAGAAAAAGCTTGTGCCGAACCCTGAACATCCAATCTATCTCGAATAGCAGCTCGAGCCATCACTACTCCAACACAACCACCTAAAGCCTGTAAAATACGGGCTGCAATAAGGCTCCATTCGTTTGTAGCGAGCACACAAAACAAGCTTGCAACTGCATAAAGTGCAAGTCCGAAATAAAGCGGTTTCTTTCTACCGATCCGATCACTTAAAGGCCCATACACCAGTTGTCCAATGGCTAAGCCAAAAAAATAGGCTGGAAGTGTATTTGCGACCATTTGCGTACTTACCCCAAAATCGTGAGCCATTTGAGGCAACGCAGGTAAGTACATGTCAATGGATAATGGCCCTAAAGCCGTGAGTAAAGCGAGCAGCATAATCCAGCCAATAGAATATTGACGCTGGGCTGTTTGTTCAGACATAACGATATTTCATTTTTCAATCATTTGCATACAGACAAGCTTACACTGTCTATCGTATGATTTGTGCAACATTGGTGTAGAAATACGCAAATCCTTTATCACTCAGGTTGATCAGCAAGGACTTCATTTGAAATCTTGGTTTAAACGCCTAAAAAGAGCGACTTATAACACATCATTTATGTATAACGTACGGATGCTGATAGCCTTTTCAGGGACTGCTTTCGTGCCTTATTTTTTAGGCCATCAATTGGCAACTATACCTCTAACTTTAGGCGTGGTGGCAGCAGGTTTAAGTGATATTGATGACCGCTTTTCAGTGCGAATCATGAATTTAATTTACACCTACATCGGATTCTTTGTGACCGCAGCTTCCGTACAATTACTTTTCCCTTATCCAATGCTTTTTGCATTGGGGCTCATTGCTTCTTGTATTGGCTGGATTTTATTAGGATCATTAGGTCGCCGTTACGCAACAATCTCTTATGGATGTCTGGTTGTTTCCGTTTATACCATGCTTGGTGTTCATTTATTTGAACAGTGGTATATCCAACCGGCTCTTTTAGTTGTAGGTGCAGCATGGTACGGGCTTATTGCCACCATTAGCTTTTTATTATTTCCCATTCGCCAGCTTCAAGACAAACTGGCAGCCTCTTATGGTTCATTAGGCGACTTTCTATTTGCCAAGTCCAATTTATTTGATGTTGATATGACGCCTGCGAGTTATCAGCAGAGCATGATTGATCTTTCATTAGAAAATGGCAAATTAATTACAATTTTTAATGATCTCAAAACTGCCCTTTTAACCCGTTTAAAAGGTGACCGTGGACAAAAAGGCACTCGTCGCAGCCTCCATTATTACTTTGTCGCCCAAGATATTCACGAGCGCGCAGACTCTGCTCATATTGACTATCAAAAGTTAGCAAAGATTTTTGAACACAGTGATATTTTATTTAGATTTCAGCGCATTTTGGCGATTCAAGGCAAAGCTTGCCAAGAATTAAATGAATGTATTTTACAACGCAAACCATATATCCATAACAAACGTTTTAAGCAGAGTTTTGAGAACTTACGCTTATCGTTAGAAAAGTTAAGAAATGATCAGCAATATGATTTATTGTGGGTCAATGCTCTTTTTGCCTTGTATCGAAATTTAAAGTCTATCGATTCGCAATTACTCAACTTAGAAACTGAACAACAGATACAGTCAGATAAAGTAAAGCAAGCTGAAAACCAACTCAAAGATGATGATCTAAAAGGTTGGAATGATATTGTTATTCGAATAAAACAAAATCTAACTCCTGAATCAGTGCTGTTCCGTCATGCCATTCGCGTCTCGATTGTTCTTTTTATTGGATATGTCTTTATTCAAACAACTCATATCGAATATGGTTACTGGATTATGTTGACTGCTTTATTTGTTAGTCAACCTAACTTTAACGCCACTAAGCGTCGCTTACGCTTACGAATTGTCGGAACATTAGTCGGGATTATTGTTGGGCTTAGCGTAGTATTTCTCGTTCCTTCTGTAGAAGGACAATTAGTCATGCTGATCTTAAGCGGAGTACTATTTTTCGAGTTACGTAGTAAGCAATATGCTCAAGCAACTGCTTTCATCACAATTTTGGCATTAATTAACTTTAACCTCGATGGTTCTGCAGTCGCTGCAGCTATTCCTAGGTTCGTTGATACCTTAATTGGATGTGCTTTAGCATGGTTTGGTGTCACTTTTATCTGGCCTGACTGGAAATTCCGCCGCCTTCCCCGCAGCATTCGACGCTCGTTACAAGCTCAATGTAATTATTTAGCAGAAGTGGTAAAGCAATATCATGAAGGACATAATCATGCACTGAATTATCGTATTGTTCGTAGAGCAGCACATAATACAGATGCCGAAGTTGCCTCACTTATTTCGACTTTAGCCACTGAGCCAGATTTTGACCCTACGCGTAAGTCCGATATTTTTGAATTTTTATGCCTCAACCATACATTTTTGAGTTATATCGCAGCGCTTGGAGCACATCGGGAAAAAATTCAGGATCAAGCCGTTCTTAACGTGCTAGATCAAGCATTAGATGACATACAAGGTGCTTTGTTAAGAGATGAAATGCCCGATTTAACAGCACAAAATATGCTTAAAACGATACGTCAGCGTTTAAGCCAAAATGATGAAGATGACCAGAAATCACTCATTATTTTACAGCAGTTATCACTGATGCTAAGTGTATTGAATCGATTTAGTATGTTGAAACAACGCTTAAGTCATGATCTTGATAATGATGCCAGCGAACTTGCATCATTATAAATTTGAGTCGGAATTTAGTATGAAATTGGCATAATATCCTTTCCTGACTTATGCCAATTAATGCTAAACTTAAAACAGTTTACAATTTGTTATTTGCACTATGACCGCGAAAACTTTATATGCTTATACGCTTCAGCCTGTTCCTTACGAGGTAACAGAAGCTGAACAACGTAATGCACAGCTTCTTATCTGGCGCAGCACCAATAAAATCAGCACAAAAATCTGGGCAATTATGGGCGTTATTTTAGCCCTTGCAATTTTAGGTCTTATTTTTATTAAGAACTACTCTACTGTGATTTGCTGGGTTGCTATTGTTGGTGTAGTACTTTATTACCTGGGCCGTACATATGGTTTGGAATGGTACGTTAAACGTAAGATGAATGAGTTTCCTGTACAGGAAATTAAAGGTATTCGCTTAGGTGTACAACCTCACGGTATCGTAATGCGCCAGCAAATGGGCTTACAGGAAGGGGTTGGAACTATTGGATGGAAAAACATCTACGAATGGTACAACACCCCTGACTTTATTTTAGTTAACTTTAAAGTCAAAGATCCTAAGGGCCAAGAACAGCAAGGTGCATATATCTTACCTAAGCGTATGGACTCTAAAAACTTTTCTTTCAATACAATTCGTCAGCACTTGAAAGAAACTGTGGGTGAACCGAAAACCTTATAAGTTCACCATACTCAAAAGCCTCCTTTACAGGAGGTTTTTTATTATTCTAAAAATAAATGATAATGAAAATTAATATTATCTCCAAAATCCATATTATCTGCGTAATCTTCGGCTATACTTAGTTACAAGATCTCCATCATATTCACATTTTTCGACCATGTTTAAAAAGTTTTTATTTCAAATTCATTGGTTTCTGGGTATTAGTGCTGGCCTCATCTTATCAATTATGGGTGTTACAGGTGCAATTTTTTCCTACGATCAACAAATTTTAAAATGGGCAAATACCGATAGTTATGTTGTTCAAGCAGAAAGTTCACCTAAGCTTACCCCTGCTCAGCTTTACCAGCATTTCACAACAACCCAGCCTGAAATTAAAATTAATAGCATTACCATAGCCAAAGATCCTACTGCCTCATCTGTTGTAAACATTGAAAAAGAAGGCGAACGACGTGGCTACAATATGATGGTCAACCCTTATACAGCACAGGTATTACCTGACGTTAAAGGTCGCGAGTTACTTTTATTAATACAACAAATTCATCGTAACTTAACTGCTGGCGAATTCGGTAAACAAATTACTGGTGCTTGTGCCTTAATGCTCATTTATTTTGTCTTGAGCGGATTATATTTACGTTGGCCAAAGAAACACTCTGCACGCCAATGGCTTGCTGTTAAACCGAAATTAAAAGGTCGAAATTTTATTTGGGATTTACATGCTGTTGTAGGCACATGGGTTATTGTTTTTTATCTTCTTTTTGCTTGTACAGGTCTCTATTGGTCATATGACTGGTGGCGTAGCGGTATGTTCAAAGTATTAGGCGTAGAACAACCTAAAATGCAAGGACATGGCGGAGCTGGACGCAATAAAGACAAATCATCTTCTGAATCTCAATTAGATAGCACTCAACTGATTACTGCTCTGAATCGAACATGGAGCGGTTTTAATAATAAAATCGGACGTGACTATTCAACTTTAACAGTGAATTTACCAAAAAAAGATGATGGAAAAGTTGAATTAAGCTTTGTTGATGCAACACCACAACATGAACGTGCACGAAACCAAGCTGTCTATAACTATAAAACTGCCAATATTGAAAAGATGGAGCTTTATGAAGATAAAAAGCTTAATCAAAAAATCATGAGCAGTATGTTACCCGTACACCGGGGTAGCTTCTTTGGTCCGGTTTATCAATTTGTGGCAATGCTCGCATCTTTAGCGATGCCATTATTCTTTGTGACTGGATGGATGCTTTATCTAAAACGTCGCAAACAAAAAAAACTAACTCAAGCAGCTCGTCAGTCTTTAGCTGGTCACTATATTGATCCAAATGCTAAACCTTGGCTAATTACCTACGCCACTCAAACGGGTGTTGCTGAACAACTAGCTTGGAGTACTGCAACGAGTTTACAAGAAGCTCATCAACCCGTTCAGGTTAAATCTATACAACATTTAACTGAAGCTGATTTAGAGCAACATGACCAAATTCTTTTTGTGATCAGTACTTATGGTACTGGAGAGGCTCCTGACTTAGCTTCTGGTTTTGTTAAAAAGTTATTAAAAGCTAAGTTACAGCTTCAACATATCAAATATGCAGTTTTAGCTTTAGGTTCCAAAGAATACCCAGATACTTATTGTAGTTTTGGCCACACTGTAGATGCATGGCTTAAAAACAATGGAGCAAAAGCCTACTTTGATACTATTGAAGTAGATAATGCAAACCCAGTCCATCTGCAAAACTGGAATGAAGCGCTCGTAAAAGCGACTAAGTTAGATTTGCATGCCGTTAATATCGAAAAAGTATTTGATAGTTGGACATTACAACAACGTGACTTGCTTAACTCAAATAGTGTGGGACAGCCTGCTTATAACATTGAACTTACAGCACCTCATGAAGCTGTATGGCAAGCAGGAGATATTGCCGAAATACAGCCGGGAAATAGTCCAGAACGTATTAATGCGTTCTTACAAGAGCATCATATACTTAAAAATGCACTTGTAGACTCACTACAGATCTCTATTGAAAAAGCACTTTGGAACAAAGACCTAACAGGAGAGATTGAACCATTTGCCAATCTTGACCATTTGTTAGAGCAGCTCCCTACTCTACCAACACGTGAGTATTCAATTGCTAGCATTCCCTCCCAACAAGTGCTTCGCTTGGTTGTTCGCCAGCAATCCGATGCATCTGGTCATTTAGGTTTAGGGTCTGGCTGGTTAACTCAGCATACCGAAATAAGTCAAAACATTGCACTGCGTATCCGAACTAATGAGTCTTTTCATTTGATTGATGACAACCGTCCAATTATCTGTATTGGTAATGGAACGGGAATCGCTGGCTTAATGAGTTTGCTTCATACAAGAACTCGTCATAACTATACTGAAAACTGGCTTATTTTTGGTGAACGCCAACGTGCGCATGATTTTTTCTATGCATCAACTATTGAAGCATGGCAAACCATGGGTATGTTAAAACGTCTTGATCTTGCATTTTCACGAGATCAAGAACAGCGTGTATATGTTCAGGATCTTATAAGACAAAATTCAGCAGAATTAGTTAACTGGGTTGAGCGTGGTGCTGTTCTTTATGTCTGCGGTAGCATTGAAGGAATGGCGAGCGGAGTCGATCAAGCACTTATTGATATTCTAGGTGAAGAACAAGTCGATGAGCTAAGACAACAAGGTCGTTATCGCCGTGATGTTTATTAAACCTCAATAAATGATAAAGCCGAGTAATTGCTAACATACTTTACTCGGCTTTTTATTACCATCGGCATTGAATTTGGAACGATTTTGCATACACTGTCTGCAATTTAAATTGCAACTGTAAACTCAATGCAAGTCAGTAAGTGGATTCGGATTTCTTTAGCCATCATCGGTTCAATTTTATTTTTGGACGGCCTATTTCTAGCTTTTCTAAATAAAATTCATGTAGGTACAATTGTTCCTTTAGTCTTAGGGGCATTTTTCTGTCTCTATGCATTATTTTATTATCATTTGGAACGATTTTTCTTTTATCACTACCGTTTACATTCAATTTGGCGTTTTGGATGGTTGTGTTTCTGGATCTGGTTAATTGGCTTAGGCTATTTCTTTAATTTTATTAAAGAGAATAAAGATAAAGGCCACAATATTCCTAGAGTGGAAGCAATTATTGTTTTAGGTAGCGGTGTCGAAAATGGACAGCCTTCTGCCATTCTTGCAAAACGCCTTGATACAGCAGCCCCAGTTGCCCTTTCCCAACCTCAAGCAAAAGTTGTTTTAACAGGTGGCTTAGATTTTTCAGAGAAAGAGCCTGAAGCATTAGTCATGTCCCGTTACTTGGAACAACGTTTTCATATAGCAAAAGACCGAATGATTCTGGAAGACAAAAGCACAAGTACTGAACTTAATCTTAAAAATAGCAAACCATTACTTGAACAAAGTCATATTAGTATTGATCAACCTATTGCGATTGTTACAAGTGACTTCCATACCCCACGAGCAGCAGCTATTGCAAAGAAACAAGGCTATACCCATGTTTATATGGTTTCTGCCGAAACCCCTTTAGTCACCCGCTATAACGCTTGGCTACGTGAATATTTTGCGTATGCCAGTGGTTGGATACTAAACGAATATTAATTTTGATTAAGAACGCTGCTATTACTTTAGGGTATGGCAGCTTTCGCTCAACTAGATAGCACCAATAATTTAAAGCAATAAAAACTGAACTTAAAAATTAAGTATAGAAAAGAGAGATTTGGCTGAGAACAGAAAAGATGAAAGAGAGATTAGAAATAAAAATAGCAGAAACGCAAAAAACACTAAATAAATTAGTGTAGATAATTTTTAATTTAAAAATTATGGTGGGCGCTGACGGGATCGAACCGCCGACATTCTGCTTGTAAGGCAGACGCTCTACCAACTGAGCTAAGCGCCCTGATTGAAAAAGACAACTAACGAAGCCTTTATACATTACATCCTCTAGATCAGGGAATCAAGAGAATGGCGCAGCGGACGGGGCTCGAACCCGCGACCCCCGGCGTGACAGGCCGGTATTCTAACCAACTGAACTACCGCTGCACTTGCAATACTTTAAAAAAAATAAAGCATGGTCACAAATTATGGTGGGCGCTGACGGGATCGAACCGCCGACATTCTGCTTGTAAGGCAGACGCTCTACCAACTGAGCTAAGCGCCCTGCAAAAGCGTTTTATAAAAGTGGCGCAGCGGACGGGGCTCGAACCCGCGACCCCCGGCGTGACAGGCCGGTATTCTAACCAACTGAACTACCGCTGCACTTTCACAATATCGCAATTGTGGGGTAAACGATGTTAAGTCTTAAGTGGCGCAGCGGACGGGGCTCGAACCCGCGACCCCCGGCGTGACAGGCCGGTATTCTAACCAACTGAACTACCGCTGCACTTGAGAGCTTAACGTAAAGGCTTGGTGGGCGCTGACGGGATCGAACCGCCGACATTCTGCTTGTAAGGCAGACGCTCTACCAACTGAGCTAAGCGCCCTTAACGTCTTCATCGTTTGTGAGGTGCATTATAGAGAATCTTTAACAGGTGTCAAACGCTTTTCGACAACTTTTCAAAAAAATGCGAATGAATGATTAAAAATAAGTCATTATTAAGTAAAAAACAATTTTTTGTATTTTATTTAAGCACTTATTTTAATATTTCAGTCACTCCGCTCATTAAATAAGATTATCTAACACCACCAATTAGGTTAAAGATTGTTCAGATAAATAAACAAGAGCATCTTCTGGGACTAAATCAAACAATTCAATGATTTCTTCATTACGCATTCGAATACAGCCATGCGACATTGGGACCCCCATAGGCTCTTTATCTGGCGTGCCATGAATATAGATATAACGTTGCATGGTGTCATGGCCTTCCCCTTTGTTAAAACCTTCTTCTAAGCCATCCAACCAAAGAATGCGTGACAATATCCAATCTCGTTCCGGGAATTGTGCTGCCAATTCACTGCCGTAAACTTCACCTGTAGGCTTACGTGCAATAAAAACTGCATTTATAGGAGATTGCATACCAAACTTTTTGGCAACGCGATGCCAACCACGTGGAGTTTTACCCGTATTTTCTTGTTCACCAATCCCGTTCTTACCTGTAGAGATCACATAAAATTTATTATGTTTAGGGAGGCTTAAAGTTTGGTTTGCCAAATCAATAAGAACATCTGCATCTTCAAGTTTAAATTGGGACATGGAATTTATTCTCTTATAGCAACTCTATTTTGAGTTTTAACAAAAATTAATCGGGAGGTTGTCTTGAGCCAAAATTAAAAGATTATCAATCCTCTTTTAGCTACGCGCGGTTTCACCGCTTGTCTTGCGCCAAAATTAAAAGATTATCAATCTTTTAATTTTGGCTCAGGGCGTAGCCATAACCAAATTGCAACAACGAGCATGGTAGTATCAGTAAAAACTTTTACCCAAAATGGCGCAGAGGTAAACAGCATTAAAATACCACTTGCGGTCATCATAATGCTTGCAATCCATTTCGCCTTACGTGGTACCGTGCCATTTGCACGCCAGTCACGTAGGGTTGGACCATATTTTGGATGATTTAATAACCATGCATCCATTTGAGGCCATCCCTTTGAAGCGGCCCAAGCAGCCAGAATAAGAAACACTGTTGTCGGCATGCCTGGTAAAATTGCTCCAATAATACCAAGCGTGATAAAAATCACGACCAGAGTTCGCCAAAACAATGTTCGCATATATAAACCTTAAGCTATTGTTGGTCTTAGTATAAAGTGTTTTTCTAGTATTGTTTTGTTGATCAACCATGAAATTAGGATGAATTATTTCGAGTATTAAACCTATGAATATCGCCTCTGTTAAAACATCCTATTTTGAGCCATGGTTACAGTTTAATCATCCAATGGTAAGACAATTGGCTTTTACAATTGCTAGCCCAAATTTACTTCGTTATCTTCCTCAAAGCCTCGCTATTCAACATGGCTTTCAATTTCATCCAGATCAAACTTGGGAACAGCATTTTCAAAATTATCTACCACGCTTAAAGCAACTTGATGAATCACCTGAACCTTTACTTCAATTTATGTCACGGCTTAAGAGCACACGTTTAGGTTTACGCTTTGAAAATTTGCTCTGGTTCTGGCTACAAGAAGATCAATATCATTGTTATCAGTTATTAGGTCATAGCATTCAAAAAATTGACGGTGCAAGAACTTTAGGCGAGCTCGACTTTTTAGTTTTTAATAAAAAAACACAACAAGTTGAACATTGGGAAGTTGCTCTAAAATATTATTTAGGTGAAGGTGAATTAAACTTAGAACAATGGATTGGTCTAAATAGAGAAGATACTTTAAGTAAGAAACTGTATCACTTCACCGATAAGCAATTTCAATTTTCAGATGCTTTGGACTTTGAAATTCAACAGCGTTTTGCTGTTTTGAAAGGCCAGCTTTACCTACCTTTGAATTTGCCACAACAGCAATCTGTTCCAGATTGGGTAAACTTAACTCGTCGTCATGGAATGTGGGGAACAGTAATCCCCAATTCTAAATTTTATCGTTTACAAAGACACGAATGGCTTTGTCCTAACAAGGAAGCAAGCTCCTACCCTGCCGATTGGTGGACTGATGGTTTATATTGTAGAAATATTGAGGAAACTCAGTTTTATATGTTTAGACATCCATCCTTATTAGGTCTCAAGCTTGGTATCACCAAAAATTAGAGTGCTTTGCAAGCAAATATTGGTTTATAGAAACAATTTATAACGTTTTTACTATTAAACAGTCATGTTTCTTTTTACGTTTGTTTTTTAATCTAAATTTACTTCATTATTAAATTTATACGGAGAAAATGATGAAAAAAGTTTTAGTCGCGTCTGTAATGATTGCATTTGTATTAACTGGCTGTAATACGTTTAAGGGTTTTGGTAAAGATGTCTCTAAAGCTGGTGATGCTGTAAGTAATACCGCACAAAAAACTGAGAATAAAATGTAAGTTATGCACAGCTTCGAAAAACCTTATCACTTCGATAAGGTTTTTTTATTTTTAAATACCCAACCTTCAGAGATTCGCCTATTATATCGGACTATATTTCACCTACTCATCATGTAGTTTCCGGTATGAACCACTCAGACACTCTCTCGCTTAGCTTAGAACTTTTACAACAGCCTTCTGTTACTCCTATTGACCATACTTGCCAAACCATTATGGCTGACCGCTTAGCCAAAGCAGGTTTTCATATTGAACCTATGCGTTTTGAAGATGTAGATAATTTATGGGCTCGACGTGGAACTGAAGGACCTGTGTTTTGTTTTGCAGGTCATACTGATGTTGTGCCAACAGGCCGTTTAGAAGCGTGGAATTCAGATCCGTTTGCACCAGAAATTCGTGATGGTAAGCTCTACGGTCGTGGTTCGGCTGATATGAAAACTGCTTTGGCTGCAATGGTTATTGCATCTGAGCGTTTTGTTGCAAAGCACCCAAACCATAAAGGTTCAATTGCTTTTTTAATTACTTCGGATGAAGAAGGTCCTGCTGTTAACGGTACAGTTAAAGTTATTGAGACTCTTGAACAACGTAATGAAAAAATTACATGGTGTTTGGTAGGTGAACCATCGAGTACCAATAAATTAGGTGATATTGTCAAAAATGGCCGTCGTGGCTCTTTAAACGGCGTGTTAAATGTTCATGGTAAACAAGGTCATGTGGCTTACCCTCACCTAGCTCGCAATCCAATTCATGAAGCGTCAACAGCTCTAGCAGAGTTATGCCAAACTGTTTGGGACAATGGCAACGAATACTTCCCAGCAACTTCATTTCAAATTTCAAACATTCATTCAGGCACTGGTGCAACCAATGTTATTCCAGGTACTTTAGAAGTTACCTTTAACTTCCGTTACTCAACAGAAGTGACAGCAGAACAGCTTCAACAACGTGTTCATGACATTTTAGATAAACATGGTTTACAGTACGATATTGATTGGAACTTGTCTGGCTTGCCTTTTCTGACCCCAGTTGGTGAATTGGTGAATGCTGCTCAAACTGCAATTTTAAATGTAACTGGCACTGAAACACAGTTATCTACTAGCGGCGGTACGTCTGACGGGCGTTTCATTGCTCCAACAGGCGCACAAGTTTTGGAACTTGGTGTTCTAAACGCAACTATCCATCAAATTAATGAACATGTTGATGTACATGATCTTGATCCCCTCACTGATATTTATGAGCAAATTTTAGAAAACTTACTTGCTTAAGATATTAAAGAATAGTGACTAGATAAAAAGCATCCTCTTTTGGGTGCTTTTTATTGTCTTTCTTAACCAGTATGTTATTTAAAAACTTCTTTTGAGTGCTTATCTATCCATTGCAATATAGTTGGCCAGATTTCCTTAGCAGCATTTTGGCTCAAAATAATTCGACTATGGGAGTAATTTTCCAAGTTATTATGAGAACAACCAAATTCACGAAATACGTTATTTTGATTTTCAAAAGCTTCTAAATATTTATAGCACCCTTTAACTGGTGCAATAATTTATCACCACTTCCGCTAATCGAATATATTGGGACTCTAATAGAGTTCATATGTTTTTTATAATCAATATTTTTAAATTCACTAATGAAATTTTGTTTTAAATTCCAGTTAAACCATGGTCGCATGGTGTAGTAGCTTTCATTTACTCGCCCTAACTTAAATCTATTAGCTGGTATCTGCCCCAAAGCTTTAACACCAATTTTTGCAGAAAAGAGTTTAATAAAATCAAAAGACTTATTTACCGCGCCAAATGCTTGGCAAGCTATAAAAGTAATACTTTGGATATTCTTTAAATATTCTGGATAATTAATTAAGAACATGGTTAAACATAAACCTCCGCCACTATGGGTAACACAGTGTAGAAAAGTTATATTAAGGCAATGATAAACATAGTGAAATGCAGTTTTATACTCATAGAGAGCAACGGTCTCAAAATTAAATGGTATATCTGTTTTTGGGCTTGTACCGTGCCCTCGCCGTTCTAAAATAAAACAGATATAGCCTTGTCTTGCCAAATAATCTGCAATACCCATACAAACTGTTTTATCTGAAAATGCACCATGAGATAAGAAAATTGCTTCTTTTTTTATTATAGTGTCCTTTCTTTTAGAAATTTCCCATAAGGCAAATTCACCATGATCATCTGTTTTTAAAATATGCAGCTCTTTATGAATTAACATTTATTTTTCTACTCTTACTCAATATTAAGCCAACTATAAATATGTTATTAAAATAATTCTTTGATCTTTGCATTTATAAATAATATTATTTATATCAGTTTTCTAAAAAAATTTCTCTAACTGTAATATAAAATTTTATATTTTAAAATTTATTTATTTTTCATAAAAAAGGAACTCATTTGAGTTCCTTTTTTCTTTATAAGCCAAGTGTTTTTTCAATATATTCTAGGTTAGGTATGTGGTAGCGTTGATCTTGCATTCGCACATATTTAAATACTGTTGGGTACTGTTCAAGTTCTTGATGTTCATCTACTTCATCGACAATTTCAGAAATACGTAAACGAATAGAAACAGGCATGTTTTTGCACATTAAAGCAAAACGCTGACTAATATCTTCACCTTCAATTACTAGTGCTACCGCATGTTGGTCAGTTTGGTTATGCACTGAATAGATAGGCAGTTTCACATCATGCCACTCAATATGTTTTACGCCATTTTTTACGTCCATGGCAGACAACACAATGTTTTGCGGTAATAACATGGGTACCTGATCATTACATTCAATGATATAGGCATCAATAAAACCAGTAGAAACCGTAATAAGGTGCTGTAGCTCTTGCTGATCCATATTAGCGATTAAAGAAGTATTTACACTATCTTTCATGATTTCACCCCACTTTCAGATACTACAAGTAAAGCATCGATATTTTCTAGTAACTCTTCCTCTTGGAAAGGTTTACCCATATATTGACTCACGCCTAATGAGAAAGCTCGTTCACGGTGTTTTTCACCAGTTCTCGATGTAATCATGATAATTGGCATGTATTGATGTATATCATGATGTCTAACTAGGTTGAGCACTTCGAAGCCATCCATCCGTGGCATTTCAATATCAAGCAGCATTAGATCTGGCTTAATATTTTCTAACTGTTCTATCGCATCAACACCATCTTTTGCAGTAACAACGTCATAACCTTGGCGCTCAAGTAATCGGGACGTTACCTTACGTACGGTTACTGAGTCATCCACAATCATGATAAGTCGGCGTTCGTCAGATTCACGTTGTCTATATCCTGCTTCACTGAACTCTTTATGTCGTTGGGTAGACTGAATTTGTCGAGCAATATTCTGTCCATCCAAAATCAGACATACTTGGCCATCACCTAAAATTGTGGCGCCTGCAATCGCTCCAATACTAGAGAACTGTTGTCCAATTGGTTTCACCACAATCTGTGCTCGAGAACCAATTAACTGATCAACGAGTAATGCCACAGTTTGTCCGTTATTCGCCTTAATCATTAAAACGGGTAATGAATACATCACATCACTTAGTCGTGGTATTGGTTGGTTACCAACAAATTCTGAAAGATAACGTAATGGATAACGTTTGTTTTCATACTCAAATGATTCTTGAGGACACTCAAAATACTGTTCTAAAGATGCTGGCGAAACTCGAATAATTCGCTCAATTTGAGCAAGTGGAATCGCAAATTGCTGATCTGCAACTTTCACCATTAAGGCATCACTTACAGCTACCGTAGTTGGTACACGGATAGTAAATGTTGTTCCCTGCCCATAGACAGAGTCTACGCTAACATGCCCACCTAAAGCCTTAATATCACTTTGTACAACATCAAGCCCAACGCCACGCCCAGAAATCTGGGTAACCTGTTCTGCTGTACTTAAACCAGGATGGAAAATGAATTGCAAGATATCTTGCTGTTCTAAGTGTTGTTCCGGTTTGATGAGACCAGCAAGCAGCGCTTTTTGTCGAACTTTTTCAACATCAATACCTTGTCCATCATCGCTAAACACAACAACAACATCGGTACCTTGACGCTGAATATTAAGTTCAATACGTCCTGCTTCCGGTTTATGCGCTTGTTGACGTTGTATACGGTCTTCTAAACCATGGTCAATTGCGTTTCTAAGCATATGCTCAAGCGGAGTCACTAAACGCTCTAAAATGTTTCTGTCTAACTCGCCTTCCGTATTATTTACAAAAAGCTCAGCAGGTCTATTCAATGCTGAAGATGTTTGACGGACAATTCGTTGTAAACGCGGTAGCAAACGGGAAAATGGAACCAATCGTGTTCGCATCAAGCCTTCTTGAATTTCAGCTTGAATCCGTGACTGCTGTAAAAGCAGACTTTCAGTATCCCTGATCTTGTCAGATAACGTATTTTTAAAGTCGACCAAGTCCGATGCGGATTCAGCAAGAGATTTTGATAATTGGTTTAAAGATGAATATTGGTCCATCTCTAAAGGGTCAAAATCAGTATAACGAGAATGCTCAATACCATGTTTAGCAATAATTTGTGATTCTAGCTCACCTTCCATTCGACGCAACTGATCGGCAAGTCGTTGAATTGCCAGTTCCATCTCAACCAGTGTATGGCCAAACTGACTTAAATCCATTTCAATTCGTGAACGGTTAATCGAGTTTTCACCAGACAAATCAATCATCTTCTCAATTAAGTCCGCTGAAACACGAATCATTTCATTATTCTGATCCAGACGTTCTGTTTGCTCCCATGCCCCCATCATTGGTGGTGGTTCTGTACCATCACCTTGTATAAAGGTCATCACTGGTTCTGAGCTAAACAAGTCGGCTTTCGTCAACTTAGTCGGAATTTGAATTGTGGTTTCAAAGAATTGAATATTTTCTAAGCTTTGTTGCAATCCATCGAAATGTTGGTAGTTGTGCTTAAAGATTGCATCTTTTAACCATACAAACGCACTTTCTAATAAATGATCATAAATATTAGAATTGAAGTGATGAAGTGCAAATTGTTCAAAAGCATTCTCTAGTTGGTAAGCGATGGCTTGTACGGCTTCTAAGCCAACCATTCGTGCACCACCCTTCAAACTGTGCACGGCTCTTTGTAGTTGAAGCAAAATACTACGGTTTGTCCGTTTTTCAAACCACTGTTTCAATAGCACATCAGCCATCTCTAACAATTCAGTAGCTTCTTCTAAGAATGTCTGCTCAACAACAGCCGCAATATCTTGCTCATCAATTACTGCATCATTGTCTTGCTGTGCAACCAATGTATTAATTTCCGTCGGCATAGCCAACTCAATAACGGTTGTATCAGTCGACTGATCTTGTACGCTTTCTAATTTTGCAAAAACTGGTTCAACGTATACCGGTCTTTCATCTATTAATACATCAGATATTAATTCCTGCTCAGGAAGTAGCTCATCTTCAGTATCATAAGTTTCAATTGCAAATACAGTTTGGAAATCAAAGCTTTGGCCAGCTCGCTTCAACGCTTGAATTGTATAAGGTGCGGCATAATCTAACTGTTGTTCGCGCATAAGTTGCAAACGGTCAGCCAAGTCATCTTGCACCAAACGGATAAAATCAATTAAAGGTGAAGATGCAACCAATTGCTTTTGAATTAGACGTTCATAAATACTTTCTAACTCATGCGCAATTGAACCAAGATAAGTGGCCTGAACCATATTTGCGCCACCTTTTAAGGTATGCAAATAGCGCATCAGGTTGTTCAGAGCAGCAAAGTTTTCTTGTTCGCCGACCCAAATATTGAGATCAGTATCAATTCCTTCAAGTAATTCTTCTGCTTCTTCAAGAAAGATATCTAGAAGATCAGCATCAAAGTTTCGGTTCACCTCTGGAGATGAAATATATTGGCGATCTTGCTGTACACTTTGACTTAATGCTGTCCAATCAACAGAGTTTGATGAATTCTCTGTAGTAACACTTACCTCTGGCTCTGGTTCAACAGAGAATGAAGCATCCTGTGAGGCCAGATTATTTTGTAGGTCTGGGCTATATAAAGTATAAAGTTTTAATTCTTCTAAAATACTTTGATTTTGCTTAACAATACCTACGCGCTGACCAGCAGCTAATGCATCAAATAATTGAATGAGCTGCTGATGTGCTTTTTGATAAATTTCAAAAACATAATCCGATTGCAATAGCGCTGGTTTATCAAGCAATACATCATAGCTTTCTTTCAACTGACTTGTATATTCATGCAAACCAAGCATAGCTTGAGATTGTGTATGTTGAAGTAACAGATCTGCCTGTTCGCTTAAACGCTCAAGATAATGAGGAAACTCGGTACGAATCCCCTTCTCAAAATCTAATTCTGCATCAAGTAATTCAGAAACATCTAATTGTAATAATTGAGATACTAAACCATGAGAAGGCATTAATGGGTCTGTTTGATCACCATATTGCTCAGCGTATGCATCCCATGACTGATTAAACTGTTGCAATCTCGCTTCAAGTTGCTCATTAGAACTATGATGGGATAATAGTTCTAAACTATCTCTAATAAACTCACGATATTCTTGTAATAGTAGAATTTCTTCAGAATGGGAAGAAAGCTCTTCTTGCAATAGTATTTTAAATAAATGCTCAACTTTGGTACTGGCTTCAAAAATGGTTTCAACCTGCGCCATTGCAGAGCTACCACGCAAAGTATGTAGGGCACGAATCAAAGCATTATAGCTATCATACTGATGTAGCTCTTGTTCCAAGAACTGATTAATTGTAGCTAAATGCTCTTCAGCCTCTTCCATAAACAAAGCTAAGGTTTCATTTAGATTTATTTCAATTTCGGTATGTGCATCTTGAATAGACGGTTCAGCTAATTCATTTTGCAAGGTGCCATCTAGCTCAAGTCCAGTTACTGTTTCAGCAGTAAGCGTATTTGAAAGTTGTAAAAGCTCTTCTAAAGCAGGTTCTAGACTTTGCTGCTGTTGTAATTGTTGGCCTAATAAAATAAGAGGTCTAAAATCTACAGCATGTGCTTTTTTTTGCTTAAAATTATCTACTAATTTAAAAAAATAGAACTTAAATACTAACTGAACATAGCCCTGAATAGCTGGAGTCAACTTAAGGCTTTGATTGATCACCCGATTGAGCGTATATTCAACAACCCAAGCAAGCTCTGCTGAAGATTTAGCACCAATCATTCTTCCAGAACCTTTTAAGGTGTGAAAATGGCGGCGAATTTCAGCGAGCGTAGTAACATTCTCAGATTGCACCCATTCATGAATTAAAGGTTGCAAATCAACAAAAATCTCTTCAATTTCTTCTACGAAGATCTCAAGAAACTCGGCATCTTGTTCAGAATAGCTATCTTCAGGTAGCGTCATTGCTTCAGTTAAAGTTTTTAATATTTCTTTCATAGCAAAGGCTTCTTTTGCTTGCCCCCTGAGTGGGGAAAACTACAGAGTCAACACCAGAAAAATAACTATTTCCCCAATATTTGTCAGGTGCTGCTCATACTTTTTAAAAGAATAGCTATGATGAGAATAGCTATTCTTATCCCCCAATTTAGTCAGGTAATTTAAAGTCCGTTACTGACTCACGTAATGACTCTGCCATATTCGCCAATTCCGATACGGAGCGAGCAGTATCAAAGGTTGCTGTTGTTGTTTGTGAGGTAATTTCTTGTACAACAGTCATGGTGGTTGCGATATGACTCGCAGACGCAGACTGAAGTTTAGCTGCATCAGAAATGCTAGCAATCAAGTTTGCCAAGTCACCCGATACTTTTTGAATTTCATCAAGAGCAATACCCGCATCTTTTGCCAAGTTCGCACCACGTACAACTTCAGTAGTAGTTTGCTCCATTGAAATAACAGCTTCGTTGGTATCGGTCTGAATTGTTTTAACTAGTGTTTCGATCTGCTTTGTTGCGGATGCTGAACGTTCAGCAAGACGTTGTACTTCATCGGCAACCACGGCGAAACCACGGCCAGCTTCACCCGCCATAGATGCTTGAATTGCTGCATTTAAAGCAAGAATGTTCGTTTGGTCCGCAATGTCGTTAATCAGCGATACGATGTTACCAATTTCTTGTGAAGACTCACCCAGACGTTTAATACGTTTTGAGGTTTCCTGAATCTGTTCACGAATGGTATCCATACCTTCAATTGAGCGGTTTACTACTTGTGCACCATTTGATGCAATTTGTACTGAGCGCTCAGCTACTTCGGCAGATTCAGATGCATTGGCAGATACTTGGTCAATTGACTGTGCCATTTCATTCATTGCAGTTGATGCACCTGCAATTTCTTGTGCCTGATGCTCTGATGCCTCTGCTAATTGGTTAGTAATACTTTGGGTATCTTGCGTATAGCGTGCAACTTCCTGAGAAGTTTCATGAATTCGGGATACCAAGTCTCGTAATTGGTCAATTGCGAAGTTAATCGAGTCGGCAATCGCACCGGTAAAGTCTTCAGATACCGTTGCATATGAACGTAAGTCACCATCTGCAAGATCGGCAATTTCATCGAGTAAACGTAAAATCGCGTTCTGGTTACGGTCATATTCTTCTTGTAATCGAGCAACACGTTGCTTATCCATTACACTACGTAATGTAATTAACTTAAATACAGAGAAGATTAATCCGCCTAAAGAAAGAATAAGAACAGCACCTAAAAATAAAGTGAGCCAGTTCTTTCTTGCAGTATCAGATAAGTGCCCCAGATTTTGTAACATGAGATCTGATTTAGAGAAAATCTGAGAAGATGCCTGACGGACATTGACAATCTGGCTACCATTTTTTAATACCGTAGCTGCAGCAGATTTTAAAACTTTCTCATATTCAGATTTAATACTTTCTAAAGACTCACGCAAAGCTGGATCAGCAATACGGTCAACCCCTAATTCGGCATTTCCATTAAGCTCAGCATTTAAATAAGTACCAAAGGTATCAATATCTACACCAAAGTCACTCGTTGATACATTTCCATCCGTACCACTTAATACAGAGTTAATCGAACGTAAAATACGTTCTGCAATGAATACTTGGTTTTTAGCAATAATTACCTGACTACTTGGCAAACCTTGACGTGCCATTTGGTCAACCATCAAGTTATATTCTGCCTGAATCTCTGGAACCGTTTCACTAATCGAAATGTTAGTGTCATATAACTGGTTAAGAACTTTTTGCTGTGATGAAATCAAATCAATATTTTTCGAAACTTCGCCCCACATTGTTTCAACTTTTTGATATTCATCTGTCGACCTACCATTAATGTTTTGAATTTCTAGTAAGTTGTCATTAAAGTCTTTTTTAGATTGCAGTAGCTTTGTAATTGCTTCTTGAGAACCTGACTCTGTTGCCTCAGTTGCTTGTTTGGAAATCGTTTGAGATAACAGACGCAATTCACCAAAACTTCGAATTAACTGGTTATGACGAGGTACATTATAAAATAGATACGCCAGTGAGATTAAAGCAAGTAATAAACTTAACAGCGCTGCATAAAGGATAGGCTTGGACTTTTCACTTTCCCCAAACAAACTGGCAAATTGCTCAATTTTTGACTGGATTTTTGCAATAAAATTGACACTCGATTTTTCGGTAGCACCGCGATTGCCACTTTTCTTTTTAAGTTTAAAGCCCATACAGCTTCTCCCCAGAAAAATACACTGTTTGTTTACAGCATAAAAATTAGTTTATAAATTTTGTCGATGCATTCATGTATTGTGGATTTTGCAATAACCGACTAAATAAAAAGACATGCCAATGCTGATTGTGTTGGTGAAAATACCCTTGGCAATATTCTTTTAGATTTTCCTCTAAGTCTAAACTCTGAGAAAAAAAGCTTTTTTTATTAAAGTGCTGAATCCCCAAAACCTGATCCACAACCAACCCCACATACTGGTCGTGATGGCTAATACACAACACTTTTTGGGTAGACGAAAATGAACTTCGTTGCCCTGAAATAAAATGAGCCAAATCAGACACCGAAAGTAACCGTCCCCGAATGTTTGCCAAGCCTTTTACCCAACTTTGGGTATTTGGAACTGGCGTATATTTTGGTGGATAGATAACTTCTGACACTTCCCCAAGTGGTGCGACGAAGTATTGCCCTCTCATTTCAAAAGCAATCCCTGACCATCGCTGTGCTTCATTTTGAACTGAAGCGTAGTTCTTATTACCCCGTTTAGACAAACGAAGTAACTCGATAAATCCATTCGCTGCCATACTCGATCCTATAAAACGGGCGTATTCGTCCCGTTATTTATGCTTTTATGGATGGATGAGTTAATTTAGAAATTGTTTAATTACATCAATCAATTGCTTTTCTTCGATCGGCTTGATTAAGTAATCGATTGCACCTTGACGCTTACCCCATACTCGGTCAGTTGCCTGATCCTTCGTACTCACAATAACCACCGGAATATGCTTAGTGTCTTCCCCACGGCTAATCTGACGAGTTGCCTGAAAACCGTTTACACCTGGCATTACAACGTCCATTAAGACTAAATCAGGCTGCTCAGCTTTTGCTAAAGTGACCCCATCTGCACCATTAGATGCTTCAAGTACATCATAGCCATGCTTAGTGAGTATTTCTTTAAAACGAAAAGTTTCTGTTGGTGAGTCATCAACGATAAGGATACGTGCCATTTCTTTTGCCCTCAAATTACTTATTATGAACTTACATGATTACGAATCGCATTTAGCAATTCATCTTTGCTAAATGGTTTCGTCAAGTATTCATCTGAACCTACCACACGCCCTTTTGCCTGATCAAATAAACCATCTTTACTAGAGAGCATGATAACGGGAATGTTTTGATAATTTTGAGAGTTTTTAATCAAAGCACAAGTTTGATAACCGTCTAAACGAGGCATCATGATATCTACAAAAACAATATCCGGATTCGCTTCAGCTATTTTAGATAAAGCTTCAAATCCATCGACAGCAGTAATCACCTCACAACCTTCACGTTGCAATAATGTTTCTGCTGTACGGCGAATAGTTTTTGAGTCATCAATAACCATTACTTTCAGATTTTGGAATGCATCTTCCATTTAATCTTCCATCCCCATAACATAAAATATAAATGTAATTTAACTTAAATTTGTTTTTACAGATTTATACGCATTTTTAACATATCTACACTTCTATTTTCAATGAAAGCTTTTTGTCTACTTTCTCATTTATAAACAATAACTTTTAACCTCATCACACTTTCAAAAAAATTATCATTTTTTTTATAAACATTATATTTTTATTTAACTAAATAATAACTAATATATTTAAGATTAATTATTTAAAAATAAGAGACTTACCTTTCTTTTTTGGGGAATTTTATGAATAAGCGGATGAAATATGCCTTTTATAGGAACTGCTTGTCTGTATCTTTAGGCATTGTTTCTTGCGGATCATTGTTTTTCTCATCTCCTACTTTGGCTGTAACTGATACGCCAAAAGCAGTTTGGTATCGCTATTATGATCAACATGGTATTGCAAATATTAGTACCTCTGTAACGCCAGCTCATATTCGCTATGGATATGAAGCACTCGACCAAAATATGCAGGTGATTAAAAGAAATCACCCCTATAATTCCGAGAAGGATTTAAATCAATCCTCACAGCGTGCTTTATCAGCACAATATAGAGAACAAGACAATAAGTTAAAAAAAGCATATAGCAATAGTAAAACTGCGATTATGAAAAGGGACCAAGCATTATTGGCTATAAAAAAACAAATAAATTATCAGCAAGAACAACTTACTCAGTTACAACAAGACAAAATTTTATTTAAACGCCAAGAAATGGAATATTTTCGCAAAGGTGAAAAAGTTCCAGAAAGACATAAAACCTTGATTGAAAACAATCTAAATAATATTAATAAAGTAAAACAAACGCTTGAAATACTGTCAAAAGCTTATAATCGGACCAATAATGATTATGAAAATATTATCGATCGTTTAAAAAAGCTTGAATAAGCGCACAGCTTTATCAAGAATAGGGGCAAAATAAAATTTGAATTACAGGATGATGCTGTATGCGCACAACGCATCTTAGCCCTTTTACTTTTTTTAAATTAAGCGTGATTAGCCTTAGTTTGATTTTATCTGCATGTAGTCATCAAGAAGCACCAAAAACAACAGCATCCGAACCTAAAAAAATTGAACTGATTCCTCAAGATTTAATTTCTGTAAAAGAAGGCTCTGTTGCTGCCCAGACTGTATTTACAGGAACGATTCGAGCTGTACAACAAAGCTCAATTCAAGCTCAAGTGAGTGCAACAGCATCTGCCGTTACTGCCAATGTGGGTCAAAAGGTACAAAAGGGCCAAGTATTAGTCAGATTAAATAATCAGGATAATGCTGCGCGTTTAGCACAAGCACAAGCCAATCTGGCTTCTGCCCAGTCACAAGCAGAGCTTTCACGTAATTTAATGAACCGTAAACAACGACTGCTCGATCAAGGCTTTATTGCCCGTGTAGAGTTTGAGCAGAGCCAAGTAGATTATAAAGGCCAACTTGAAAGTGTTAGAGCTCAACAAGCAAATGTTGATATTGCTAAAAAAGCGGATCGGGATGGAGTTATTACCAGCCCTATTTCAGGGATTATTACTAAACGACAAGTTGAACCAGGGCAAACTGTATCGGTTGGGCAAACTTTATTTGAAATCGTTAATCCTGACCAATTAGAAATTCAGGCGAAACTACCTATTGAACAACAATCAGCGCTAAAAGTCGGTAGCTCTATTCAATATCAGATTCAAGGTAATTCGAAGCAATTACATGCCGTACTGACACGGATCTCCCCTGTTGCAGACCAAGACAGTCGACAAATTGAATTCTTTGCGAGTCCAAAAGAAACGATTGATTCATTAAGTATTGGTGCATTCATTAACGGCATAATTTTGCATAGCGATAGCAATCAGGGACAAACCATTCCTTTAGATAGCATTCAAAACTTGCAACAAGATCCTTTTGTATGGGTTATACGTAATCAAACCATTCAGAAAGTAAAAATTCGGGTAGTTGAGCAGCGTTACAACGAAAATATTGCTTTAGTTCAGGGCTTACAAAGCACAGATCAGATCAGCCGTATCCAGTTTGACGACTCAGACATTAATAAAAAAGTGACGCTTACAGCCGAAAAAAATAAATAAGGTAGCAATAGCTTATGTGGTTTACCCGAATCAGTGTGAAGTACCCAGTTTTTACCATTATGATGATGCTGTGCTTAATGGTGCTGGGGCTGGCCTCTTGGAAACGCATGACGGTTGAAGAGTTTCCAAATGTAGATTTCCCATTCGTCGTGGTCTCTACACAATATGCCGGTGCTTCACCTGAGGCTGTTGAGTCGGACATTACAAAAAAACTCGAAGACCAAATCAATACAATTTCAGGTATTAAACAAATCACTTCACGCTCAAGTGAAGGGTTTTCCATGATTGTGGCCGAGTTTAATCTAGATACCTCTTCAGCCATTGCAGCACAAGATGTCCGCGACAAAATTGCTCCAATTACGGCTCAATTTCGTGATGAAATTGATACCCCCATTGTACAACGCTACGATCCTTCATCTAGCCCGATTATGTCGGTAGTATTTGAGTCTAGTAGCATGAATTTGGCTCAATTAAGTTCCTATATAGATAAACGGGTTGTACCTCAGCTTAAAACTGTTTCTGGTGTGGGTAATGTCAATTTATTAGGTGATGCTAAACGCCAGATTCGCATCAAGATTCATCCTGAGCAATTACAAAGCTACGGTATAGGCATTGATCAGGTCATTAACACTCTAAAAAATGAAAATATTGAAGTCCCTGCCGGAACCTTACAGCAAAAAAACTCCGAACTGGTGGTACAAATTCAATCTAAGGTGATTCATCCTTTTGGTTTTGGAGATCTGGTTATTGCTAATAAAAATGGCTCCCCCATTTTTCTAAAACAAGTTGCAACTGTTGAAGATACTCAAGCCGAACTTCAATCGAGTGCATTTTATAATGGAAGAACAGCAGTCTCTGTCGATATTTTAAAAAGTTCCGATGCCAATGTAATTCAAGTTGTCGATAAAACTTACCAAACGCTAGAGAAACTAAAAGCTCAAATGCCTGCGGGTCTAAACTATAAAATTGTTGCAGACAGCTCCAAAGGTATACGTGCATCAATTAAAGATGTAGTTCGTACCATTATTGAAGGCGCCGGCTTAGCCGTTTTAATTGTTTTACTCTTTTTAGGTTCTTTCCGTTCTACCGTCATTACAGGTTTAACGTTACCCATTACCCTGCTTGGAACATTAACATTCATCTGGGCTTTTGGCTTTAGTATTAACATGATGACGCTATTAGCCTTGTCACTCAGTATTGGTCTGTTAATTGATGATGCAATTGTCGTTCGAGAAAACATTGTTAGACATACCGAGCTTGGCAAAGACCATGTCACCGCAGCTTTAGATGGCACCAAAGAAATTGGATTAGCAGTACTTGCAACCACGCTTACGATTGTTGCCGTGTTTTTACCCGTAGCGTTTATGGGGGGATTGATTGGACGTTTCTTTTATCAATTTGGGGTAACCGTTAGTACCGCTGTTCTCATTTCTATGTTTATCAGTTTTACACTCGACCCCATGCTTTCAGCTCATTGGAAAGATTCTGTAAAGAAAAAAGAGAGCCGACTTCAACGTTTCTTTAATCGTATTTCTAGTTTACTAGATGGCCTGACCCATATTTATGAAAAACTATTAAAACTCGCGCTACGCTTTCGTTTCATTACCGTTATTATTGCAATTGCTTCATTGGTCGCGGCCTTAGGCTTATCTAAATTGATCGGAACCGAATTTGTACCAGTCCCAGATAAAGGCGAAATTCGTATTCAATTCGAAACTCCAGTCGATGCATCTTTAGAATATACCCAAGCAAAGTTACATCAGGTCGATCAAATTATTAGACAATTTCCTGATGTTGTTTCTACCTATGGTGTAGTAAACAGCGCAATAGACTCTGGTAAAAACCATGCGGGTCTTGGTGTGACCTTAAAACCAAAACAACAACGCAGTTCAGATCTGACGACACTTAATAATGAGTTCCGTGACCGTTTGCAAACCGTAGCAGGTATTCATGTGACCTCTGTCGCTGCTGCTCAAGATTCCGTTTCTGGTGGCCAAAAGCCAATCATGATTTCTATTAAAGGAACTGACCTAAATGAGCTGCAAAAAATTTCAAATCGATTTATAGCTGAAATGGGTAAAATTAACGGCGTGGTCGATTTAGAAAGCTCGTTAAAAGAGCCAAAGCCAACTTTAGGTGTGAATATTAATCGTGTACTGGCAAGTGACTTAGGTTTATCTGTTTCTCAAGTTGCCAATGCGATTCGTCCATTAATTGCTGGTGACAATGTCACAACTTGGGAAGATCGTGACGGCGAAACTTATGACGTTAATATTCGATTAAATGAAAACAAGCGCATGCTTCCTCAAGATGTGCAAAACCTTTATCTCAACTCAAATAAAACCAGTGCAAATGGACAACCAATCTTAGTTCCATTGAGTGCAGTCGCAACGACTGAAGAAAAATTAGGTGCTTCACAAATTAACCGTCGTGATCTTGAGCGCGAAGTATTGATTAAAGCAAATACGTCGGGACGCCCAAGTGGTGATATCGGAAAAGATATTGATAAAATGCAAAAAGCATTTAAGTTGCCTGCTGGCTATACTTTCAATACTCAAGGTGCCAATGCAGATATGGCCGAATCTGCTGGCTATGCTTTAACTGCGATTACTCTTTCCATTGTATTTATTTATATTGTTTTGGGTTCTCAGTTTAATAGTTTTATTCATCCCGCTGCGATTATGGCATCTTTACCATTATCTTTAATTGGTGTCTTCCTCGCCCTATTCTTGTTTAAAAGTACCCTTAATCTATTTTCGATTATCGGCATTATTATGCTTATGGGGCTAGTGACCAAAAATGCGATTTTACTGATCGACTTTATTAAAAAGTCCATGGAACATGGGGAAAGTCGTTATGATGCTATTTTACAAGCAGGTAAAACCCGTTTACGCCCCATCTTAATGACTACCAGCGCTATGGTCATGGGTATGGTTCCCTTAGCTCTAGGCTTGGGTGAAGGCGGAGAACAAAGTGCACCGATGGCTCATGCAGTTATTGGTGGGGTAATTACCTCAACTTTATTGACGCTTGTGGTTGTACCTGTCATTTTCACTTATCTGGATGACTTGAAAAACTTTATGCTGCGTCAAACCAGACGATTCATGTCATAATGCAGCAACTATCGTATAATCTGCGTTTTTACAACGCTTAACTTTTAGGACTTTTTCCATGCGCGCAAGCCGCTTTTTATTTGCAACGTTGAGAGAAACCCCAAACGATGCTGAAGTGATTTCACATCAGCTTATGTTACGTGCGGGGATGATTCGTAAATTGGCATCTGGTTTATATACATGGCTGCCGATGGGAACACGTGTGCTTAAAAAAGTAGATGCGATTGTTCGTGAGGAAATGAATCGTTCAGGTGCTATGGAAGTGTTCATGCCCGTGACTCAACCCGCTAGTCTGTGGGAAGAATCAGGTCGTTATGAACTATACGGCCCTGAACTATTACGTTTTAAAGATCGTCACGACAACCCGTTTGTGCTGGGTCCTACACATGAAGAAGTGATTACCGATTTAGCGCGTAACGAGCTAAAAAGTTATAAACAACTTCCTGTAAATTTCTATCAAATTCAAACTAAATTCCGTGATGAAATTCGTCCACGTTTTGGCGTAATGCGTTCACGCGAGTTCATCATGAAAGATGCTTATTCTTTCCATGCAACTCAAGCATCATTACAAGAAACTTATGATGTAATGTACGACACCTATAGCCGTATTTTCACTCGCTTAGGCTTGGACTTCCGTCCAGTACAAGCAGATACAGGTTCGATTGGTGGTTCAGCTTCACATGAGTTCCATGTATTGGCTTCAAGTGGTGAAGATGACATCGCATTTTCAACTGAATCTGATTATGCAGCAAACGTTGAAATGGCTGAGGCAGTTTTAGTGGGTGAACGTGCTGCACCTGCACAAGAATTTAAATTAGTTGAGACTCCAAACCAAAAAACAATTGATGATGTTTGCCAATTCTTAAAGGCAGATGCAAAACAGTCTGTAAAAGCATTATTGGTGCAAGGCATTGCTGACGAAAAAGGCAATGTTCCTGTGGTTGCGCTATTCTTACGTGGCGATCATGAACTGAATGAAATTAAAGCCGAGAAACATCCTTTAGTCGCGGCCCCTCTTACTTTTGCAACTGAAGAACAACTTCAAGCATTTGGTTTAACTGCTGGCTTTACAGGTCCACAAGGTTTAGTCGAAAAAGGCTTAACTGTAATTGTTGACCGTGCTGCATCTGTTCTTTCTGACTTCGTTGCTGGTGCAAATGAAGTAGATAAACATGCGGTAGGCGTAAACTGGGAACGCGATGCCCAAATCACTGAAGTCTTTGATTTACGTAACGTAGTTGAAGGTGATCCATCTCCAGATGGTAAAGGTATGCTACAAATTAAACGCGGTATTGAAGTCGGTCATATTTTCCAACTTGGTACCAAGTACTCTGAAGCTTTAGGCTGTAAAGTTCTAGGTGAAGATGGCAAACCATTTACAGTAACTATGGGTTGTTACGGTATTGGTGTAACACGTGTGGTTGCAGCAGCAATTGAACAAAATTACGATGATAAAGGTATTATCTGGCCACAAGCCATTGCACCTTTTGAAATCGCAATTGTTCCAATGAATGCACACAAATCACCACGTACGTTTGAAGCAGCAGAAGCACTTTATGCAGAACTTCAAGCTCAAGGTTTTGACGTATTACTTGATGATCGTAACGAACGTCCAGGCGTTAAATTCTCTGATCTTGAGTTGATGGGTATCCCTCATCGTATTGTGATTGGTGAAAAAGGCCTTGATGCTGGTACTTTCGAATACAAAGGCCGTCGCGATGCTGAAGCGAGCAATTTAACTAAAGAAGAACTTTTAGCTAAGTTAGCGCGTTAATAAATATATAAATAAAAAAGCAGCTTTTAGAAGCTGCTTTTTTTACATTTAATTTTATGCCTGAACCGTTAAATCTTTAATGGTTGCCGAAGATCCATTGGTTTTAACCGATTCAATCCCCTTATCACGAGATGCTTCACTGGCATACAACTGGCTCGTACCAATAATTTGATGATTTGCAGCTTTTAAGTTGAAATAAGGTTTCCCATTCTTTGCAGTTAAACGATCATATCGCCCTTCGTCACCACTATTTTTTTGAACGGACTCGATACCATTCACAGCTGATGCTTTCGCTTTATATAGCTCACTATTTAAAATAATTTCGCCATTACCAGCCTTTAATACAAAGCGATATTGTCCATCATTCGCTTGAGAAATTTCGTACCATCCTGCCATATGAACCTCGTTTTTTTGTTGGTGTGAGTATGACTTTCGTTATTATTCTGGACGAAAGTTATTCATTATTAATGACAATATAAATGAGGTATGCAACTTTGGATAGACTACTTTTTATACATTATCGTAATAAAATTATAAGGATGTTGAATGATTAAAAAGATAGAGGCAACATGTGTGCCTCTACCAAAATGTAATTAAAATTAACAAATTAAGCTTTTTTTACAAATTCTGATTTTAATTTCATTTGACCAATACCATCAATTTTACAGTCAATGTTATGGCCATCACTTGCATCTGGAACTAAACGAATTGTTTTTACTTTTGTTCCCACTTTTACAACTGAAGATGAACCTTTAATTTTTAAATCTTTAATTACAGTAACGCTATCGCCATCTGCCAAGACATTACCATTTGCATCTTTAATGATTTCTTGCTCTTCAGCAATTGAAGCTTCCCCTTCCTTCCATTCATGTGAGCATTCAGGACAAATTAATAAATCGCCGTCTTGGTAGGTATATTCTGATTGGCATTTTGGGCAATTTGGCAAAGACATAAAAAAATCTCAAAAATTATATTATGCGAGATATGACTCATTTTTTAAAGTTTTAAATAAAAGACTTTTACCAAAAAAAAATTTATACATCTATCCTTTACTCTTCTCCAGCAAATATTCTTTTAAAATCATCGCATGGTTATGTTCTATATTTTTTGTTGAATACAAAAGAGTAACTTTATGCTGTGACACGATGTCTTGTAACTCTTTAACAGCCGGATTCGTTGCTAACTCTGCCAAATAACGCTGTTTAAACTCGTTCCAATGTTCTGCGGATTCTGCATGAAACCATTTACGAAGTTCGGTTGAAGGCGCTATTTCTTTTAGCCACAAATCTAAATGAGCATTTTCTTTACTCATTCCTCGACTCCATAGACGATCTACTAAAATTCGCTTTCCATCATCAGCACTTACATGTTCATAAATTCTTTTAATCTGTATTTCCATCACTTTTTCTCACTAAAGCACCTAATAATTTAAGCTTTATAAGGCCATTCAATATTTTGTTCTTTTTCATTCATTATAAAAAAGAAAGTGAGTAGTTTTTTCTCTACTCACTTTCAATGAAGTTAATCAAATTTAACAAGCTCATTACTGATCTGGAATCGCAGCTTCTACCAATAAAGTTAATAAAGACAAAGACTCTTGCCATCCTAAATAACATGCTTCTACGGGTATAGCTTCAGGTATTCCTTCTTGAGTGATATGTACTTCTGTACCGACCAATACGGTTTTTAATGTAATAGTCACCTGCATGGTGCCCGGTAAATTTGAATCATCAAATTGATCGTTATAACGAATTAACTCATTTGGAATAAGTTCAACATATGTTCCTCCGAAAGAATGCGTTGATCCCGTCGAAAAATTGGTGAAACTCATTTTATATGAGCCGCCCACTTTGGCATCAAAACTATGCATCTTCGCAGTAAAACCGTGAGGAGCTAACCATTTAACTAAAGCATCTGGGTCGAGAAAAGCACGATAAACTCGCTCAACGGGAGCCTTAAATACTCGATGTAATTTTACTGTACCTGTTGCCATTATATTCTCCTTGTTTTAAGTCCATCTAAGTTATAAAAATTATGGTTAATAGCTTAAACCTTCCGCTTTATTCAAACGTATATTTTTGGTGTTTTTTAAAACAAAAAAGCCAACTTCAGGACAAACTCAAATTACGAAAACTATGGCTGATTTTTTAGTAAAAATGGCGCAAAATAGTCAGCAATCATAAAGAAACCTATTGAATTTGAGATTAATTATGAGTCTGCTCGCTTTCTCTTCATATGCATTAAACGGTGTAGATGCACAGAAGTTCTTACAAGGTCAGGTTACTGTAGATACTGAGCGTTTAGCCGAAAATGAAACACGCTATACAGCTATTTGTGATCTTAAAGGTCGTATTCACTTCGGTCTGTGGCTAAAAAAGATTAGTGCTGAAAGTTTTGAAATTGTTGTTACTCAAGATCAAGCTGAAGAGTTTGCCAAACATATTAAAAAATATGGTGCATTTTCAAAAATGGTCTTAAGTGAACAAGGTGTTGTATTTCCAAAAGTTGTAAATGGTCATACTGAGTTCAGCTCGACAGAAACTGATGTATCCGAATGGCAAAAGCAAGCTATCATGACGGGCCAAGCTTGGATTACTCAAGCAACCGAACATGAGTTTCAACCCCAAGAATTACGTCTACATCAACGTGAAGGTGTCAATTACGATAAAGGCTGTTACCTAGGTCAAGAAATTGTGGCACGCCTTTGGTTTAAAGCAAAACCGAAACACTGGTTACACCTAATTCAAGGCACAGGCGAAGCCCCTGCTACAGCAACTCAACTACACAATGATGTAGAAGTTGTGAATAGCGCACAAACAAATGATGGATACATCGCATTAGTAGTTGCAAAGCCTGCCGCTTTAACAGAACTCGGACTACAAGTTTTAGAGTTACCTGCAGCTTTAAGTGGTGATGTAGCTCGACCACAATAATTATTCTATTTAACACATAAAAAGCCCGTAAAATAATTGACGGGCTTTTTTACAGATACAAAATTCTAATGAATTCATTAAATTAGGGCATAAAACTTTTGTGTTTTCTATGCCATTATAATCCAGGTTGAAATCTAAGAGAAAAAATATGAAAACTAAACTTGCTACACTCATGTTGAGTTTGGCTTTTTTCGGTTCTGCTCATGCTGATGTTAAAACACTTGAACAAAATCTGAAGACAAATTACCCAGACTTACCTGTAAAAGGTGTTTATCAGTCACCTGTGCAAGGTATTTATGAAGTGTATACAAGCGGTCGTATTGTTTATACCAATCAGGATGCTAAATACTTTTTTGTAGGCAATTTAGTTGATATCAAACAACAAAAAAATATGACAGAAGAACGAATTGCCGAATTGGGTAAAATTGATGTTAAAAGCCTGCCATTAAATCAGGCCGTAAAATATGTCAAAGGTAAAGGTGAACGTACCCTTTATATTTTCAGTGATCCTGACTGTCCCTACTGCCAGCGCTTAGAACAAAATATGGTTGGGGTAGACAACGTAACGGTATATGTTTTCCTTTATCCTCTCACTAGCTTGCATCCAAATGCTGAAAAAGTTTCAAATCAAATTTGGTGCTCAAAGAACCCAGCAGAAGCTTGGACAAATTACATGCTTAACCGCAAATTACCAACAAATAGCAAAAGCTGCACAAGCCCAATTCAGAAAAATATCGCTTTAGGTCAAAAACTAAATATAGATGGAACACCAACTTTGTTCTTACAAGATGGCCAAAGAATTTCTGGTGTGCCAAGTGATGCAAAACAGATTGAAGCCTTACTACAGTCTGTAAAATAAACATATCCACCACTCTACCTATAGAGTGGTGGACTATTTTTCTACACAATTTGCTCTATAGACATCGTTTTATATACAAATCGGCTGTTTACTTTCATTCATCAATATTTATGATGAGAAGTTGAATGAGTTCAATACATCGATGGAATGATGTAGCTAGAAAGTAAAAGGTTAAAAAGAAATGAAAAAGTTACTCATCGTAAGTCTAATCGCCATTTCAAGTTCATCAATCTTTGCGGCAGATAGCACTGCATCTGTAGCTAAAAACGATGTATTTAAACAGGCAGAACAGTTCTACGCAGCAAAAAACTACCCAGCAGCTTTTCAGGAAATGCAACGTCTTGCACAAACAGGAAATGCGCAAGCAATCTATAACTTAGGCTATATGACTCAGATAGGCCAAGGCACCGCTAAAGATACTGCCAAAGCTCTGAAATATTATGAAGATGCCTCAAACAAAGGTTATGCTCAAGCCAGTTATAGACTTTCACAGATCTATGAAAATGGTGAATTAGGCGTTGCAAAAGATAGTAATAAATTTAGTCAATATGTACAGAAAGCGTCTAACCAAGGTTCTGACGATGCAACTGTGAAAATTGCGACTATTTTGTTTGCTCAGAAAAAGCCTCAGTCCCATCAAATTGCTTTGCAAAAACTAGCACCTTTAATTCGAAAAGGTAACTACCCTGCTATTCAGGTCAAGGCACTTTATGATATTAGCCAAGGGGTTGAAAATAAAAATCCTCTAATGAAGCGTCAGGGTATTGAGGCTTTACAAGCAATTGCCCAAAAAGGTTATGCACCGGCATCTATGGCTTTAGCAACCATGATGGCAAATGGCAATATCATTCCTCAAAACTTGCCTCAAGCAAAACAGATTTTTACTGAACTTGCCAATCAGAATGTACCTAACGCTAAAGAGTCTTTAGCTTCGGTTGATAAGATTATTGCAGAAAAAAGTAAACAGGCTGCAAATACTCCCGCACAACCTGCACCTAAAAAATAGTAAAGAAACAATAGCCCCGTATGGGGCTTTTCTTTTACCACCACAGTGCAATAAGCCCGCTAACCCCAATAAAACCAATAATAGTACTCATCATTAAAGGCGTTAATGCTCTTTCATTTAGACCATATGCTTGCCCAAAAATTCCAAATGCAATCGGCATCGGCAGTGCTGCAATTAATGTTCCTGCATAGAGCATTTCCCGGCTTACATTTGGAGTTACTAAAAAAAGCGCAAAAATCACAGATGGCATAAGAATGACCTTCAACATTGCCAACAATATACTTTGTAAATTTACTGCGGTAAGACCAATCCCAACTAAACTACCGCCAATCGCAAATAATGCTAAAGGCGATGCTGTCTTCCCTAACAATTCCAAAGCTTGGCCCAAAGTTGAAGGTAAATGAAGACCTAACAAAATACAGCTCATTCCAACCAAAATTGCAATAATGACTGGATTTTTCAGCAAGTTGAAAAAGGTTTTTTTAAGAAGCGGTAAAAGTTGCTGCTGCTCATGCATACCAGCTTCAGCCAAAATCAGCATTAAGGCGACAATTAATAAGTTCTCAATAATTAAAGTTAAAGATATATAAATAGCAGCATGGCTACCAATAAGCATGGTCAAAATAGCTGTGCCCATAAAGCCAGTATTAGACATAGAAGCACCCATAGAGATGACGGCGCTATGGGTTAGGCTATTTTTAAAAAACTTTCGATAAATGATAAAAGCGAAGATAAATAAGATTAAAGAGCCACCACCATAAGCAATAAAATAAGCAGGGTGCCAAATATCTTGTAAATTTTTATGGGCTAAAGACTGAATTAAAAATGCAGGTAATGCAACTTTAATAACGAATGCGCTTAGGGCTTTAATCTGTTCAGGTGTTACCATTTTAATGAGGACACTACAGTACCCCATCAATAATAAAATCAAGATTGGTAAAATTACCTGAAAAACCACAGAATGTTCCCTCACTCATTTCAAAACAAAAACGGGCAAATCTTAATTTGCCCGCAGATTTAAACTAAAACGCATCGAAAAGCTGTTTTAATCCATGTGGCTGACAACGCAAATATTGAGGCGCAATTTTAACTTTTGCTCCCAGTGTAGCTGCTGCATGCCATGGCCAACGTGGGTCATATAACATAGCACGAGCAAGCCCAATGGCATCAGCTTGCTGGTTTTCTAAAATTTGTTCAGCATGTTCTGGTTCGGTAATTAACCCCACGGCTATTACAGGAATAGACACATGTTTCTTAATCTGTTCGGCAAACGGAACTTGGTAGCCCGCCCCGATGGTAATATTTTGATGTTCATGTAAGCCACCGCTAGACACATGCACATAGGCTGCTCCTAGCTGCTCTAAAGCTTTTGATAAACCAACCGTAGATTCAATATCCCACTGCTCGTTACCATCCATCCAGTCTGTTGCAGATAAACGTACACCGACAGGGTAACCGTTGGGAACGGCTAATTTAATTACCTGAAGAACCTCAAGCGTCATACGCATACGGTTTTCTAAAGAACCTCCATACTCGTCTGTTCTTTGGTTGGCAATTGGCGATAAAAATTGATGCAGCAAGTAACCATGCGCTGCATGTACTTCAATTAGTTCAAAGCCAGCTTCTACTGCACGTTTTGCAGCAGCGGCAAAGTCTTGTTGAACTTGCTTTATCTCATCAATGCTTAAGGCATGTGGTGCTGTATCATGAACAGAAAAAGTACTCGTACTTGGCGCGACAGTTTGCCACCCATGTGGCTGATCTTTTGCAATTTGGCCTTTACCCAACCAAGGCTTTTCAGTAGAGGCTTTGCGGCCAGCATGCGCTAACTGAATTCCAAATGGCATAGGAGAAAGTGTTTTGACTTTCTCCAATAAAGTTTTGATTTGGTCACGTTGCTGATCATTCCAAAGTCCAAGGTCTGCATAACTAATGCGACCTTCCGCTTGTACAGCAGTCGCTTCTACAATGCATAACCCAGCTCCAGACAACGCATAATTTGCCCATTGCTGTTCGTGCCAATAAGTAATTTCGCCTTCGTCTGTTGCCGAATATTGACACATTGGGGCAATTACAATTCTATTGACCAGTTGTAGCGAATCAAAATTAACCGTTTCAAATAATTTTGCCATTTTAAATTCCTAGAATTGTTTAATTACACGTAAACCTGCACTCCAGTTACGCCCATCCGCAGGCTCGAAATAACGGTCATTACCATCATTTACAATCACTGAACCTGCATAGTTTTTATCAAACAAGTTGTCTACACGGGCAAAGCTTTTGACTTTCCAATCACCTAGATCCCATGCATAACCAATGTTTGCTGAGGTTACACTGTAGCTTGGTGCTGCGTCACTGTTGGTATCATTCACGTATACTTTACCCATATACTGTACATCGACACCACCATATAAGCCGTGGCTAGGTTGCCAAGCTAAAGATACAAAGGCCTGATTTTTAGCAATACCAGGAATTTTATTTCCTGATGGGATCTGGGCAATATTTCCTAAAGCTGGAATATCAGCATCAAATGTCGCATCTAAATAGGCATAGCTTGCAGTCGCGCTTAAGTCTCGCCATAACTTTTTATTCCATGCAAACTCTACCCCTTCACGTAAAGTTTTATCTGCATTACGGAAGGTTGCACGTCCGTTTGAGCTTCCCGCTGCAACAATGTCATTCTTCGTTTTGGTTTGAAAAACCGCCAACGTAAAATTACCTAATTGGTTTTGTGACTTTAGGCCAGCCTCATAGGTATCACTAGTTGAGGGTTTTAAATCAAAATTAAAACCTGACTTTGATGTATCAGTTTGATAAGCCATTTCAGTAAAAGTTGGTGTTTCAAAACCTTTGGCATAACTCACATAAGCCATGAGTTCAGGTAAAACTTGCCAGCTTAAAGCAGCAGAAGGTAGAACCTTACTGTAATCAGTCTTGCCGCTATCGTCACCATTACTTAAATAATTATCTTTAGATTTGTAATGAACATTGCTATAGCGTACGCCCGTGTCTAAACGCCATGTAGGTAAGAACTGCCATGAAGCTTGTAAATATGGATCGATATTCCACAAAGTATTGTCTTCATCACGACGTAATTTACCTTTAACACCATAAGAAGGCTGACCATTTACTAAGTTAAAATTTTCATAACCTTTACGGTCTTCATCCATTGCATCAAGTGCAACACCTAAACTCACCGTTGTATTGGGCAATAGTTCTTTACCTGTCCAACGGAAATCAGCACCATAATAATTACGTTCAAAATCAATCACGCCACCAGCATGATTAATGCTGGCATCTTGTGCTGACTTAGGAATAGATTGATATTGAGTAACTTGACGATTGCCTAAATATGCCATGGCATAGAGTTCATTTTTATCATTAATAGGCTTGGACCATGTCAACCCTGTCTGGGTTTGCTCAATGTCTTTTCGAACCTTATAAATATTTTTTGAATCATTAACCTGTTTGGGATTCGCATTCCACTGAGCATGAGTTAAGCCTTGCGGATCATCAGCATTCATTTTGACATAGTTAGTCACCCAGTTGATTTTGCTTCCATCGTCAAGGTTCCAACTGAGCTTGGCGTTATTTAAGATTTTATCTGCACCGCTATGATCTCGGTAACCGTCGGTATCGAAGTACGATGAACTAATAATATAACTTGGTTCATTCGCACCCTTTGCTCCACCTTGTAGCACAATTCCTGCTCGGCTTTTATCGTGACTACCACCAGAATAGCTCAGCTCAATTGAATCTTTCCCTTGCCCTTCTTTAGTAGAAGTTAAAATTGTCCCACCCGATGAGTTTCCATAAAGTGAAGAAAAAGGTCCCGTTAGGACTTCTACATGATCGAGACTACTTAAATCAATATTAGATGTTTGGCCTTGCCCATCTGGCATAGTGGCCGGAATACCATCCACATAAAGACGAATTCCTCGAACACCAAAAGTCGAACGTGCGCCAAAACCACGCATAGATAGCTGTAAATCTTGCGCATAATTTTCACGATTACGGATCTGTAAACTTGGTATCCCTTTCACAACTTCAGTCAAATTCACTTGTGAAGACGTATCTGCTTGAGGTGCATCTATTCGAAAAACCGAAGCGGGTGTTTCTAAGTAAGTCGTATCAGTACGCGTTGCTTCCACATGTAAAGTAGGCAATTTGGCAACGTCTGAATTTGAGTCTTCAGCCCAAACGAGTGGACTCGAAATACAGCCCATACTCATCAAAATACAGTAATGAAGTCGGTCTAAGCGTAATAAGGACATGCTTATTTCCTTTATTTATATTGTAGTTATCATAACAAAAAGCGGTGTCTTGTCTGGAGATTGAATTCGATTTGCATTGTTGTAAATCTGGAACACTATCTCGTTATCTAAAAATTAATTTCCAGACTTAAATTATCGGCTTAACGATGGATGATCTTTCCAGCAATATCGTTCAGGCCAGTCTTTTGCTTCTTCAGCATAATCAATTCCAATACGTGGAGTCATGACTACTTCAGGCTGCGTTGATGCTGCTTCAATCCATAACCCAGATTGTTCACCCAAAGTCTGACCTTTTAAACTACGGTTAATGCCTAAATAACGTGTTAATTTGCCCGGTCCAGCTAAAAGCTTATATTCTTTTTTAGTTGAAGCATCTTTTAAAAACGCAGATCGAATCATCACTCCTTCAGGTACGCCTTCTGTTTGAGTAATAATATTCAACATTTCATACATGCCATAAATTAAATAAACGTAAATCGTACCACCATGGCTATACATTACTTCGGTTCGAGCTGTACGTTTATCACTGTAACTATGGCAAGCTTTATCCCGAACACCCAAATAAGCTTCTGTTTCGCTAATCGTACAGCGGATAACTTGACCATCAGACTGTCGCTTACACAATACACAGCCGATCAAATCATAGGCTACTTCTGAAGTTTCTCGTTGGAACCAGCTTAGTGGTAAAATATCTGACATAGTATTCTCTGAAATATTACATACCACACGTTATACTTGATTAGTCCAGTATATCTGTTAATTCTGCGAGTTGGTGATGCCTGAGTTACCCGAAGTCGAAACAACCAAAACGAGTTTATTCCCTCTATTGAATCAAAAAGTTCAAAGTGTAGAAGTCCGTAACCCTAGCTTACGCTGGCCGATTCCGGATGATGTTCATAAACTTATTGGGCAACGTCTTATTGGCTTAAATCGACGTTCAAAATATATCTTGGCAGAGTTTGAACAAGACCAAATGCTCTGGCATTTAGGAATGTCTGGAAGCTTTCGTTTATGCCAGCCCAACGATGAACTGAGAAAGCATGATCATTTGATTATTCAATTTGAAGATCAGCAATTACGTTACCATGATCCACGTCGTTTTGGCTGCATTCTTTGGCTTAATCCAGAATCTCAAGGCAAACTCATAGATACTTTAGGCCCAGAGCCTTTAAGTACTGACTTTAATGCAGAATATTTAGCTTCTAAACTTAAGAATAAATCTGTCGGCATAAAAATTGCACTCATGGATAATCATGTAGTCGTTGGTGTGGGCAATATTTACGCAACTGAAAGTCTGTTTAATGTTGGCATTCACCCAGCACAACCTGCTGGCGATTTGAGCATGCAACAGATTGAGAAACTCGTTGTCGAGATTAAACGTATTTTAAAGTCGGCAATTGATTTGGGTGGCTCAACTTTGCGTGATTACAGCAATGCCAACGGAGAAAATGGTTATTTTCAGCAAACCCTACTTGCTTATGGTCGTGCTGGAGAAATGTGCGTTAACTGTGAAACCACATTAGAAAATTTAAAACTTGGTCAACGTGCCAGTGTGTTTTGTCCACAGTGTCAGCCACTTAACAAGCTGAAAAAGCCTTAATTTTTTGGAGGAAGACAACATGCAAACAGCAATTGTCCGACATATTTTAGTCAAAGATAAAGACTTAGCTGAACAGCTAAAAAAGAAGCTACAAAGTGGTGCAGACTTTGCCAAACTGGCCAAGCAATATTCCACCTGTAATTCTGCAAAACGTGGTGGTGAACTGGGTGAAGTCAAAAAAGGTCAACTGGTGCCTGTCATCGACAAAGTTGTTTTTACAGCTGCTGAACGCGTGTTACAAGGCCCAATCAAAAGCCAGTTTGGCTATCATCTTTTAGAAGTAAAATTCAGAATGGGCAACCTACGTTGATTCTATTCATTTAATTATGGTTTTTTAGAAGCTTGAGCCTGTGCATTCATTTGGTATGTCCAGGCTTTAATATATTCACCCGACTCTAGTTTTACATCGGCGATTACACGCTCATATTGAAAACCTTCAAAGTCATCTAACATTTGCCAGTTTTCAGCAAGTTTTTCTGTGCTAAATAAATAGCCATCTACCCAATCTGCTTTTGAATCTAATTCAAGTGCTTTCAAGCCTTTATCTGGCCCCCAATCCAAAATATGAATCACGCCTTGCACACTGGCTTTTGTCCAGCGGCCACCAATTTTCTCTAAAATATGAGCATTGGCTTTATTTGGACATAAAGTGCCATATACAAATAACTGATTCATTAATTTTTTACTCCTTTAACAAGACGTCCAGTTAAAACGAATTGTAAGTTTATCAATATATAGAGCCACTCTTAAACTCAAAAATAATTGAGTAATAAAAAACGGTACTCTAGGTACCGTTTTTTATAATTCAAATCTTATTAAGCTTTCTTTTTCAGCTCGTCACGAATTTCACGCAATAATTGCACGTCTTCAGGAGTTGCAGCCGGAGCTTCTGGCTCATTCTTATCACGGCGAAGTTTATTTAATAATTTCACCATTAGAAATACAACCCAAGCCAAAATAATGAAGTTAATTAAAATGGTGAGGAAGTTACCGTAGGTCAATACGTTGATACCTGCTTTTTGCAGGGCATCTAAAGATTGCAAGTTATTAGGGTTTGCACCTAACACAATAAACTTTTGAGAGAAATCAACACCACCACCAGTAATTACAGTGATAAGCGGCATGATGATATCTTTAACTAAAGAGTCTACGATTTTACCAAAAGCACCACCAATAATTACACCAATGGCTAAATCCATCATATTGCCTTTAATGGCAAATTCTTTAAATTCTTTAATAATACTCATCTAAATATCTCCAGATGTCGGGGGGAGGAAAACATCATATTTTTCTTTTTCACTGGCATCTTATCCATTTAGATAGTACTCGCCATGATATTGATAATTTAATATTTTTCTCAAAAAAAGAAAGCTATTTCACACTTTAACAACATATTTTATTACAAGAAAAATATGAATTTAAGCTTACTTTCAGCTTCATTAGTATTCAATAAAAAACCGCTAAATGAATTTAGCGGTTTTTCTTTTTCACTTAAGAAAAATTATTTATCACGGTTACGTTTACGTTCGTTTTCAGTCAAATAACGCTTACGGATACGGATTGATTTTGGAGTAACTTCTACTAACTCGTCATCTTCAATGAATTCAAGCGCTTGTTCAAGCGTATATTCAATTGCAGGTACTAAAGTTAAAGCATCGTCTGTACCAGATGCACGAACGTTAGTTAATTGTTTCGCTTTAGTTGGGTTTACAACCATATCGTCTGAACGAGAGTTAATACCCACGATCATACCTTCGTAAACTTCTAACTGTGGCTTAGCAAATAAACGACCACGGTCTTGTAAGCTGAACAATGCATAGCCCAAGCAAGTACCTTGAACCATAGAAATCAATACACCGTTTTGACGTTTCGCAACAGTACCTTGTTTAACAGGACCATAATGCGAGAAGCTTGAAGTCATGATCCCTGTACCAGAAGTCATGGTCAAGAATTCAGAACGGAAACCGATAAGACCACGTGAAGGAACAGTCGCTTCAATACGGATACGGCCTTTACCGTCAACTTCCATATTAGTCATTTCGCCTTTACGGTGACCCATTTGTTCCATTACAGCACCTTGATGCTGTTCTTCAACGTCAAACGTTACGTTTTCGTAAGGTTCTTGTCTTTCACCATCAATTTCTTTGATGATTACTTGTGGACGTGATACGCCCATTTCAAAACCTTCACGACGCATGTTTTCAATTAAAACTGAAAGGTGAAGTTCACCACGGCCAGATACTTTGAAACGGTCTGGACTGTCAGTGTCTTCAACACGTAAAGCTACGTTATGAATTAATTCGCGATCAAGACGTTCACGAATATTACGTGAAGTTACGAATTTACCTTCTTTACCAGCAAACGGAGAGTTGTTTACTTGGAAAGTCATAGATACTGTAGGTTCATCTACAGATAAAGCTGGTAATGCTTCAACATTTTTCGGATCACAAATCGTGTCAGAAATGTTAAGTGCATCAATACCAGTAATACATACGATGTCACCTGCCGATGCTGATTCAACATCAATACGCTCTAAACCATGGTAACCCATGATTTTTAAAATACGACCGTTACGTGTATTGCCATCTTTGTCAATTACAGTAACAGGAGTATTCAATTTTACAGAACCACGTTGAATACGACCAACACCGATAACACCTACGAAGCTGTTATAGTCAAGTGATGAAATCTGCATTTGGAATGGACCATCAACGTCAACTGCTGGTGGTTCAACGATATCAACAATCGTTTCGAACAACGGAGTCATATCTTCTGCAAGTTCTTCAGGAGCAGGACCCGCTACACCACGTAAACCTGATGCATAAACGATTGGGAAATCAAGTTGCTCATCAGTTGCACCAAGGTTATCAAATAGATCAAATACTTGATCAATAACCCAATCTGGACGCGCACTTGGTTTGTCAACTTTGTTAATAATAACGATTGGTTTTAAACCACGAGCAAAGGCCTTTTGTGTCACAAAACGAGTTTGTGGCATTGGACCTTCTTGAGAGTCAACAAGAAGTAATACGCAGTCAACCATCGACATAACACGTTCTACTTCACCACCGAAGTCGGCGTGTCCCGGGGTGTCCACGATGTTGATACGGTAAGTTGTATCTGTACGTTTATCTAACCAGGTAATAGAAGTGTTTTTCGCTAAGATGGTAATACCACGTTCACTTTCAAGCGCATTCGAGTCCATGACACGCTCAATCTCGCCTGCTCGGTCACCGAGAGCACCTGATTGCTGAAGTAGTTTATCGACAAGTGTGGTTTTCCCGTGGTCGACGTGCGCAATAATTGCGATATTACGGAGATTTTTGATATCTGACATGAAAATTAGAAACGCCTGAAATTTGAGGGCAAATTATACAGAAAAACACTACTCTTGAGTAGTGACAGTTTATTGACATTGACAAAAAAATTTCCCAATAGACTGTATTTCGTTTTGTAAAGATAGGTATCTCGATTAGAATAGCGCCAATTTGCGAAATTGCGGCGTATTCACTCCCATGTCGAATCAACCACCACAAGAGCATCTTGACCTCGTTTATGGACTAGATGACCGACCAAAACCCTTCGTGGCTTTTCTAGCAGCTTTTCAACATTTGCTTGCAATTATTGTCCCAATTGTTACGCCAGGGCTGCTCATTTGCTTAGCTTTAGGCGTTTCTCGTACCGAAACCAACATGATTTTATCCATGTCTTTGGTCATTTCAGGAATTGCAACTTTTCTACAATGTAAAAAAGTTGGTCCTTTTGGTGCAGGTTTACTCATTGTCCAAGGAACAAGCTTTAACTTTATTGGCCCAATTATTGGTATTGGCAGTGCAATGGTTGCTGCAGGTACTCCAGTCAATCAGGTTATGGCGGCTATTTTCGGTGTGGTGATTGCCGGTTCATTTATTGAAATGGGCGTTTCACAAATCCTTCCATGGGTAAAAAGACTAATCACTCCCCTAGTGACTGGTATTGTTGTACTGCTTATTGGCTTAACGCTTATTAAAGAAGGCCTCATTAGCATGGGTGGTGGCTATCAAGCCATACAAAACCATACTTTTGCAAGTTCTGATAACCTTATAATGTCTTGTACAGTTCTTGCCATTATTATTATTTTAAACCGTATCCGAGTGGTATGGATTAAAAGCTCAGCTATCTTAATTGCGTTGGTTATTGGCTACATTCTTGCTGGGTTTATGGGTTACCTAGATTTCTCTGGTCTAAAAGACGCACCAGTCGTTCAAATTCCGACCCCAATGCATTTTGGTTTAAGCTTCTCATGGGGTTTATTTATTCCAATGGCATTTATTTATCTGGTGACTTCATTAGAAGCAATTGGTGATGTCACAGCAACAAGTAAACTTTCGAACCAACCTGTTGATGGTCCTAAATGGATGCAACGTATTAAAGGTGGCGTGTTAGTAAATGGTGCAAACTCTTTACTGGCTGGATTATTCAACACTTTCCCTAGTTCTGTATTCGCTCAAAATAATGGCGTTATTCAACTCACTGGTGTGGCGAGTCGTTACGTAGGGATCTGGATTGCTGCTTTACTCATTTTATTAGGGCTATTCCCTGCTGTAGCTGGTGTAATACAAGCCGTTCCACAGGCAGTATTAGGTGGAGCAGTTATGGTGATGTTCGGTGCAGTGGCTGCCTCAGGCATTAATATCCTTTCATCCATTCACTTAGATCGCCGCGCCCTTTTAATTATCGCAATTTCACTTGCATTAGGTTTAGGCGTTGCTCAGGTTCCACAAATTTTGGAACATCTTCCAGAATTATTTAAAAATATTTTTAGTTCTGGTGTAGCAACAGGCGGTATTACAGCATTAATTTTGAATGTTGTACTTCCTGAAACACACAGATAATCAGTTTTTAATTTCGATTACTGCCCAGTTTTCACTGGGCATTCTTCTTCATGAGAGATGCACATGGATCCTAGAAGTGAAGTAGTATTAAGACAACAAGACTACTTAAAAGGTAGACTCTTGTTAATTAATGCACCGAATGATGCCTTAGTCAGTCAATTACCTACGAATATTGATGCATCAGTCTGGACATGGAATTATTCAGACTATCAAGGCTTTATTAATACAGGCACAACAGCACATTTCTCAGTTGAGTTTCCATCACAAGAATTTGATCAAGCCGTCATTTTCGTCCCAAAATCCAAAGAACTCTTAAACTATATCTTGCATGTAGTCATGAGCCATCTCAAAGCTGACCAATCAGTTTTTTTAGTAGGTGAAAAAAAAGGTGGGGTTGAAAGAGCGGCTAAACAATTACAAAGCTTTGGCAAAATACTTAAACTCGATAGCGCCCGACATTGTCAGCTATGGCATTTAAAAATCGAGAAAACTGAAAAGATTAAACCCCTTGAGAGTTGGTTAAAAACTTATACTGTTCAAGCAAATGAGCAAGAACTAACAATTTGCGCATTACCTGGCGTTTTTAGTCAAAATCATCTAGATGTCGGAACTGCTGTTTTACTCCCTTATCTTAATCAAGTGAAATCAGGTAGAATTGCCGACTTCGGGTGTGGTGCTGGAATTATCAGTTGCTATTTGGCAAAAATAGATTCAAGTAATATTATTCATGCCCTAGATATTGATGCTTTCGCTTTACGGTCAACGGAAATGACTTTTAGTCGAAATGGAATAGGTTCAGAACAGTTGAGATTGCAACCTGTTACAGGAATTGCAGACGCTCCAACAGAACTTGATGCCATTGTCAGTAACCCTCCCTTTCATCAAGGTATTCATACCAACTACGATGCAAGCGAAGGACTCTGCCAGAACGCTAAAAAACATTTAAAGGCATCAGGTGAGCTATGGATTGTAGCAAACCGCTTTTTAAACTATCCGATCTTAATTGAGAAGCACTTTGGTCAGTGTGAGATTAAAACTGATCTTCAAGGCTTTAAGGTGTTATATGCCTGTGCATAACAAACTATGTAAGGAATCTCCATGAGCGAAACACATGCTCCTGAAAAACTCCAGCGAAAGCTTGGGGCTCGTCATCTGAATATGATCGCCATTGGTGGTTCCATTGGTACAGGTCTCTTCCTTGCTTCTGGATCAACCATTGCAAATGCAGGTCCCGGTGGGGCTCTACTCGCCTATTCTCTCATTGGTATTATGATTTACTTCTTAATGACCAGTTTAGGTGAGCTTGCGACTCATACACCAACATCTGGTGCATTTTTCACCTATGGCAGTCGCTATGTTGAAGATGGCTTTGGTTTCGCTCTAGGCTGGAACTATTGGTACAACTGGGCAATTACGGTTGCATTTGAACTTGTTGCTGTACAGTTTATTATGAAGTTCTGGTTTCCAGATATTCCCGGATTTTACTGGAGTGCGCTTTTCCTCGTCATTATTTTCATGATTAATGCGATGAGTGTAAAAGGTTTCGGTGAAAGTGAATTCTGGTTCTCGATGGTTAAGGTTATTGCTATTATTGCCTTCATTATCATTGGTATTGCCATGATTATTAAGGTGATGTTGACACCAGGAGTAGCCACTTTCGGTAACTGGACCTATAAAGATGCACCTTTTGTAGGCGGTTTGCAGGCTATGATTGGGGTTGCCATGATTGCTGGGTTCTCATTTCAGGGAACCGAGATGGTTGGTGTTGCCGCAGGTGAATCAAAAGATCCGAAAAAAACCATTCCACTGGCAATTAAACAGATTTTCTGGCGAATTTTATTATTCTATATCTTGTGTATTTTCATTATCGGTACACTCATTGCCTATGATGATCCAAACTTATTACAAGCTGCTACCACAGAGAATGTTGCGCTTTCCCCTTTTACATTACTGTATGAAAAAGTAGGTTTTGCTTTTGCTGCAAGCTTAATGAATGCGGTTATTTTGACAGCTATTTTGTCGGCAGGTAACTCGGGCATGTATTCGTCTACCCGTATGTTATTTGATATGGCCCAGCAAGGCCGAGCACCAAAATGGTTTGCAAAACTCGATAATCGTGGTGTTCCAATGAATGCGCTATATGCAACTACATTCATTGCTGCATTCTGCTTTTTAACGACTTTTATTGGTGAAAAACAAGTTTTTAACTGGCTACTCAATATGTCAGGCATGTGTGGATTTATTGTCTGGCTAGGTATTGCGATTTCTCATTATCGTTTCCGTAAAGGTTATATTGCTCAAGGTTATAAACTTGAAGATCTTGCATATCGCGCTAAGTTTTTCCCATTTGCACCTTGGTTTGCCTTTATCCTTTGTTCAATCATTATCTTAGGACAAAACTATCAAGCTGTTTTGGGCGGAAAAATTGACTGGATGGGCTTACTTTCTACTTATATTAGCTTGCCTTTATTCTTAGTCATCTGGCTTGGATATAAATGGAAATATAAAACTAAATTAATTGCTTACGACAAAATGGATGTAAAACCAGAGCAAGATTAATAATAGTTTTAAGTAATCAATTAAAACCAACTAAAGGTCAAGAACTTGATCTTTAGTTAAAAACAGGTAAAATGCCGTTCAGATTTTCAACGGCACTTTTTAAAAAGGAGGACATCATGCCAACACTACAAGGTAAAACACAGTAACGATTTGGCACGATGTCAGCTCACGGGCAAGTGTACAAATTTAATTCACTTGTCCGAATGCTCGAATTTAAGACCTAGCATTCGCTAGGTTTTTTTATGCCTATTCGGACAGAAAAATAAGAGAAAAATTATGGGCATACAAAAAATATTAAACGAAGAGGCACACTATGGTGTCCCCGTTAAAATTTTCACTCAAGATATAGATAGTGAAAGTATTGAACAACTCAAGAAAATGGCTCAACTGCAATTTATCTATTCACATATTGCTGTTATGCCAGATGTTCACGTAGGAAAAGGCGCAACTGTAGGAAGTGTTATCCCAACTAAACATGCCATTATTCCTGCTGCAGTCGGTGTAGATATTGGCTGTGGAATGAATGCAATTCGTTTGAGTCTAAAGGCTTCGCAATTACCTGATAACTTAAGTCGTTTGCGAGATGCCATTGAACGTAAAGTACCTGTTGGCTTTGATTTACATAAACAGATTAAAGCTAAAGCGTCGACTATTATTCCCCTCGAAAAGCGTTTGCAACCGATCATCAAGAAGCATCCTGGCCTAGTTCGCATGCTTCGCCAATTTGATGCGACTTGGCAGAAACAGTTAGGCACATTAGGAGGTGGTAATCATTTTATAGAGTTATGCATTGATGAAAATCAAGATATATGGATTATGCTCCATTCTGGTAGCCGAGGTCTTGGTAATGTCATTGGTACTTATTTTATAGAGCTCGCCAAGAAAGAAGCACAGCATCGCTTTGGACATGTACCAGATAAAGACTTAAGTTATTTTGCTGAAGGCTCAAATAGTTTTAATGATTATGTCGAAGCGGTGGAATGGGCACAAGAATATGCTTTTGAAAATCGCAAGGAAATGATGCGATTAATCTTAGAAGCAATTCGTCCTCTTCTCCCCTCGTTTCAAATGACAAAAGAAGCGATCAATTGCCATCATAACTATGTGAGTCGAGAAACGCATTTTGGTGAAAACCTTTTCGTTACCCGAAAAGGAGCAATTAGAGCAGGTTTAGATGAGTTAGGAATTATTCCTGGCTCTATGGGAGCACGCTCTTATATTGTAAAAGGCAAAGCAAATCCTGAGTCTTTCTGTTCTTGTTCTCATGGCGCTGGACGAAAAATGAGTCGCAGCAAAGCAAAGGTTCTTTTTAATCAACAAGATTTAATTGAGCAAACTCAAGGTATTGAATGTCGTAAAGACATCGGTGTGGTCGATGAAATCCCAAGTGCTTATAAAGATATTGATGAGGTGATGGCGAATCAATCTGATCTCATTGAAGTTATTCATACACTTAAACAAGTTTTATGTATTAAAGGTTAAAACATGAAAATTAAAGAAATGCCAAAGATTAAGGTCCGCAATCACGTAGCCCTGTCACCTTTACTTCAAAAAGGTGGTATGCATGAGACAGAAAAACCTCGTGCCCAGCATCGCCGAGATAGGCAAGATACTAAACAGCAATTAAAAAAAGGTGTTTGGTAAAATTATCGATCAACAATTAACTGAATAAATACCATCATGGAGATATAGAAATGAAAAACACTTTAAAAATTGTAATAAAAAAAGCGACTCTAACGAGTCGCTTTTTTACTGTTCAGAAACTCAAATTATTGAGCTTGTTGACCAGGTTGAACTACTACAGTACGGCTACCAGTGATTGTCGCGAATACACGACGGTTCATAGCACGACCTTCTTTAGTTTTGTTGTCAGCAATCGGTTGATCCCAAGCGAAACCTTGAGTAGACAAACGAGAAGCGTCAACATTGTATTCGTTTACAAGAGCTGATTTAACAGAGTTAGCACGAGCTAAAGATAAACGTTCGTTCAACTTACGTGGACCAGTGTTATCTGTGTGACCTTCGATACGTGCAGTAGCGTTAGGGTATTCAGATAATTTTTCAGCAACTTTAGCGATTTCTGGCTTGTATTGGTCTTTGATGTTTGACTTGTTAGTATCAAAGAACACACGAAGTTCCATGTTAAGGTCTTCAGTTAACTCTTGTGGTTGTGGAGCAACTGGAGTTGGTTCAACTGGAGCAACTTCTACTACAGGAGCAGCAGGCTTCAAGTGACCACCAAGAACTACGTTTAAACCAGCAAGAGCTGTATAACGCCAGTATTTTTCGTCAAAGTCATAAGTACCACGAGCTTCTGTACGAAGAGACAAAGCATCGTTTAAGCGATAGAATGCACCGATACCTGCGTTACCGATAGTATCTTTTTTGTCTGCATAAATGCCATCAAATTCAGTTTTAGTTTGACCAGCACCTAATAATACGTACGGCTTAAATTTGCTGTCGTAGTTCTTAGTGATCAAATCTGAAGTTGCGTAGAAGTTACCAGCAATAGTTTTTTGCTTATATTCAGCACCAGCTACGCCAGTACCATCAAGATCACCTTTAACTTGGTTATATTCAGCTTCAAAACCTAACCAAGGAGTTAACTCAACACCTAGTGCAGCACCAACGAATAAATCATCTTTTAATTCAGCATGACTTGTTAATTTATCGTTGTTATGATCGGTGTCTTGCCAAGTATAACCAACCAATAGTGGAGTAACAGTTACGCCAGCATTAGCAGCAGCTAATGGAGCAGCAACCAGCATAGTAGCAAGTGCAATACGACTCAATTTCATGGATATCCTCCAGAGATAACAATTGTTGTTCAAGCTCAGCCTAAATTTATTGGCCCCTGAGATATTTTTACCCCAGTATTATTTTTAAGCTATTCACATTTGAATCATACAAACACTTGATAAACTTTCCAAGTGCTTGATAATTTTAATCAAGTAAATTATTGACAAAATTACTTACAATTTCCGTTGTAATTCGGTAATTTTTTACTCAACTAGCAAATATGAACAACTTCGTTGTTTCGCTTCCGGTGATTTTACCAGTATTATTGCCAACTGATAACCCTTATTTAATTTTGTGTTTCCTTATTATAAAAAATAATATAAATCATTGTCAGAAAACATAAAATTGCTCTATTTATACATATATTAAGGTTTCTTAATGTTTAAATCTCCTGGTTTTACTATGGTTGAGCTTTCTATAACCCTCGTAATTCTTATGATTATGTCAGTTATAGCCATTCCTTTATACCATCAAATTATGGCATCTGTAGAGTCAAAAAACACTCCGCGCATACTCACAATTCATATACAAAAAGCCAAATATGACGCAATTATCAGACATAAGAACATCGTTATATGTCCAAGTTCTGATCAATTGGCCTGTAATACCAACTGGAATAACAATTTAATTAGCTTTGTTGATAACAATCGTAATCTCCAACATGATGTAAATGAAGAATTATTATCCTCTATAGATCTTAACCATCATTATGGTTCTATGAAGTTACAACGTTTTGGAAAAAAACAAAATAGTATTGTTTTTCAAGGAAGCTCAGGTCTTCCAATCGAGTCTAATGGTAGTTTTATATACTGTTCTTATGATCAATTTAAAAATTTTAAATTAATCCTTAGCAAAATGGGACATATACGCTTAGAAGGACTAAAAAATTGTTAGAACTCTGCAGTCTAAATGCAGAACCTAATCCTGTCCCTATTTTGCAATATACTGCTTAAGTTTTAAAATTTTCTTAATTTGAGATAAAGAACAATCGGAGATTACAACAATGACTGACATCGTAATTGTTAATGGTGCTCGTACGGCTATGGGTGGTTTTCAAGGATCATTATCTGGTCTAACTGCTCCCGAATTAGGTGCGGCAACAATTAAAGAAGCAATCGTACGAGCAGGTTTGCAGCCTACTGATGTCGAAGAAGTCATTATGGGTTGTGTTCTTCCTGCTGGCTTAAAACAAGGCCCTGCTCGCCAAGCAATGCGCAAAGCTGGTTTACCTGATTCAACAGGCGCTGTGACAATTAATAAGCTATGTGGTTCGGGCATGAAAGCCGTGATGCAAGCAGCTGATATGATTAAAGCAGGCAGCGCCGAAATTGTAGTGGCTGGCGGTATGGAGTCTATGACAAATGCTCCGTATGTTTTACCAAAAGCACGTGCAGGTTATCGTATGGGTCATGGTGAAATTAAAGACCATATGTTCTTTGATGGTTTAGAAGATGCTGAAACAGGTCGTTTAATGGGTTCATTTGCCCAAGATATGGCAAATACACGCGGTTATACACGTGAGCAAATGGATGACTTTGCAATTCGTTCTTTGAAACGCGCTCAAACTGCGATTACTGAAGGCTATTTTAAAGACGAAATTGTTCCCGTTACTGTGTCTACCCGTAAAGGTGATGTCGTTGTTGACCAAGATGAACAGCCTTTAAATGCAAAAATTGACAAGATTCCTTCACTCAAACCAGCTTTTGCAAAAGACGGTACCATTACCGCAGCTAATGCAAGTTCTATCTCGGATGGTGCATCTGCACTGGTGTTAACTTCGAGTGAAGTGGCTACCCAACGTGGCTTACAACCGCTTGCTAAAATTATTGCAACAGCTTCAAACTCTCAGCATCCCTCAGAATTTACAATTGCTCCAGTAGGTGCTATCGAAAAAGTTCTTAAAAAAGCGGGATGGAATGCTCAGGACGTAGACCTTTGGGAAATTAATGAAGCATTTGCGATGGTTACTATGTGTCCAATTGATGACTTCAAACTTGATGCCGAAAAAGTCAACATCAATGGCGGTGCTTGTGCGCTAGGCCATCCTGTAGGTTCTACGGGCTCTCGTATTATTCTTACGCTGATTCATGCACTAAAACGTACGGGTGGTAAAAAAGGTATTGCTGCTCTTTGTATTGGTGGTGGTGAGGCAACAGCTGTTGCAGTTGAACTTATTTAATTAAAAATAAATATTAAGAATCCCACTTCGGTGGGATTTTTTAATGGAAAATTTACAAAAAAAGACCCACAAAATCACTTTTAAGTTTTAACTTATTCCTTTAAACGAAAACAACAATGGACAATAACAATGCAACTCAATCACTATCTGAATTTCCAAGGTCAAGCAGAGCAAGCCTTTAACTTTTATAAATCGGTCTTTGGCGGAGAGTTCGCCATGCTGAGCCGCTATGGTGATATGCCATCGCAAGAAGGAGTGACGTTATCGGAAGCCAATAAAAATTTGGTCCTGCATGTTTCTCTACCTATTAACGAATACACTGTGCTGATGGCATCTGATACCAATGATCAGTTCTGTGCTCCCAATAGTGTATTTACTCAAGGCAATAATCACTATATCGCGATTAACCTTGAAAAGGATGAACAAGAAAAGGCTAAACAGCTTTTTGATGCTTTATCTGTAAATGGCCAAATTGAAATGCCTCTAGAAAAGACTTTCTGGGGGGCATTGTATGGCGCTTTTACTGACCAGTTCGGCATAAAGTGGATGGTTAATTGCCAATTAGACACTTAATCTCCACCATAAAAAATCCCGCAATGTGCGGGATTTTTTATGTCAGCATATATTAAGCGCCAGTTTGATAGCATGCTTGTGGTACAGCTGTTGAAGCTTGATATGGATGAGTAAAGTCTTGCAAACCAGCTGCCGCTTCTTGTACATCTTTACCTTCTTTCACGACAAAGCTGTCAAAACCAGAACGTTTTAGGTAGTTTAAAACATCCTTAAACACATCACCTGTTGCACGAAGTTCACCTTTGAAACCTTGGCGACGCAATAATGCAGCGAATGAATAACCACGCCCATCACCAAAACCTGCAAACTCAATGAAAATTGCATCAAGTTCATTTAATGGAAATGTATGATCTTCAGGTGAATCATTCACAGTCACATACAAAGCTTTTTTGCCTTGAATGCTAGTTAATTGATCTAGTTGAGCTGTTGTTACAACTACATCACCTTGAGGAATAGCACCATCTTCCGCAATGATTTGATACGTATTGTCTGTAATCGTGCCATCTTTATAAAGCACTGGTAGAGCTGTATTAAGCATATGCACGCTCCTTAAATGGTTGAATTCCTACACGACGATATGTGTCAACAAAACGCTCACCTTCCATACGTAAATCAAGATAAGTATTTAACACTTCTTCAATAACGTCTGGAACAGCATCCGCTGCAAATGATGGGCCTAAGATGTCACCGATTGATGCATCATGATCTGAATTACCACCTAATGTAATTTGGTAGAATTCAGCACCTTTTTTGTCTACACCTAAAATACCAATGTTACCTACATGGTGGTGACCACAGGCATTCATACAACCAGAAATATTTAGATCTAAATGTCCAAGATCATAAACTTTATCTAAGTCATCGAAACGGCGAGTAATTGCTTCGGCAATCGGAATTGATTTTGCATTTGCAAGTGAACAGAAATCACCACCTGGGCAACTAATAATATCGGTAATAAAACCAATATGAGCACGTGCCATATTTTGTTGTTCAAGCGCTTGCCAGACATCAAACAAATCTTTTTGAGGTACATCTGCTAAAGCAATGTTTTGTTCGTGAGTCGTGCGAAGTTCACCGAACGTATATTTATCAGCAAGATCTGCAATGAAGTTCATTTCTTCAGTGGTCATATCACCCGGTGCAATACCTGCACGTTTTAGAGAAATCGTAACAATACGATAGCCCTTTACTTTATGCGCATGCGTGTTGATATTGAACCATTGCTTGAATTTTGGATGCTCAGCAAATAAAGCCGTAAAGTCTTCATCAGCTAAATCTTGATATTCAAACGGTGTGAACTCTTCATCCAGTTTTTTCAAGATTTCTGGCTGAATTTTCAATGCTTCACGTGTATGTTCAAACTCAGCTTCAACTTTCTGTGCAAATACTTCAGGCGTTAATGCTTTAACCAAGATTTTGATACGTGCTTTGTATTTGTTATCACGACGGCCATGTAAGTTATAAACACGTAGAACCGCTTCTAAATAAGCAATTAAATCTTCACGTGGTAAAAACTCACGAATAACGCTACCAATGATTGGGGTACGGCCTAAACCACCACCCGCCATAATTTTATAGCCGATCTCGCCCGCATCATTACGTACGATATAAACACCAATATCATGGAATGCAGTTGCTGCGCGGTCTTTTTCTTCAAGTGCAGAAACAGCAATTTTGAACTTACGTGGCAAGAATGCAAATTCAGGGTGGAAGGTACTCCACTGACGAATCAACTCACATGTTGGACGTGGGTCTGCAATTTCACCAGCGACTACACCTGCATATTGGTCAGTTGTTGTGTTACGAATACAGTTACCACTGGTTTGAATGGCATGCATTTGTACAGTTGCAAGTTCTGCCAAAATGTCTGGCACATCTTCAAGTGCTGGCCAGTTTAACTGGATGTTTTGACGTGTAGATACGTGCGCATAACCACGGTCATACTGTGTTGAAACTTCAGCAACTTTACGTAATTGTTTAGAATTCATTAAACCATACGGCACAGCAATACGCAGCATAGGCGCATAACGTTGCACATATAAACCATTTTGCAAACGTAATGGACGATATTCATCTTCAGAAAGTTTGCCAGCTAAATAGCGTTCAGTCTGATCACGGAACTGAGCAACTCGTTCATTAACCAGCTGCTGGTCGAAATCGGTATATAAATACATGGCGTATGGCTAGTAGATTCATTATTAAGGCGGATAGCATAGCGAGCTTTTATTCATCAATAAAATGCTTTTTTTGCATATTTAATAACGGTTTTATTGATAAGCTCATATAGATCGACATAAAAAAGCCCAGATAAATCTGGGCTTTCTTTATAGCAAACGTTTATTTGTTATCTGGTAATGCGTAAGCCACTAAATAGTCGCCCATTTTTGTACCAAATGAACCATGACCACCAGCCATGATTACAACATATTGCTTACCGTTGATTTCATAAGTCATTGGTGTTGCTTGTCCACCTGCTGGTAAACGCGCTTCCCAAAGTTTTTTACCATTTGTGACGTTAAACGCACGGATGTAATTATCTTGAGTTGCACCAACAAACATAACATTACCTGCAGTAGAGATTGAACCACCTAAACCAGGTACACCAATTTTCACAGCTGGTAATTGGAACAGTTTTGGTAAACTATCACGGATAGTACCAATACGTTTTTTCCATACTACTTCATGTGTTTTCAAATCTACGCCAGCAACATAACCCCAAGCTGGTTGTTTACAAGGTAAACCAAGTGGAGATAAGAATGCGCTGATTTCCACACCATAAGGTACGCCATACATTGGCTGAATACCTTGCTCAGTTCCTGCACCTTTTGCAGTTTCTGCGCGGTTCGGATCTTCAGGAATTAGACGGCTTACAAATGGCAGACCAATCGGGTTCATCACAGCAACCTGACGGTCAGGGTTAACCGACATACCGCCCCATTCAAACACACCTAAGTTACCAGGGAAAACTAGAGTACCGTTTTCTGATGGTGGTGTATAAATACCATCGTAATTTAGACGTTTGAAAGATACACGACACATGAGCTGATCAAGCATTGTGGCACCCCACATATCTTTATCAGTCAATTTATCTTGTGGCGCCAAGTTCAAATCAGAGAATGGCTGAGTTTTTGAATAATGCTCGCCTTTGGTTTGTGGTCCGCGCTTAACTGTTTGTGGAACTGGTTTTTCAGTTACAGGAACAATTGGCTGGCCATTACGACGATCAAGAACAAAGGCATTACCTGTTTTAGTCAATACATAGATTGCGGGAACAGTTTTACCTGCTTTGTCTTTAATATCGGCCAAAGATGGTTGAGACGGTACGTCCATATCCCACAAATCGTGATGAGTGGTCTGGAAGTTCCATATCAATTTACCAGTTGAAGCATTAATCGCTAACATTGAGTTCGCATAACGTTCTTTCAACTCAGTACGGTCACCACCCCAGATATCCGGAGTACCTACACCTGTTGGAACATAAACAATATCAAGTTTGGCATCGTATGCTAAAGGTGCCCAAGCATTTGGCGAGTTATGAACAAATGTCGTACCTTCGCCTGGCATTGCATTTGGATCTGCTGCACCCGTATCGAATGCCCAAAGAAGCTTACCAGTGTTAACATCGTATCCACGAATTACACCAGATGGCTCTTTACTTGAATAGTTGTCTGTTACAGAACCGGCAATTACGACAGTTGAACCTGTCACAACACCAGGAGATGTTGGGTTATAACCACCTGGGTAAGCATATGGCATGAATTTTTGTAAATTCACTTCACCATTTTCACCAAAGTCAGTACATGCTTTACCAGTGTCAGCATTCACAGCAACTAAACGTCCGTCATTAACTGGTACAAATACCTTACGTGGACATTGAGTTGAAGTTGATTTTTTAGTTTGTAAACTTGTCGCAAATTCAGTTGTGTTATTTGCGTCGTAGTACATTACACCACGGCAAGTTAAATGCTGGAACGTTTTATCCGTTTTTAACTTCGGATCAAAACGCCATTTTTCTTTACCTGTTGCTGGATCAATCGCAATTAACTGTTGGTGAGCCGTACAGATAAACATGTTATTACCAATTTTAATTGGCGTAACCTGATTGGTTGTTTCACCCGAATCATTATCTGTTTTGAAATCACCAGTACGAAGTGTCCAAGCCACTTTTAGGTCTTTTACGTTCTGGTCATTAATCTGTTTCAATGGAGAATAACGCTCACCCGCTTGAGTACGACCATAAGCTGGCCAGTCACTCTCTGCTACACCTGGAACAGCTTGAGCAGTTTCAGGTTGAGGCGTTTTAATTTCACCATTGATTTCTTGCGGATCGTTGAAAATAGAATAAACCATCAACACGATTGCAATAGCTAAAGTTGAAGATAAGGCAACTTTACTTGATCCAAGGTTGTTGATTCCACGAGTTACAGCCGGAACCAATAACCATAAACCAAGAATACCTAAAATATCTAAACGTGGTGCAAGCGCCCAAAAGTCTGTTCCAACTTCCCAGACACTCCAGATAATGGTACCTAGCATTAATGCAGCATAAATCCACAAAGCTGTAGAAGCACGCTTGTAGAGTTGCCATGTAACAATAAGGAGTAAGACTCCAGCTACAATGTAGTAAATTGAACCGCCTAATGTAGCGAGCCAAATACCTCCAATTAACAGGAATAACGCCAATAACCCAATAATGATTACGGTAAAAGTCGTTAAACCTGATCTTGAAGAAGGTTGATTCATAAACCACCTCTTATCAATCATCGTTTTTATCGGAAAGATGTGCCAAAAATCTTATAGAAAAATGGCATCACCAATACATCTAAAACAAAATTCAGGCATAAAGAAAAAAACGGAAGGTCGGATACTTCAATCAATGATTTAGCCTTCGACAATCCGTTTTCGGAATAATTACTTAGAATACGGTTGAGAACTTAATACCGCCTACCCAAGTGTTATCACCATTTTTTAATGCACCAACATGACGAACATATTGCACATTTGGACGAATAGTTAGCCAGTTAGTGGCATGAATACCGTAGTAAAGCTCGGTATTGTATTCTGTATCGTATTCTTTAGCTTGGATGTCGCTCCAATCATCATTGATATGGATACGAGCCACACCGAGTGCTAACTCATCTTGAGGACGTTGATTGAGCAAACCTTTATAGACTAAGCCTACATTTTGCATGTTATCAACTTTGTTGGTATCTGAGTCGTGGAAAGTCAGGTTAACAAAACCTGTTAAACCACGATCAGTTTGATCTGCTGGCTGGAATAATTTTTGTTTTGCAGTTACCCAAACACCTTGCTTGTGAGATGTTTTGGTTGGATTGGTAATTTCCTGTGCATCAGCAGTGCTGTAGTAATACCCTAAACGGTATTCACCCGTCATACTTTGTGCACCTAACTTAGGAGACCAAACCACTTCAGCCGGAATAATGGCACCATGAGAACCGTCTGTACTTAAGTTGAAGCCTTTGCCTCGGTCTAAGTTTTCAGGGTTATATTCATATACACCCACTTGCGTATACAAGTCAGGTTGCACATTATATTTAACACGCATCGCCCATTGGCTAACTGGCCAGTTATACCATTGGTCACCAACCCAGTTACCCACTTGTGAGCCACAAAGCGCCAAGTTCTGGAAGTCACAGTCAAAACTGTTAAAGTCTTCACCTTCACCAAAACGCCCCACTTTCACGTCTAACTTCTGATCAAGAAATTTTTTCTTAATCCACAAGTCTGTTAAACGCCAAGTTTGCTCACGTCCCCACACTTCCTGTGCAGAACTGATGTGTCCAGCTAAAGCTGGAGAATGTTCAGAAAGCGATTGCCCATCACGATAAGTCAACGTGATTTGAGCTTCTGTATCTTGCCACCCTAAAATTTTACCTAGGTCCAAATGCGAACCTAAAGCGAGTTGCCCTGTATAAGCACTACCATGAGAAGATGTATTCTTTGAATCTAAAATACCGGCATATTCACCAGTATATCCAAAAGAAAAATCATAACCTTGTGCTTGTAACGCTTTGCGTTGCCCGTTCCAATCACCCAACATCCAAGAACCATTTGGGTCAAATGCAGCAGCAGCTTGTGCATGCTGAACAAAAAGAGTAATTGATAAAACGGATAAACAGGAAACCATCAAAGATTTATGCGTTTTCATGTTTACGTACCTTTTATGTCTTTGTTTATAAAGGTTACGCTATTTTTATGTAAAGAAATTATTCAAAATGTTAATCAATTGATTAATCAGATAATAATCTTAATACATACTGTATAAGAAATAGCCCCAACTTATTACCACTCCCCTTCGCCAAGCTTTTGACCTACAAAGGAATATCGCATTTGTGAGCGTGAGAACTTAATTGGACATGCAATCTGTGGTTCTGTATCTGCCGTATTATTCTGCAAAGGAACGTTCACAATCCATCCACGTTGTTGTGCTAACGGCGAGTTCAAAGCTTCACTCAAGCTCAATACGGGTTCTACACAAACATCGAGATTTGCAAAAATTTCATGCCATTCTTTAAAGGTTTTGGTTTTAATTTTCTCTTGAATAGCTTGCTTAACTTCTTGCCGATCTTGAATATCTAATGACGCACCTTTTTGTAACAACACAGGCAAATCTAATGCAGCAGACAACCCAGCCATAAATTGAGGTTCAAGACTGCCAATTGAGACATAACGCCCATCTTGAGTCATATAATAGTCATAGAAAATGCCACCGTTGAGCATACCTTGCTCTGGTGCCTGCTCAACTTGTCCTGCAAGTGTGGCTGACGCTGCCATACTATTTAAACTTGCAACGCAGTCGGTCATGGAAATATCAATGTACTGCCCCATTCCGCTACGCCCGCGTTCGACCACCGCAGCTAAAATCGAAATGACAGCATGAAGTGAACCACCTGCGATATCGGCAACTTGAATACCGAGTGGTGGTGGACCACTGTCTTGTCGACCGCTATAACCGGCAATACCAGCTAAAGCTAAATAGTTAATATCATGCCCAGCTCTATCTTTATAGCTTCCCGTTTGTCCATATCCTGTAATTGAACAATAAATTAAACGTGGGTTAATTTCGGCAAGTGTCGCGTAGTCTAGACCCAAGCGACGCATGACATCTGGTCGAAACTGCTCAACTACAATATCAAACTCGGAAATTTTGGCTTTAATCAGGTCAATACTCGCCGCATCTTTTAAGTCGAGAACGATCGACTGCTTATTTCGATTTAGATAACTATGTGCTGTCGCTTGTCCATTTGCATATGGCGGCATAATCCGAATGAGATCTGGACGTGACGGAGATTCGATATGGATGACTTCTGCGCCCATATCGGCTAGATACATTGTGGCAAAAGGTCCTGGTAAAAGCGTCGAGAAATCGAGAACTTTAAGTCCGTTTAATGCTGTCGTCATCGTATTTTTAACCACTATTATTCGAATTTTCTTTTATATTAGTTAAGCAAATATTCTAAAACAATGTCATGTTCAGCCATTTACCTTGATCATTTCGGCAATTTAACATGTAAAAAGTGCTTTTACACTGTTGTAAATCGCCAATTTATTTTTTTAAACGGTCATTTAGGTCAATTTAAAGTGAACATCAAAGAGACTGAAGGATTCAATATGAGTCGCGATACGATTAGCATCCACTTCGTGAATGCGGCTTTGACAGGCGTAAAACGCCTTGGCATGGATGTCGAGACGTTACTTTCACATGTGGGTATCGAAGCGGAACTATTACGTCAACCTAAAGCTCGAATCTCACCAGAACAATATACCCGTTTTATAAAAATGCTATGGATGGTCACCCAAGACGAACACGTTGGTTTTGATGTACAACCGCGTCGCTTGGGCACTTTTGCCATTATGTGTCAGCTGATTATTCATGCAAAAACCTTGGGTCAAGCCCTCGAACTCTCATCTCAATTTTACAAGTTATTTGGTGATGAATGGTCTGTTAGCCTAGAGCGTGACAAACACGAAGCGCGGTTAGTTCCTCTCATTCCAAAAACATTAGATCCGGATCATTTCATTACCGAAAGTATGCTCATGATTTGGCATGGCTTGGCATCATGGCTGATTGAACGTCGTTTACCTTTAGAGCGTGTTCATTTTAGCTACCCGCGTCCTGCTCATGCAGATGAGTATGATGCGTTATTCTTTGCGCCAGTCATGCAGTTTGATGCACCGCGTACGGAAATTACCTTTGCAGCTGATTATCTTGATTTACCAATCCGCCAAGATGAAAAAACGCTAGAAGAATTCTTAAAAGCAGCACCGGCTCAGCTTTTAGTTAAATTTAAAAACACCAACTCGCTGACTTCTCGTATTCGTGAAGTACTCAAAAGCCAAATTGGTGAAGAAATGCCAACGCTTAATGACGTTGCTTCAATGCTGTATTTATCTCCACAAACCCTACGCCGCCGCTTGGCTGCTGAAGGTAAAAGCTACCAAGGCGTGAAAGATGCTTTACGTCGAGATGCTGCAATTCACTTATTACTCAACCCAGAATTAACACTTGAAGATGTTGCTCAACAGGTTGGCTTTAGTGAAACCAGTACGTTCCACCGTGCATTTAAAAAGTGGACGGGTGTAACTCCTGGTTTGTATCGCCAGCTACATGGTTATCACTAATTCTTAAATCTCTTTAGTTTCACATTTAGCCCAAGTTCAACTTGGGCTTTTTTGTATCGCTATTGGCAAAAATCATCACCTGACTGGTGCGCTTATCGTCATTGCACTCGCTATTAAAACCAGTACACTCAAAACACAAATAAATTTTAAGCAATAAAAAAGGAACTGTTATGAGCGAGGCTTATATTATTGATGCCATTCGCACCCCACGCGGAAAAGGAAAAAAAGACGGCTCTCTTTACGAAGTAAAACCAATCACATTACTCACTAGCCTTTTAAACGAATTAGAACAGCGCCATCAACTCGATACGTCTAAAGTAGACGACATTGTTTTGGGATGCGTAACACCAATTGGCGACCAAGGTGGTGACATTGCTAAAACTGCTGCGATTGCAGCGGGTTGGAATGATGATGTTGCTGGTGTGCAAATTAACCGTTTTTGCGCTTCAGGTTTAGAAGCCGTCAATATGGCAGCAATGAAAGTTCGTTCTGGTTGGGAAGATTTAGTGGTTGCTGGTGGTGTTGAATCAATGTCACGTATTCCAATGGGTTCTGACGGCGGGCCGTGGGCGTTAGACCCTGAGACAAACCTTAAGTCATCATTTGTTCCACAAGGTATTGGCGCTGACCTCATTGCAACCTTAGATGGCTATAGTCGTGCCGATGTCGATAATTTTGCGGTGAAGTCCCAACAAAAAGCCGCGGCAGCTCAAGCAAATGGTTATTTTGATCAATCAGTTGTGCCAGTCAAAGATCATTCAGGTGTCGTGATTTTAGAAAAAGATGAATTTATTAAAGGCCATACCACACTCGAAGGTCTAGCAAAGCTCAATCCAAGTTTTGAAATGATGGGACAAATGGGTTTTGATGCAGTCGCTTTGCAAAAATATCCGGAAGCACAAAAAGTAAATCATGTTCATCACGCAGGTAACTCATCAGGTATTGTCGATGGAGCAGCGGTAGTTTTATTGGCTTCTGAAAAAGCAGTGAAAGAACAAAATTTAAAACCACGCGCTAAAGTTTTAGCAACTGCACTAGTCGGTACTGACCCAACCATTATGCTGACAGGCCCTGCTCCTGCTGCACGCAAAGCTTTAGAAAAAGCGGGTCTAACGATTGATGATATTGACCTATTTGAAGTCAACGAAGCTTTCGCGGCAGTTGTTATGCGTTTTATTAATGAGCTCAATGTCCCTGCTGAAAAAGTCAACGTAAATGGTGGTGCGATTGCTTTAGGCCACCCATTGGGCGCAACGGGTGCCATGATTTTAGGTACGTTACTCGATGAACTTGAACGACAAAATAAAAAGCGTGGTTTAGCGACACTCTGTGTTGGCGGTGGAATGGGTATTGCCACCATTATTGAACGCGTATAAAAATTTAGGGATATAAAAAATGAGTGCAATTCAATACGAAAAAAATGCCGACAATATTGTCATTTTAACACTTGATTCAACTGGTCAATCTGCAAACACAATGAATGCAGAGTTTCGTGACTCGCTCGATGAAGCAACTCAGAAACTTAAAGCAGAAACAGAACTTTCAGGCGTTATTTTCCGCTCAGCTAAAAAAACGTTCTTTGCAGGCGGTGATTTAGATGAGCTAATTCAAGTTCAGCCTGAACATGCAACTGAGTTTTTCAATATGGTTGAAAAACTAAAAGGTCATTTACGTACAATTGAAACACTAGGGATTCCAGTTGTTGCAGCATTAAATGGCACAGCACTGGGCGGCGGTTGGGAAATCGCATTAAGTTGCCATCACCGTATTGCCATCAATGACCCAAAAAGCAAATTTGGCCTACCAGAAGTTACCTTAGGTTTGTTACCGGGCGGCGGTGGTATTGTACGTATGGTACGCTTATTAGGACTTCAAAATGCATTTCCATTTTTAATGGAAGGCAAACAGTTCGGTGTTGATAAAGCAAAATCTTTAGGCTTAATCCATGATACTGCCGAAAATGAACAAGAGCTTTTAGATAAAGCAATTGCTTGGATAAAGGCCAATCCAAAATCTCAACAGCCTTTTGATGTGAAGGGTTATAAAATTCCGGGTGGTGATCCAAAAACGCCAGCAGTTGCACAAGTTCTTGCCATTGCACCAGCCAAGTTAAAAGACAAAACCAAAGGCTGTTATCCTGCTCCTGAAGCGATTATGGCAGCCGCAGTTGAAGGCGCTCAAGTTGATGTAGATACTGCACTGCGTATTGAGTCCCGTTACTTTACTCAGCTTACAACAGGCCAAATCTCTAAAAACATGATCGGTACTTTCTGGCATGGTTTAAATGCAATTAAGTCTGGTGCAAGCCGCCCTGCCGACGTTGCAAAATGGCAAGCCACTAAAGTGGGTGTATTGGGTGCAGGCATGATGGGTGCGGGCATTGCCTATTCAACAGCCATTAAAGGCATTCCAGTTGTACTTAAAGATGTATCTGTTGAAAATGCCGAGAAAGGCAAAACCTATTCACAAAAGCTCCTAGACAAGCGTGTTTCACAAGGTCGGATGACCGCAGAAAAACGTGATCAGGTTTTATCATTGATTACGGCTACAGCTTCAGCTCAAGACTTACAAGGCTGTGATTTAATTATTGAAGCTGTATTTGAAAACCAAGAGCTTAAAGCGAAAGTTACTCAAGAAGCTGAACAATATTTAGCACCTAATGGTGTAATGGCATCAAATACATCGACCCTACCCATTACAGGTTTAGCTCAAGCAAGTAAGGATGATAAAGCATTTATCGGCCTACACTTCTTTAGCCCTGTCGACAAAATGCAGTTGGTTGAGATTATTAAAGGTAAAAACACCTCAAGTGAAACACTTGCCAAAGCGTATGACTTTGTACAACAAATTGGAAAAACACCAATTGTTGTCAATGATAGCCGCGGTTTCTTCACGAGTCGTGTGTTTGGGACTTTCATTCAAGAAGGTATGCGCTTGCTTGCCGAAGGCGTCCATCCAGCGCGTATTGAAATGGCAGCATTGAAAGCAGGCATGCCTGTAGGACCACTTGCGATTCAAGATGAAGTGTCTTTAACCTTGACTGAACATGTTGCCAGTGAAGCACGTAAAGCCCTACAAGCCGAAGGCAAAGAGTTACCGAAAACACCAGTAGATGAAGTCGTTCATACCATGATTCATGACTTAAACCGTAGAGGTAAAGCTGCGGGTGCAGGTTTCTATGACTATCCTGAAAATGGTAAAAAGCACCTTTGGGAAGGCTTAAACCGCTGGCAGAAAGATCATGATATTTCTGAGCAAGATATGATTGATCGCATTTTGTTTGTACAGGCTTTAGATACCTTACGCTGTTATGAAGAAGGTGTGTTGGAATCAGTGATAGATGCCAATGTCGGTTCTATTTTTGGAATTGGTTATGCGCCTTGGACTGGGGGTGCGATTCAATTCTTAAATCAATATGGTATTGATAAAGCGCAAAAACGTGCTGAAGAATTAGCTGCCAAATATGGTGAGCGATTCACACCACCAGCATTACTCAAAACCAAAGCTGAGCAGAAACAAAATATTCAATAATTTGAATTTATTAAATATTCAAAAACTGCATAAACCTTACCCATATAAATATATTTTATTTATATGGGTTTTTCTTTATGACCTTTAAGATTTCAGCCTATTGTCTAAATATGCTATAAATAGACTTCATTTTTGTGCTTCCATAGCACATTCGAGAAATTCTTATGTCCGATAAAAATTCTTCCGAGTCAGCAAGTCTAGGCTGGAAATTTGTTCTGATCGTTGGTGTTTTGAGTGCGATTTTCCTTGGCTTTTTCTATTTAGCAATGAGTAATGAACCTGACTATATGCCAGGCGCACAGCGTAAAGCTCAACAGCACGAAATGCAGCAAAAAGCTGAAAAAACGACAGATCAGCAAACTCAGCATAGTGACAACATGCCTGAAATGGACATGCAAGAACATCAGCATTCACATCAGTAATCAGATATTTTTCAAATGACAGATTTTTCCCGTAACGCACTGGTTGTAGAAGGTGGAGGTATGCGTGGTGCCTTTACCAGTGGTGTACTTGATGCTTTTCTACAACAGCAGTTCAATCCTTTTGACTTATACGTTGGTGTATCTTCTGGCTCTACCAACGTGGCTAACTACTTAGCAGGTCAGCAAGGCCGAACGTTAACATTCTATGTTGACCATTCACTCCGTCCTGAATTTATCGATTACAAGCGCTTCTTTAAAGGCGGTGATTTACTCGATTTAAAATGGATGTGGGAAATTGGTGAACAAGAACATCCACTTGACCAGCAGCGTCTTTTTGCGAATAACCCTGATTTTTATATGGTGTTGACGCATGCCAAAACTGGTCATGCCGAATATCTTCGTGCTGGTAAAGATAATTTGCTAAATGCGCTTCGTGCTTCTAGCTCAATTCCAGTTTTAACGCGTCATCCCGTCGATATTATGGGTGAACCATATTTTGATGGTGGTGTTGCAGATGCACTCCCCATTCGCTGGACGGCTCAGCAAAGTGGTGTCAAAAAACTGTTAGTTTTGCGTACTCGTCCGAAAAACTACTTTAAAGCCAGCAGCCGAGGCGACCAATTCCTCGCAAAATATGCGTTTAAACACCATTATGGTTTTGCAAATAGTTTGCGTAACCGCTGTGCCCGTTATAATGCTTCGGTTGATTTTGTTCGTAGTGAAAATCCAGACCAGCAAATTTTAGAAGTGTGCCCACCACCACTTAAAAATATGGCTGGCCGTTTAAGTACCAATCCGAAAAAGCTTCGTTATAGTTATGAAGTTGGTATAGAGACAGGCTTACAAGCTATCGAAAACTGGAATGCAATGAAGTAATTCAAAGTTGAGATTTCTAAAAAGAAGTCTCAACTTAAGGCTAAAACCATATCTATATGAGGGATACCGCAGTCTTGGTAAACCTCGCCCTGCACTTTAAAGCCTAAAGCTTCGTAAAAAGCCTTCACATACGTTTGTGCTGAAAGCTTTAAGTAAGGTAATTTTTGATTGCACGCATAGTCAATAATATACTGCATTAAAATTTTACCTATACCCTGCTTGCGATAAGGCATTAAAACAGCAACACGCCCTACACTATGTTGTGGCAACAGACGTGCTGTAGCGATAGGTTGCTCTTGGTCATAAACAATAAAATGTAAAACCATAGCATCCAAGTCATCCCATTCATCTTCAGGTGCAATTCCTTGTTCCTGAATAAAGACTTGCTCACGGATGTATTTTGCATCTTTCTCAAGCTGCTCCCAACCGCCTGCTATAATTTTATACATTCACTCTCCGCCCTAGCACTTGCAGCCAACATTCTCGATCGGTAACTGATCTTGTAATAACAATTCTAAGGTCTGTTTTTTAATACCGTACATTTCTTTCAATGCTTGGATTTGAGCCATAATCTTGGCATCAGGTTGAGAAACATTTTTGCGTTTTGTTGCCAAAATCATTTTATTTTTACTGGTATGTTCAAGCGATACAAACTCAAAAACTTTGGTTTCATAACCGTATGCTTTTAAAAGCAACGCACGTAAAGTGTCAGTCAGCATTTCAGCTTGTTGCCCAGCATGAATACCAAACTGTAGCATGGGTTGTAAAACTTCAGGACTATGCAACTGTGGACGTAATTCTTTATGACAACACGGCGCGCACATAATCATTGAAGCGTTTAAACGAATTCCAGTATGAATAGCAAAGTCAGTCGCAATATCACACGCATGCAAAGCAATCATGACGTCTAGTTTTTCCGGCTGATAACTACGAACATCGCCTTCAAAAAAGTCTAAATGATTAAAATGCACTTTGTCTGCAACGTTCTGGCAAAACTCCACCAAATTGCTGCGAAGCTCTACACCCGTAATTAAGGGAACTTTTTGCTGTTCTTGTAAATAATCATAAAGAGCAAAAGTCAAATAACCTTTCCCTGAACCAAAATCGACAATGCGTAACTCTTTTTGCTCTGCATCAATCTGCTCATATGCGCTCGCAAAAATTTCGATAAATTTATTAATCTGTTTCCATTTACGGGCCATACTTGGAATGATTTGAGCTTTCTCATCGGTAATGCCAAGCTCTCTTAAAAATGCACTACTCTGCTGCACATAACGCTGTTTCTCACGGTCATGTGCTTGTATAGTTTGAGCCGAATTCACGCTTTGTTTTTTGCCAATGTTAAGCATGGCTTTCTTCTTATTTTTTTTAAGCTGAATTTCTTGATGAACTGAAAATAAATTCGCTTGCTTACACTGTACAAGTAAATCTGCGATCTGCTCTAAGCCCTCCTCAAAGTTATAATTTTTGGTCATATCTTGAGTAGTATGATGGTATAAAGCTGAAAGCTGTTTTTTTCCATTTAACTCTACAACACGGAAAGTAATTTTTTCCAGCTGTGCCAACTCTCCTTTATATTGACTCAAAATCAAACGCTCAAAAGTCTGCTGATCAAGCATTTGTTTGATTTCATGAAAGAATTGCTGTTCTTGCTCAAAGGAGAAAACCGACACGGATATACCTAAAAAATGGTGACTCATATAAACTGAAAGTTTAAAGGGTATAGGATTAAAAATAAAATAACTTTACGACTGTTTTGTATTTCTATACATTTGTATTTTTAATCAAAAAAATAAACTTATGAGCAAATCGGTGTTAGAAACTTACGATCCCAAAGAAGAACTTTTTAATGCCTACAGCCATGGAGCTGGAGTCATTATGGCCATACTGGCCTCTATCTTTTTAATTATAAAAGGATCTTATCTTTCAACTGCTCAGTGGGTCGGTTTATGGGTATATTCATTTAGCTTGATTCTTGTTTTTACCAGCTCGACCCTCTATCACTTTGCTCAAACCCAAAACCTACGTTACTGGTATAAAAAACTCGACCACACTGCTATTTATTATTTAATTGCTGGAACATATACCCCATTCTTAAGCGTCGCTATACCTACGCAAAAAGCTTATATTTTACTTGTCGCACTTTGGAGCATTGCTGCAATTGGTACACTTTTCAAGTTAATTTTTATTCATCGTTTCCAGAAAATTTCATTACTTGCTTATATCGTGATGGGATGGCTTGCGATTTTTGTAATGGATGATATGCGTACCTATTTAAGCAAAGATGCTTTGATGTATTTGATTATTGGTGGTTTAGCTTACACTGTTGGAGCATTGTTTTACGCGTTAAAAAAGGTAAGATATACCCATGCAATCTGGCATATTTTTGTACTTCTAGGTGCAGGAGCACACTTCCTTGCAATCTATTGGTACGTTGTTTAATCCATTTTTCACTCATATTCAGTGATCCTGAAAGAGTCATGGATGATGTTCTTTCACACTATTCTTTTAAGAAAAATATGCCTTTAAAGAGAATAGTAAACTAAAAATAAATTTTAACTTATATAAGGACTTATATGGAGTCAACCTCTGCGACTGCTGCTCCTGTAGTAGCGACCAATTCGAAAACACGGGTTTTGTTTGCAAGCTTAGTCGGTACAACCATTGAGTTCTTCGACTTTTATATCTATGCAACTGCTGCTGTTATCATTTTTCCCCATCTATTTTTCCCTGCCAGTAGTGGCAGTGCTGCCGTTTTACAATCACTAGCAACTTTCGCGATCGCTTTTATTGCTCGTCCAATCGGTGCGGCTTTATTTGGCCATTTAGGAGACCGTATTGGCCGTAAAGCAACCTTAGTGGCAGCTTTGCTGACTATGGGTATATCCACCGTGTGCATTGGCTTACTTCCAACTTATGCTCAAATCGGGATTGTCGCACCATTACTGTTGGCTGCTTGCCGTCTAGGACAAGGCTTAGGTTTGGGGGGTGAATGGAGTGGCGCAGTACTATTAGCGACTGAAAATGCCCCAGAAGGTAAACGTGCATGGTATGGCATGTTTCCACAGCTTGGTGCCCCTATTGGTTTTATTTTAGCAACGGGTTCATTCTTATTTTTAAGTGCGGCTATTCCTGAACAAGCATTCATGCAATGGGGCTGGCGCATTCCTTTTATCGCAAGTGCGATTTTAGTTATTGTGGGTCTATATATCCGGTTAAAGCTTCACGAGACCCCTGCTTTCCAAAAGGTTTTAGATAAGCAAAAAGAAGTTAATATTCCATTTAAAGAAGTTATAACGAAACATCCAGGTAAACTTGTACTTGGTACAATTGCCGCAATCTGTACCTTCGTTGTGTTCTATCTTACTACCGTATTTGCATTAAACTGGGGAACTACGAAGCTTGGCTATGCACGTGGTGAGTTCTTAGAACTTCAACTGTTTGCGACCCTTTGTTTTGCAGCTTTCATTCCTTTATCCGCTATTTTTGCAGAAAAATTTGGTCGTAAAACAACATCTATTGGTGTATGTATTGCTGCTGCAATCTTCGGATTATTTTTCTCTAGCATGCTAGAGTCTGGAAATACTTTCATCGTATTTCTTTTCTTATGTACAGGCTTAGCGATTATGGGATTGACCTACGGTCCGATTGGTACTGTTCTTTCTGAACTTTTCCCAACCTCAGTTCGTTACACAGGTTCAGCATTAACCTTTAATTTGGCTGGTATTTTTGGCGCATCTTTTGCCCCACTTATTGCGACTAAACTTGCTGAAACTTATGGTTTATATGCAGTAGGTTATTATCTTACAGCAGCCTCACTTTTATCATTAGTTGCGTTTTTATTGATACGTGAAACTAAGAATGAAGATGTAAATAATCAAATTTAATTATTTTCAAACACTCTAATATAAAAAAGCCGGTTCAAAATTGACCGGCTTTTTTATATATGAAAATTAATTCATTGATGCAGGGTTTGCTGGCGCAACACCATTTGCTGCTGCTGGAGCAGTAACATTACTTGCTGCAACTGCTGCTGCACCCGCAACTGCTGCTTCACCAATTAAAGCAATTTTTGCTTTTTCTTGGCTTTTTGCAGATAAAGCAGGGTTAGTTGCCACAATACGATTAATGTTTGCAGAGTTTGCTGGAGCAATCGCAGTAGTTTGTAAAATGATTGGGCGATTACCTGTATTACCCAATGTGTAACGAATGCCCGTACGAGGGCTAATCACCGTTGTATTTTCTTGCTTCACTACAGCCTGCGCTGAAGTTGGGCCTTTTGCCGCAAGTACCTTATCAACCGTTGTAGTTTGAGGGGCGGTAGCTGTTTCTGCTGCGAAAACAAAACTTGGCACAGCAAGAACAGTTAAAAATAAAGGTTGTAATACTTTTTTCATTGTCTTTCCAACATACACTCTGGATGAGAAGTAAATAGCATTTAATGCTTAAAACTGCAAACATTATTCACACGCTTACTACAATCATAAAAAAAGCAGAACGAATGTTCTGCTTTTTTTTAACGGCAAATTAAATTTTACCGTGACACTGCTTATATTTTAGACCAGAACCACATGGACATGGTGCATTGCGACTTTCAGGTACAGGGAACATTTGTTGATCAGCACTTGCCTCATTAAGAGTTTCTTGAGAAGCGGTTACTTCCCCTGTTAAGCCATCAACATCATCATGTTCAAAAGAAAGCTTCATTGATTCTGCTTGCTGCTGCTGTTGAGCTTCCATTTCTGCAAGCTCTTCTGCTGTTGGGATATGTACACGAGACAAATCAGTTACAACATCAGTTTTAATTACACCCAACATATTCACAAACAAGTTAAATGCTTCTTTCTTATATTCCTGCTCAGGGTTCTTTTGAGCATAGCCACGTAAATGGATCCCTTGGCGTAAATAGTCCATTGCAGCCAAATGGTCTTTCCAGTGGCGATCAAGCGAATTTAAAACGAAATGACGCTCAAGCATTGCTGCCGATTCATCACCCATTTGTGCACGACGTTGACGATAACGTGTAAGCACTTCATCGCTAATACGCTCAACCAAACCTTCTTCATCAAGACGGCGGTCTTGCTCTAACCATTCTTGAACTGGTAACTCAATACCTAAATCAACACGTAAAGCATTTTCCAAGCCTTCTACATCCCATTGGTCATGGATCGACTCAGGTGGAATGAAGTTAGCAATCATAGCTTGCATCACTTCATGATGCATTTCTTCAACATAGTCTTGTAGCGTATTTTCAGCTAACACTTCATCACGTTGTGAATAAATGATTTTACGTTGCTCATTATTCACATCGTCATATTTAAGTAAGTTTTTACGAATATCGAAGTTACGCGCCTCAACTTTACGTTGTGCATTTTCGATAGAACGACTTACCATTTTATGTTCAATCGCTTCGTTTTCTTGTAGACCCATTGCACGCATCATAGCGACAACACGGTCACCTGCGAAAATACGCATCAAGTCATCTTCAAGAGATAAATAGAAGCGAGAAACACCAGGGTCACCCTGACGGCCCGCACGACCACGTAACTGGTTGTCAATACGACGTGATTCATGGCGTTCAGAACCAATAATATGCAAACCACCAGCTTGCAATACATCTTCGTGGTCCTGTTCCCACTGTGCTTTCAGAAGAGCTTCATCTTCTGCTGTTGGGTTCTCAATTTTGGCAAGTTTCGCTTTCCAGTTACCACCCAAGATAATATCTGTACCACGACCAGCCATGTTTGTTGCAATTGTTACTGCATTTGGGCTACCCGCTTGAGCAATAATATCGGCTTCACGCTCATGCTGTTTTGCGTTCAAAACTTCATGATGGATACCAGCTTGCATCAATTTAGAAGATAGAATTTCACTGGCTTCAATGGTTGCTGTACCAATTAGAATTGGCGCGACACCCTGCTCACGAATATTCATAATCTCTTGAATAATGGCATTATATTTACCATTACGATTTAAATAGATTAAATCGTTTTGGTCATTACGAACCATTGGGCGATGTGTTGGAATAATCACAACATCAAGACCATAAATTTCTTTCATTTCCGCAGCTTCAGTATCAGCAGTACCTGTCATACCTGAAAGCTTTTTATAAAGACGGAAATAGTTCTGGAATGTAGTGGTTGCTAAAGTCTGGTTTTCAGGTTGAATTTCTAAACCTTCTTTTGCTTCAACAGCTTGATGCAGACCTTCTGACCAACGACGACCCGGCATTGTACGACCCGTATGTTCATCGACAATAACCACTTCACCTTCGTGAATAATATAGTGAACGTCACGTTGGAATAAGAAGTGCGCACGAATCGCCGCAGACACATGGTGAACAAGATTTAGGTTAGTTGCTGAATATAAGCTTTCGCCTTCTGCCAACAAGCCCATTTGAATCAGTTCTTGTTCTACAGTTTCATAACCGATTTCGGTCATTTCAACTGAACGCTGCTTTTCATCAATCCAGAAATGTCCACCATCAGCAACTTTTTCTTCTTTTTGCGGATGTAATTTTGGTGGAATCGTATTGATTGCAGTATAGAGGTGTGAAGAGTCTTCACTTTGACCAGAAATAATTAAAGGCGTACGTGCCTCATCAATCAAGATTGAGTCAACTTCATCGATAATTGCATAGTGCAAACCACGTTGTTTCTTTTCTGCTAACGAAAACACCATGTTGTCACGCAAGTAATCAAAACCAAATTCGTTGTTGGTACCATAGGTAATATCAGCAAGATAAGCTGCTGCTTTTTCTGCTGGTTCTTGCATTGAATAAATCGTACCAATGCTTAAACCTAAAAACTCAAATAACGGACGGTTTAACTCAGCATCACGCTGTGCCAAGTAATCGTTTACAGTAATAACATGAACGCCTTCGCCACTTAATGCGTTTAAGTAACACGCCAAAGTACCCATCAGGGTTTTACCTTCACCGGTACGCATTTCGGCAATTTTGCCTTCGTGTAGAGTAATACCACCAATCAATTGAACATCATAATGGCGCATACCCATTACACGTTTCGCCGCCTCACGACAAACTGCAAACGCTTCAGGGAGTAACTTATCTAAACTTTCGCCATTGCTATAACGTTGTTTGAATTCTGGAGTTTTTGCAGATAAGTCTGCATCGCTTAAGGCTGATATCGTCGGCTCGAGCGCATTGATTTGCTCAACAATTTTGCGCATGCGTTTGAGTTCACGCTCATTTTTTGTACCGAAGATACCTCCGATCAGACTTGCCAACATGGATAAACTCTCTAAATCTTGCTTGGTCAAATGAATAAATTTTTTCTCAGTTGTTTATTATGGTGTCAGAAATTTGAAGTACAAGGGGTTTGCACAAAACCCATAAAAAAAATCTGATAGTTAGATAAACGGTTTTACCCTTTCTCTAAGCCCCTTTCATATGACCGGCACCTAAAAAGTCAACATTAACGCTCATCTATTGAACACAACTTCCGAGAAAGCTAATTTAGCAAATTTATCTTAAAGTTACATTGATTGAGTGCTTAAATTCACGAGTTTTAGTCATATATATTTACACTTATATAAAAATTTCATAATAAAATACAAAAACAATAATTTTAATAATAAATAAATTGCGGCATAGTCGTTTAAACATATAACAAATTTTAAGCAATTGAGGAACGATCATGACACTACGATTAGGAGATACTGCCCCTGATTTTCAACAGGAATCAAGCGAAGGCACAATCAATTTTTATGATTTTTTAGGTGATAGTTGGGGTATTTTATTTTCTCATCCCGCTGACTATACCCCTGTATGTACAACTGAATTAGGTTTTACAGCAAAATTAAAAGATGAATTTGAAAAACGTAATGTTAAAGCAATTGCCTTATCTGTAGATGATGTTGAGTCACATAAAGGTTGGATTAATGACATTAATGAAACTCAAAATACCACGGTTAACTTTCCAATCATTGCGGATAAAGACCGTAAAGTATCTGAGTTATATGGTTTCATTCATCCAAATGCCAGTGAGACACTTACGGTTCGTTCTTTAGTCATTATTGATCCGAACAAAAAAGTTCGTTTAATCATTACCTACCCGGCATCGACTGGTCGTAACTTTAACGAAGTCTTACGTGTGGTTGACTCTCTCCAATTAACCGATAAGCATAAAGTGGCTACTCCAGCAAACTGGAAACAAGGTGAAGATGTTGTAATTGTACCGTCACTGAAAGATGAAGAAGAAATTAAGCAACGCTTCCCGAAAGGCTACACTGCGGTGAAACCATATTTACGCCTCACGCCACAGCCTGAGCAAGATTAAAGCCTTTAAACAGGCTTTAATCGAAGCGCAAGACAAACGCAGTGCGTAGGCAAACATTTGAAAAATTGACTACAAGACAAGCAAAGCGCGTAGGCAGGCTTGTGAAAAGTTCCCTGAAAGACAAACGCAGTGCGTAGGCAAACATCTTAAAGTCATCCTATAAGATGACCAAACCGCTTAGGTGACTATTTTAAAATTTAATAACAAAAGAACCATCGCTTCCAGGCGATTATTTTTCCTCTCCGAAGCCATCTCCATAGATGGCTTTTTTTTCATTATTGAATACACATGGTTTTTACTGCCGAGATCAGTTATAACTCCTAAGGAGTTTGTACAAAAAACAAAAAATATGATCCATAAAATTCATCATTTAAAATGCGGCAGTATGTGTCCTGTCTGCGCACCTTTATTTGGACAAAAGGGCTGGAAGGCGGAGATAGTGTGTCATTGTCTTTTAGTAGAAACCGATCGAGGCCTTGTGCTTATTGATACAGGCTTTGGTTTACAAGACTATTTACATATGCAGCAGCGCCTTGGCTCTTTAGTTAAACGTTTGGGGAAAATTGAATCGAATCTTGAATTCAGTGCTATTCAGCAAATTCAAAAACTTGGATTTCATCCTAAAGACGTACAACATATCTTCATTACCCACCTCGATTTTGATCATGCAGGCGGCATTTCGGACTTCCCCCACGCCACAGTACACGTACTAGCTGCTGAATATAACGCTGCTCAACTACCCAACTTTAAAGGTAAGCTTCGTTATAGAACCAATCAATATAACCATCACCGCTATTGGAATTTTGTTGAAGATCAGCAAGGTGAAAAATGGTTCAACCTTGAAAAAGTAAAAGGTTTCCCGCTGTTCCAAGATGAAATATTAATGATTCCACTCTTAGGCCATTCAGCAGGCCATTGTGGTATTGCCATTAAACAACAAGATCAGTGGTTGTTGTTTTGCGGAGATGCTTATTATTCACATCTAGAATTAAACCCTACAAATAAATTAAGGCCTCTTAGGCTTATAGAAAAAACATTTGCAGAGGATAACGACAAACGTGTTATTAACCTTAAAAAGCTACAATATTTGGCTCAACATGAACCAAATATTGAAATCATTTGCGCCCATGATCCTCATGATCTTCGACGGTACCAAACATGAAAAAAATTTTACTCATTGCGCTTGCTCTATGTTTAAGCCTACAAGGTTGTATGCAACATGAAAGTATTGTACAGGCGCAGAGACCTAAAGATTGGGCAAGCTTAGTTTCTCAAAACCATAATTTTTATCAGGTGAGCAACGACATTTTTCGTAGTGAACAACCGAATACTATGATGATTCCTGAGTTAAAAAACCATCAAATTGGGACGATTATTAATTTAAGAGCCAAGGATTCAGATAGTGTGGTTTTTAAAAATGAAAATTTCAATCTTGTTCATATACCGATTAATACATGGGCGATTAACCGACAAGACCTGTTAAAAGTCATGCAACAAATTAAAATTGCCAAGCAAAATAATCAACGTGTTTTATTACATTGCTATCATGGTTCAGACCGTACTGGCGCTAGTATTGCTATGTATCGAATTATTTTTGAGCATTGGGCAATCGATGATGCTGTTAAAGAAATGCAGCAAGGTGGATATGGCTATCATATTATTTGGAAAAATATTGACCATTTATTTACCCCTGAAAATGTAAAATGGATTCAACAGCAACTGTCAAATCCATCTTAACTTTTTGAGTAAAAACTTAAATCAGGTTATCGCTGATCTAGCGGTACCCAATCGATTACCCATGCTGACTTCATATTTAAGCTGGAGTCAGAGGTAATTTTCTTACGAGCTGCATCTGCGGTATCACGGTCTTTCGATGGTCCAACCATAATACGAATACCTTTACTGGTTGGGCTTGTCGTAACCTTATAGCCTTTAGCACGTAGTTTAGACACAACAGAGTCAGCATTTGCCTGATTGGCAGCCAATGCAACTTGTACCATCCATTTTTTATCGCCATTTTCAAGCAAATCACGCGCTTTCTCAGCTTCGGCTTTTTTCTCAGCCTCAGCTTTATGCTTAGTTTCTGCTTTCTTTTCTGCTTCTGCATGTTTCTTAGCTTCAGCTTTCTTTTCTGCCTCAGCTTGATGTTTTGCTTCTGCTTTTTTATCTGCTTCAGCCTGACGTTTAGCTTCTGCTTTTTTATCTGCTTCGGCCTGACGTTTAGCTTCTGCTGCTTTCTTTTCAGCTTCAGCTTGACGTTTTGCCTCAGCTGCCTTTTTATCAGCTTCAGCTTGACGCTTTGCTTCAGCCGCTTTTTTGTCAGCTTCAGCTTGCTTCTTTACTTCTGCCACTTTTTTATCGGCATCTGCTTTAGCTGTATCTACTGTCTTTTTTGTATCATTTTGCTGAGCTTTTGCCTTACCCTCCCCAGCAACTTCGGGAGGAATATTATCTGAGCTTTCTTGTGCAGCAGCTCGACGAGCATTAATCGCTGCATATTCAGCAGCAGCTTTACGCGCAGCATCAGCTTCGGCCTGTTGTTGCATTGCCAAGAACTGGGCAGCACGAGCTTCTTGTTCTGCTACAGCTTTTTCACGAGAGCGACGTTGTTCTTCAAGAAGACGTTTTTCTGTTTCAACATCCACTGCAAGTGGCTGAAGCTGTACCATCTGCCCTTCTTGAGCTGATTGCTTTGGTTTGGCGTGTAGTTTCGGTGATGTTGATGTTTGGGGCTGAGCACCCACATGTTTTATTTCTTCATTTCCTTTTAGAAGTAATGCTGCCAATAAAACACCACCACCTAATAAAACAACGCCACCCATCCAGCGTTGTTTGTTATTCATTGACATTCTTCCAAATACTCCCAAATCGCTTCTAAAGTATGAAACGAACCACAGGCCAAAATCAGCTGATTGTTATTTGTTTGCTCAAGCGCTGATTTAAAAGCCTCTTTGATATTGCCAAATTGTTGTACTGTCTGGCCTTGCAGGGCATCATTCAATTGCTGAATCGGTGCAGCACGCGGCACATTCAACTCAGCAATTTTCCAATGTAAAACAGTAGTTTTCAATAAATCCACTACTGATTTTATATCTTTATCTGCCAGCATTGAAAATACTGCGACAACTTCTGTGTACTGTTTATTGTATTCTAAGAAATTTCGCAATTGCTTTAACAAAAATTCAACACCATGAGGATTGTGTCCGGCATCAAAAATTATGGTTTTTCCATTGACTTGACGTACTTCAAAGCGTCCTGCCAAGCGTGCATTTTCAATCCCTTGCTCTAGCGCTAATTGAGAGATTTCAAGTCCGCTATTTAATACAGCGGCAACCGCACCTGCAATATTTTCAATCGCAAGCGTCCCTAACGGTAACTTTAAAGTAGTGCCTTCACTTGCAAAATACCAATGCTTTCCATCATCGGCAATTTTATAAAAATAGTCTTTATGAATAGTATATAGCGTTGCTTCCGAGATATTTGCTTTATCTTGAATAGCTTGGGGTAAAGGTTGCTCACCTGCAAAAATTACAGGAATATGAGGACGAATAATACCTGCTTTTTCAAAAGCAATTTTCTCAATGGTATCACCTAACCAGTCTATATGATCTAGACCAATATTTGTGATTACGGCGATATCAGGGTCAATGACATTGACGACATCTAGACGTCCACCCAACCCCACTTCAAGTACCCACACATCGCATTGTTGCTGCTTAAAAATGACAAAAGCAGCCAAAGTGGTTGCTTCAAAAAACGATAAGCTTAGATCGCAATCACGACGAGCCTGATCAACTTGTACAAAAGCATCAATCAGGCTTTGATCATCAACTTCAACTCCACCCAACTTGACTCGCTCGTTAAAACGATAGATATGCGGTGATTGGTACAACCCAACTTTATACCCTTGTGCATTTAATATAGACGCAAGTGTTGTTGTCGTTGAACCTTTCCCGTTTGTTCCAGCAACAGTAAAAACTTTAGCAGCGGGTTTCGTCACGCCTAATTTTTCTGCTACGGGAATAACACGTTCCAGACCAAGATCGATCCCTGTAACGTGAACATGGCTCCAATAATTGAGCCATGTATCTAAAGAGTCTATTGAAAGTGGAGCTTGTTGTTTCAAGGTAAGTTCATCAATTTCGATACAAGTCGAGATACAGTATCACGTAAAGCATGGCGATGAACAATCTGATCGATTACACCATGATCAAGCAAATATTCAGCACGTTGGAATGGTTCTTCCAATGTTTCACGTACAGTTTGTTCAATTACACGTTTACCTGCAAAACCAATCATCGCTTTAGGTTCAGCAATATGAATATCACCCAACATTGCTAAAGAAGCTGTTACACCGCCATATACTGGATGTGTTAACACTACGATGTAAGGTAAACCTGCATCTTTTAATTTTTGAATTGCAGCAGAAGTACGCGCCATTTGCATAAGTGACAACATACCTTCTTGCATACGCGCACCACCAGAAGCTGCAAAGCAGATTAATGGTTGGCGTTTTTCAATTGCAAGCTCGGCAGCCTGAACGAAACGGTCACCAACTACAGTACCCATTGAGCCACCCATAAAGTCGAACTCAAAAGCACATGCAATCATGTCTACGCCATTTAAGTTACCTTGCATGGCAATTAACGCTTCCGTTTCACCAGTTTTGGTTTGCGCTTCACGCATACGTTCTGGATATGGTTTGCTATCAACAAACTTCAATGGATCTTTCGCGCTAAACTCTTGACCTAATTCAGTCACAACATTGTCGAAGAACCAGTTTAAGCGGTCACGAGCTTTCATTTTTAAGTGTTCGTCACACTGCGGACATACGTACGCGTTGAAAGATATTGCAGTACGCGTCACTAAAGCATGACATTCAGGGCACTCAATAGTCGGCTCGGTAAATGTTGCTTTGAGAGTTTGTTGCTCATCTGCAACTTCAATACCTGGTACTGGACGCTGTGTCCATGGTGTCGAAGGGCTAAGAACTTTCCCTGATTTCACTTCTTGATTCATACTAACTCATCGAGCGCTGCTCGAAGCTCCTTGACTTTATTCACCGTCTGTTCAACAGCTTCATCAGCTGCCAACGTTGCAAAAGATTTAACGAAAGCACTACCTACAATCACAGCATCGGCAACACTACCCATCGCTTTCGCAGAAGCAGCATCACTAATACCAAAACCAACGCCAACAGGAACGTTAGTTACACTCTTGATTTTCTCAATACGTGCCGCAGCTTCAGAAGTATCTAAAGTCGCTGCACCAGTCACACCTTTAAGTGAAACATAGTAGATAAATCCACTCGCCTGATTCGCTACATGTTGAATACGTTGGTCAGTTGAGGTCGGTGCAAGTAAGAAAATTTGGTCCATATCATGCTGTTTTAAGATCGCACCAAATTCTTTTGACTCTTCTGGTGGTAAATCCACAAGTAATAAGCCATCTACACCACATTGTTTCGCATAAGAAACAAACTTCTCGTAACCAATCACTTCAACCGGATTGAGATATCCCATCAAAACAACAGGTGTATCCTGATCCTGTTCACGAAATTTTTTTACCATGTTAAGTGCATCGAGGGTGTTAGTCCCTGCTGCAAGTGCGCGTTCAGCAGCAAGTGCAATTACCGGACCATCAGCCATCGGATCTGAAAATGGTAAACCAAGCTCAATGACGTCTACTCCTGCCGCAACCATTTTATGAAGTAACGGAACTGTTACTTGTGGCTGTGGATCACCCGCCATGACGTAAGATACAAGCGCTTTACGTTGTTGGGACTGCAACTTTTCAAAACGGGTGGCAAGACGTGACATAGGGTTGTGCTTTCCTTGAATTATTTAAAATTGAGGAGTTGTTTGTAGAAATACAAGAACATCGCATTTTAACGCTATTTTTTGTTCATTGAACAGCTCTAACGTTATGGCGATATTCGATTGTATGATTCATACAACCCATGGCGTACATTTATCAATATTTTGAAACTTTTCTCAATGATCAAAGCTTCCTATTTTTGAGCCATTATTGGGTTGTGTTTCGAATAAAAAAACATCAAAAAATCTATTTCGCTATAGTTTTATGGGTGAGCTGTAATTGTTTTTTACGAGCTAATAAAGTTTGGCCTGTTAAATTTTTATGTGCTCTGGCAAGTGCAGACTGATCTGAATAACCCAACTGCTCGGCAATTGCAGTAAGGCTTTCATTTTGACTCAACAATATTTCGCAGCGTTTCATACGCTCGGCATCTAAAATTAATTTAAATGAAGTGTTTAACGACTGTAGTTGGCGTTGCAAACTCCGTACCGAAATATTCAATTCGATGGCAATATCTTCTATTTTAGGAGCCTGTTGCTTTTGCTTAAAATATTCCTGAACGATCCAATGTATTTGTTGAGCGAGGTCTGTGTAATTTTTCCGTTGAGCCAAAGCATCTTCAGCTTGTTTTACTAAAAGTTGTACTAAAGTTGGGTCAGCATGCTGAGGCCGAGCATTTAACCCTTCACTTGCAAAAGTTAATGCATAGTACGGTTGTTCAAATGAAATTTTACACTGAAAGAAACGCTGATAATGAACGAATGGACTTCGAGCTCGGTGTACGAACTCCACATGCTGCAACAGAAAATCATGTAATGGGACGATCTCTTTAGCAAGTTGTACCATTGCGGCTAAGGTTAACTCACTAAGTACAATATTACTCGAATCTACCAAAGGCCAATATAAGCGAATTTTGGAAGCATCCTGTTCGATTTGCATAGGTACAACTTGTTCACCATCAATCACCAACCGATGAAATCTAGCAATATACTCAACCACTTGACCTAAATTATCACTTCGGGATGCCATATAACCGAGCACCCCAAAGTTGGCAGGTGTAATACAGGTTGCCATTTCTAAAGCCAAATTAGTGACCTGTAACCGAGATTCAGTCAGCTCTAAAAGCTCAATAAAAAGATGCAAAGAAGACTGAGCATCAATAGAAGTCGATAAAATATTTTGAACTTGGCGAGCTTGAAATTGGGTTAAATCAAGTTCCTGCCAATCTATTTCCCTTTCTTTTAAATACGTATTCCAAAGGTAAAAGTATCCATTTGAGATCGTAAAGTCTCTCATGGCGTTTCCTTTTTTACTGCCATTTGTCGCAAACTGTATAAAAATTGGCAATAACTGTCAAAACAAAGCCGACCAATCACGACATACTAATGAAAAGCTTAGTTGCGAGAAATAAAAAATGAACGCACATGTTTCTTATCAGGTCGAGCCAGTAGTTCGTAAAGATCTAGATTTTCACTTAAACGAAGCACCACGCTTTTGGTTTAATAATGATCCTTTTTTAACTCGTATGTTTGATGCACTCAGCTTAACTTTTCCAGATGGAGAACGTTATTTTATTGAGTGTGTGCGTATGTTTCGCGACAAAATTGATGATCCGGAACTTCAAAGACGAGTTGCTGACTTTATTAAACAAGAAGCTCAACACGGTATTGCTCATGACAAAATGAATCAGCTCATGAAAGAACAAGGCATGCCTGTTGAACAGTTCACAACCACCCTTAAAAGAATTTTCCGTTTTGAGTTAACTAACCGCTCACCGCAATATAACATTGCAATGACAGCGGCGGCTGAACATTTAACAGCGTTAATGGCAGAAACCTTCTATAGCAATAAAAAAACCTTGGAAAATGCTCACCCATATGTGCGCGCTCTGTTTGCTTGGCATGCTATTGAAGAAATGGAACATCGTGATGTGGCATTTGATGTCATGAAGCAAGTGGGGGAAGTACCAGAGTCAACACGTCGTTTTGTACTCGTTTTTACCACTGTCCTTATGTTAGGTTTTACGCTTTATAGAACCAATATCATGCTGAAATGTGATGGCTTTAGCTCTAGACAAAGACTATTAATGACTCTTAAAGGTTTACCTTGGTTTTTTGGTAAAAATGGCACATTAACCGCCATGAAAAACCAATATCTGGACTGGTTTAAAAAAGATTTTCACCCAAGCCAACACCCAGTTATTCGTCAGTACCCTGTTTGGATTGAAACTCTAGAAAAAACCAATGATCCGATTGCAGCTGGTGAAGCATTTTGGCAAGCAGGTCTATGACCTGCTTGTTACCATTTTGCATAATGTTGTTCTAATAGACCGTATTGCGCATTACAAGTAATGATATTAGCTGTCTCATGCTCAATCGTACCGCTAATTTTAGCCTGCCACTGGTTAAACTGACTGCCTATCATTCTTAGATTAATGTTTTCGTATCGGCACCAGCCAATCTGCACTTGTAGATTAAGTTTTTGATCTAAAGAGCTAATTTTCCATAACTCATCATTTACTTTTTCAAATAAGACATCTGTAAGTGGAAATAAAACACCATTCACCCATAAACAGTTTTCATTCCCAAAACTTTCATTCACACCCGAAGCTAAATTTAAACCAATACGTCTTCCCTGCTCATCCCAAAAATTACATGAGAGCCAAAACCAAGCTGTCTCAGGTCGCAAAAACCCACAGGTATCATCTAAGGATGCAAATGTTTGTTCATCAAATTGCACAACTTGATTGTGCTTATTAATAAACATTCCTTCTACAGCCAAAGTGGTCTGCTTTTGGGTATAAGTCCAACCATTAATACCTGTAGGAGAACACAAACTTAATATATCTGTTCCTGCGCAAAAAATTCGAGCGCTGAGTTGAATCTCCCCATATTTAGTCACTCGTATGTATCGCACGCCATTGGCATGTTGAATATCAATTTGATAAGGCGATTTAGAAAAATAGCTTTGATTAAACAGCGGCTGTTCATCAAGATAGGTTTTATGACCTAATGGTTGAATCGCGTTCCATTCAATCACTTGCTCTGTTTTATGGTCATAAATATAGAAAAAACCGTGCCCGACCCAGCCAATATCTGCAATAGCTAGACCAATACTATAGTGTTCATGCTGAATACCGCAGAATTTAAATTTTTTATATTTTAATTGCTTACGCCAGCCTGTTAAAACTTTGCCATAAGGTGTTTTATAAATATAACGTTGTATATGAATAGTGGATGGTACAGATTCAAAACGCCCGTAACGAGGCTGTCCATTTTCTTGAATTAAATCCATTCTTTATTATCCGTTTATTTCTTGCTCACCACCTAGTCATAATAGACTGTTCACTGAGCAATTGGCTACACATCTGGCTGATCTTCAAATGACTTTTCGATGAACAATAAAAAAAGAGCATATAAATATGCTCTTTTTCTGATATTCACTTAAATCTAAATTCAATAACTTAAACTCTTTGAGGGTCTGTCTAAGTGGTTGTGATCCGATTTATCAACAAAATCAAATTCAACTCGAGATTTAAGTGTACTTCAATTTCTAAAAATTAAGCGTCATCATCACTCTGTTGTTGTTCTGGCTCTGATTCCTGCTCGCTATCTTTATTTTCCAATTTATTTTCAGCGATTTTCGCTGCTTCATAACCTGCAAAAGCACTCGCTGCTTTTTCAAGAATACCTGCATCTGGATCTAATTTATCGACACCTTGTTCCGCGATAATAGCACCAGCAATTTTACCTACTTCATCTAAAAGACCCATTTTGTTTACTCCAAAGAGCTTATGTTGAGCTTCTAGTCTAAGCACATTAATTGTAAATAGTGCTACAAAAAAGTTGCGATTTGAGAGAGCTATACATGAGATCGGCAACTTTTTATATTTTATTTTTAACTTTAAGCTTTTTTTAAGAACAATTAGAGATGTATATAAGTATTTTCCCAAAGTGTTGGCTGAAACTCACCTTTCACTAACTGGATATAACGACCTGCAATATGGTCAATCGGAATACAGTCATCGATATCCACTACACGGTCGGTATGGGGTTTATGCCAGTCTTGTTCAATAAACTGTTTACCCAATTGTTTTGCAGTCGCAGCATCTGTTGCCACAACCAAATGGTAGCTATGCAACTCGCCAAAAGCCTTGGGTGTATAACCACCTAGATTAATCAAATACAGCTTTTTATCCGAAGCTGATGGAGCTGCATCGGAAAACTGAATTTGATAGTTTTGTCCTTGAGAGCTAACACCTGAAAGCTTGGCCCAAGCATCGATATGCAATCCTTGAGCATCACCAAACCAAGCCTGTTTAAGCTGAGGGTAAACTTCTTCCAAAGTATCCCCTACTGCCATAACCACATCATGGACTTCAGTATTGGCACGTGCATGACGCCCACCCAACATCACCATAAACAAACTTGGCATTTTTTTCTCTTACATCTCAACCATTTCTACGCCATCAATGCGTGCAACTGTCATTAAATCTTTATCACCACGACCTGAAACAGTCGCAATAATAATCTGATCTTTAGACATCGTTGGTGCAAGCTTAGACACATAGGCCATCGCGTGCGAGCTTTCAAGCGCAGGAATAATCCCTTCGATTTTGGTTAAATCACGGAAACCTTGCAAAGCTTCTGTATCGTTAATTGGTACATATTCCACACGCTTCATATCTTTCAAGAAGCTATGTTCAGGACCAACGCCCGGATAATCAAGGCCCGCTGAGATACTATGTGTCTCAATGATCTGACCTTGTTCGTCACTCATGAGGTAAGTACGGTTACCATGCAATACACCTACATGACCTGCATTTAACGGCGCAGAGTGTTTCCCCGTTTCAATACCGAAACCAGCTGCTTCAACACCATACATTTTCACATTGGCATCATTTAAGAATGGATAGAATAAGCCCATCGCATTTGAACCGCCACCCACACATGCAACTAATGCATCTGGTAAGCGACCTGCTTGCTCCAAAATTTGCTTGCGTGCTTCACGACCAATAATCGACTGGAAGTCACGAACGAGTTGAGGATATGGGTGTGGACCTGCAACTGTACCAATCACATAGTATGTAGTATCAACATTGGTTACCCAGTCACGCATTGCCTCGTTCATGGCATCTTTAAGCGTTTTTGAACCGCTTTGCACAGGAACAACGGTAGCACCCAATAAACGCATACGATAAACGTTCATGGCTTGACGCTTAACGTCTTCGGCGCCCATATAAACGACACATTCAAGGCCTAAACGTGCTGCAATTGTTGCCGTTGCCACACCATGTTGCCCAGCTCCAGTTTCAGCAATAATACGTTTCTTGCCAGAAAGCTTTGCAAGTAATGCCTGACCAATCGTATTGTTTACCTTATGTGAGCCTGTATGGTTCAAGTCTTCACGTTTAAGATAAACTTGCGCACCACCTAACTCTTTTGACCATCGCTCAGCATAATAAAGTGGACTAGGACGACCTACATAGTAGGCGAGATCGCGGTCGAATTCTGCCAGAAACTGTTCATCATTTTTCATGCGGGAATAGAGATTTTCTAAATCTTCTAATGCCGCCATTAGAGTTTCTGACACAAAACGTCCGCCATGGATACCGAAATGCCCATTTGCATCTGGGAATTGGGTATAGTCAATCACATTATTTTGCTGATCCACGTTGGACTCCTTGCATAAATCTTTCAATGAGTTGTTGGTCTTTTATACCTTTTGCGGACTCTACGCCTCCGCTCACATCTACTGCAAAAGCACCGGTAGTATGAATAGCGTCAATGACATTGTCAGGGGTTAAACCACCTGCCAAAATTAATGGAATATCAAGTTTTGGGAATTTTGACCAGTCAAACTGATGTCCTGTGCCCCCTTTGAGCTCAGGATGCCACGCATCGAGCAATACAGCACTGGCACCAACTGCCTGATATTTTTGAATTTCAGCAACAACATCCAGATCAGGTTTGACCTGAATTGCTTTATACCAACGACGTTTACAATGGCGAGCTATTTCCTGACATTGTTCAGGAGACTCATCGCCATGTAGTTGTAATACATCTAGGGGAACACAATCAAGTACTGACTGAATTTCAGTAGCAGTCGCATTTACAAACAAACCAACCATTTGTACATAAGGCGGAATTATTTTTGCTAATTGTTGTGCATGTTCAACTGTTACATGTCTTGGACTTGGCGGAAAAAAAACAAAGCCTATCGCATCCGCTCCAGCAGTCACCACCGCTTGAACATCTTGCTCGCGAGTAATTCCACAGATTTTTGCTCGTGTACGTTTTTGGTTTGATGGGCTCATAATCTGCCTAAACTACAACCATTTTTTAAAATAAGCGTCATTGTAATGCAATTTTTGTCCCTTGCGTAAAAGTTCTCTGGGAATTGCTCGAAATGACATTGTAGGAAGCAATTCGGCACTTTATACTGCGTAAAATTGGAAGCAAGTGTAAGCAATTAATGCTTTAGGGAAGCTGGTGAAAGTCCGGCACTGCCCCCGCAACGGTAACAATGTAAAGCATATTTTTTAAGTCAGTTTTGACTTACACCACTGCAGTGATGTGGGAAGGTGAATATGTCCATAACTTAAATATGGCGCTGAAGTCCGGAGACCTACTTGTTTCATCTATCTACCCGATCATTCACGTGGGGTGAATGTATGGAGCATGTTATGTCTAAGTCTTTTCAACCTACCCGTCTGGTAGGGGCTATCGCTATTGCGATGGGGTTTTCACCTGTTATTTTTGCTGATGATACAACAAAAGCAACTCAGCTTGATCCAATTGTAGTGACCGCTTCAAAAAGCGCTGAAAAAGCGAGTGAAGTTCCGGCACGTATTTCAGTGATTGATGAAAAAACCATTGAACAGAATCCTCTGTTAAATGTTTCGGATATAATTCAACGTGATCCTTCTATTTATGTAAAACAAAGCGGCGGTCTTGGTCAGATTTCTGAAATTTCAATTCGTGGCACGAAACCAGTTCATACATTAGTACTTAAAGATGGTGCTCGTTTAAATAGTCAAAATGAACTTGGTCCTTTATATCCTGCATTTTTAGATACAACAGATGTTCAACAAATTGAAATATTAAAAGGTCCAGCATCAGTTCAATATGGAAGTGATGCTATTGGTGGTGTCGTCCAGTTAATTTCTAAAAAACCCGAGAAAACAGGTGCTGAGTTAACTGGTATTTATGGTGAAAATAACACTTATAAGGCTATTGTTAATGCCAATCTTGTGAGTGATCAAGGCTTCTACGCACAATTAGGTGGACAACGCTTAGAAAGTGATGGAACACGTATTTTTGAAAGCCAATCAGAAAATGAAAAGGCTGGATATGATCAAAAAGGTTATCACGCTAAAGTAGGCTTCTTCCAAGAAAACTTAATAGATGCTTCTGCTTCAATTAGTGAAAATAAAGGTACTAACGTTTTTAGTAATGACTACATCACCAATACAGCACAACGTCAATTTGAAAATAGAGTTATCAACACAAAAGTTGCTTATAATATCTTGCCTGATCTCATCATTAATGCACACTATACAAATGTTCAGGATAAACAAAATGTTCCTGCTTACGACTCATATTACAATACTGAGAATAATGAAAGTGATCTAAACCTTAAATGGAAATTTACTCCACACCAGAATATTTTAGTTGGTGCAACATATAACGATGCAAATTATAAAACTAATACTATTCTGAACTCGGATAAAAGTGTAAATAGCACAGGGTATTATTTACAGCATCAACTCAAAAATGATCTTTTTGATACCCAAGTCGGTGTTCGTTTAGAAGACAACCAACGTTTTGGTACTCATACTGTTGGACAAGGTGCTATTCGCTACCATTTCTTACCTAATGCGAGTGTATATGCAAATATCGGCAGTGCTTTCAGAGCCCCAACCTTAAATGAACTATATTCGCAATGGGGTGGAAATGAAAACTTAGCACCAGAGAAAAGTACTTCTTATGAAATGGGTATGAACTATGATCTTACATCCAATGTGAGTACCAATTTTTCTGTTTATCATACAAAAATTAAAGATCTCATTGCCTACAATGCAGGTACCAATACAAATATAGCTAAAGCGAACTTTACTGGTGGAGAAGCTGGAGTAAAGTGGCATCAAGATGATCTATTTTTATCTACTGAATATGCTTACGTAAAAACAGAAAATGAAAAAGATAATACAGAAATTGCTTATCGTCCTCGCCAGACTCTCACTGTAAGTACAGGTTTAGAAAATGCAGTGTATGGCATTAGTGCTTCTATCATTGCTAGAGCTAAATCTTATGCAGATTCTGCAAACTCTATGCGAGTACCTGGTTATGCAACGGTAGACTTAAATGCTTATTGGAACGTTATTCCTAACGTAAAATTATTTACCAATATCCAAAACGTAGGTGATGTTCAATATCGTGAAGTATTAAATACCTATCCTTCAAATGACTGGTATGTTAATACAGGCCGCCAAGCTTCTGTAGGTGTAACTTTCCGTTATTAATTTTTCACTCTGATTATAAAAATATTTTATTAACTCCAGTTTCGGGGTAATGTTCTGACCGACATTATCCCTTTTTTATGTTCAGGATATCCATCATGGGACACCGTTTAAGCAAAATCTATACACGTACAGGCGACTCAGGCACAACAGGTCTAGGTGATGGCTCTCGTGTTGTTAAAGATGATTTACGAGTTGCTGCACTTGGTGATGTTGATGAGCTTAATGCCGTTATTGGCGTACTGCGTGCACAAATCACAGCCAGTCAAGTGACCCATAAAGCTGAGTGGGACAAGAGTCTAAGCCTGATTCAACATTGGCTTTTTGACTTAGGCGGAGAGGTTTGTATTCCGAACTACAATTTACTTCAGCCCATTTGTATCGAGTTTCTTGAAAAAGAAATCGACCGTATGAATGAAGACTTACCTATGCTTAAAGAGTTTATTCTGCCATCTGGCTCTTTATCTTGTAGTTATGCCCACCAAGCCCGTGCTGTTTGCCGCCGCGCAGAGCGATCACTCATGTCAGTACAAACGCGTGATCAAAATATTCAAGCTACAGCGCTTCAACTTTTAAACCGTTTATCTGACTGGTTATTTGTCGCATCTCGTGCTTTACAACGTGCAGAAGGTGGACAAGAAGTACTTTGGCAAAAAAATATTAATGAGATTATTTAAAAATAGATTAGATTAAAAATGGTCTCTGATTTTGAAGAGACCATAATCAACAAAACTGAATAGAAGAAAATTATGCGCATTATTGGTCATCGTGGTGCACGCCGAGAAGCTCCTGAAAATACATTAGGTGGTTTTCAGCACATAAAAGACTTAGGAATTCGTGGTGTCGAATTTGACATTCGTCAGGTTCAAGACCAAGAACTGGTCGTTATTCATGACGATAATTTTTTACGTACAGCTGGAATCGACCAAATTGTTGAGCAATCTACGTTGGCTCAAGCTCTATCATTTGATCATCGGCAAAATTGGCCCAACTGGCCAAATCCAGAGCCAACGCCAACACTTAAAAGTGTTTTAAATCTGCTTAATAACTTTGATCATATTGAAGTTGAAGTTAAAGCTGTAAGAGATATGGTATTTGCACAAAAGTTAGTTGAAAAGCTTGAGTCTGAATTACAGGGTTATGAAAAAGTCGTAACTATCACAAGTTTTGATCTTCAAATTCTAACTGCCCTACGTGACATTAACTCTCAATTTAAACGTGGTTTGTTAGTTGAGATTCCTGTTGGGGCAACGGCGATTGAACTCGCTCATCAATATGGTTGTGGTCATATTGGTTGGTACGACCAGCTCGCAACGGAAGAAATGATTCAACTGTCCCATCAAGCTGGTTTAAATATCAGTGTCTGGACAGTAAATGATGTAGAAAGAGCAAAAGAGTTACGAGATCTGAATGTTCAGGGCTTAATTACAGATATTCCAACTACCATGCTGAAAGAACTTTAAAATATAAAAAGGTGGTATTAACCACCTTTTATTTTTTCTCAGCTTGAATTAAGCGTTGGCCATTTTGGTCAAGCAAGTAAAGTGTATTCCCAATAATTTGGAACTTTTGAACACGTTGTAAAGAGTCAACCAACTCTGCTTCTTGTGCTAAAGCGCCATTACAACTTGAATGACCCGCATTAACTTGCAGATCAAGTTTCTTTTGGTTGAAATCGAAAGTATATCGTCCAAAAATACGGTTACATCCGGTATGACCAGTGACAGTTTTGACTGCTGAGTTCAGTGAAAGAGTGGGCCATTGGTTAAAGAACTTTGCCTTATGATTGTTTATCTGAGTAATTTGCCAGTCGATATCTTGAACACCGTCTGGACTCACTTTCTTTTTGACAACGGGCGTTTGCACACGATGCGTTGGCTTTGTCGGGCCTTTTGAAATATTTTGTTGCGGCGCGCTTTGACATGCTGCCAATACAAGGCTGATTGCGATGAAAAAACATTTCGACGGCAATTTCCTTGCAATATCAATGCTGTTCTTTTTTCTCAATCGCTGTATTTTCATTACACAACTTCTCCTATCTGAAATGTTGCCAAGCTTGGTTTAATTCTGTTACGGTTCTTTCAATACATCTGTACAATAATGTTAGTGATTCTCACTATGCACGTGCTAATATGATGTACAAAATAGCAATAAATCTTGATGATTGGTTTTGCTATGTCGTTTTGTCTTTTTACCTTGTATGACAAGGTTTCTAGGAGCGCTGCCGGATATGACTTCCGCCCCACTCAAGGCCCCAATTAACTGGACCGCTAGCATTACCTTAATTGGTTTACCAATTCTTGCTGCAATCATAATCCCGATTTATGCGTATTATTATGATTTTAGTGTAAGCGCATGGGTAAGCTTATTTTTTCTTTTAGCTTTAAGTAGCATGGGGATTACTGCTGGTTACCACCGTCTTTGGGCACACCGTGCTTATGAAGCGTCATTACCCCTTAAAATTCTTTTAATGATTGCCGGCACATTTGCTGTACAAAACAGTATTCTGTTTTGGGCATCTGGTCACCGTACTCACCACCGCCATGTTGATCATGTGGATGAAGATCCATACTCAATTGAACGTGGCTTTTGGTATGCCCATATGGGTTGGATGATCCGTGATCATTCTCCATCTAAGCCTGATTTTAAAAATGCACCTGATTTGCTCAATGACAAACTAGTCATGTTCCAACATAAATACTACGGTCTAATGGTTGTAGCAGTTCATGTGGGTATTTTAGGTTTAGTTGGCTGGGCTACTGGCGATTTATGGGGAGTTGTACTTCTCGGTGGTTTATTACGTTTAATCATTAGCCATCAGGTTACATTCTTCATTAACTCACTTTGCCATATGTTTGGTAAACGTCCATATACTGATGAAAACTCAGCACGCGATAACTTCTGGTTAGCGATCGCAACATGGGGCGAGGGTTATCATAACTATCACCATATTTTCCAATACGATTATCGTAATGGTGTGAAATGGTGGCAATATGATCCAACTAAATGGTTAATCTGGACATGCTCTAAACTAGGTTTAGCAAAGAACTTACGTCGTATTCCAAGCTTTAATATTAAAAAAGCAGAATTGGCAATGAAGTTTAAATATGCTGAACAAGACTTAGCTATTTATGGCCATGATGTAAATGCTGACATGAGTCAAATGAAGCAGCGTATTGCTCAAGAATATGAAGCATTTACACATACTTTAAATGATTGGGCGAAACTCAAAGAACAAGAGTTACAAGCAAAGAAAGCAGCTATGGCTGAAAAAATCCACAAAATGGATCATAAGTTAAAAGTTGATTTCCAATTGCTTGAACATCGTTTAAGTCACCATCGTGAGTGTTTAGAAACATTAATGCGTAACATTAAAAAGAACACTAACGTCGTACCAGACTAATACGACTTTAAGTCGAAATAGCGCCTGTGAAGCCATGCTTTGCAAGCGCTATTTTTTTGGCTGGTTTTTAACTATGGTATAGTGAAGTTCGCCTCAAATATTCAGCCTAGTCTATGCAATTCAATCCACTTTATTCATCACTTAATCCTAAGCTTTTTCATATACAAAAGCCCTCTCCTCTGCGTGGTGCGAAAGCTGGTCACTTCAATTTAGCTTTAGCCGAAGAACTACAATGGACAGATGAAGAAAAACAAGCGTGGGTAGAAATTTGCAGTGGTCAGCGGACTTTCTCTGAGTTTCCGCCTTTGGCAATGGTTTATGCAGGCCACCAGTTTGGGCAATGGGCAGGTCAACTAGGCGACGGACGTGGTTTACTCATTGCACAAATTCTTAATAAGCAAGGTCAAACCATAGATTTACATTTGAAAGGTGCAGGCCCTACCCCTTATTCGCGTATGGGAGATGGACGAGCAGTTTTACGTTCAGTTGTTAGAGAGTATTTAGCAGGACATGCATTAAATGCTTTAGGAGTTGCTTCTAGTCATGCGGTAGGTTTTACAAGTTCCGCTCAAGGCGTGCAACGCGAGACATTAGAGCCTGGTGCAATGCTGCTTAGAACCTCTGAATGTCATATTCGTCTAGGGCATTTTGAATGGATCAATCAATATGCGCCTGACTTACTCCCAGAGTTCACTCAAAAATGTATCGAATGGCACTATCCAGAATGCCAAAAAGAAGAACAGCCTATTTTAGCTTTTGCTAAAGCTGTGATTAGAAATACAGCCATCATGATTGCCAAATGGCAGCTGGTCGGTTTTGCTCACGGCGTAATGAATACAGATAACTTAAATATTACCGGTTCTACACTCGATTTTGGTCCATATGGGTTTATGGAACGTTTTCGCCCCAACTGGATTAACAACCATTCCGACTACCAAGGACGGTACACCTACCAAAACCAACCGAGTATTGCGCATTGGAACTTATGGACTTGGTTAAATAATTTAATTCCACTTGCCAAACCTGAACAGAAAGAGCAATTCAAAGAAGAGTTGGCGGCTTGTTTAGAAGAGTTTGAACCTACCTTTATTGAGCATTACACCACGGGCTTATGTCAAAAAATGGGTCTTCCCCATTTCCATAAAGACAGTACTGAATGTGGCTTAAGCTTTTTGCGTATTTTGCAAACCGAACAGCTTGATTACACCCAAAGCTTTATTCGACTTCAGAATAAAGAGTACAAAGTACTACGCGATGATTGTCTCGATATTCGACAATTTGATGCTTTCCTTACCCAATATCAAAGCATTCGCGAACATCAAGATACAGATGAACTTGATGCAAACATGCAACAAGCAAATCCGATTTATATTTTACGTAATCACATGGCACAGCGAGCGATTGAAGCAGCGGAGCGAGATGATTTTAGTGAGGTAGACCGTTTGTTTAAGCTACTCAATCATCCTTATACAAGACAGCCAGATTTGGAAAAACCAGAAGATTTAGGCCCTTTACCAAGCGATGTACCTGATGTAGCGGTGAGCTGTTCATCTTAATATAAAAAACTAAAACTCTCTTAAGTCGCTTAAGAGAGTTTCTTAAACATCAAAGAATAATATATGAAAATCAAACCTATCATTATTTGTACACTCCTATTGGTTCCATTCGGAATTGCTGTTTATAAGTATGAAAAATATTTACCCACTCTTGTACCTTCTCATGAAGCGCTAACAAGTAATGAGATATCCCAACTTATAAAGACAAAACCGATAACCTCAATTGAAGTGTTTAAAAATCAGCGCATACTTCTACTCAAAAGTAATCAAGAAGTAATTCGTCGTTATCCTATTCGTTTAGGCTTTAACCCTGAAGGACACAAAAACTTTGAAAATGATGGTAAAACCCCTGAGGGAGTCTATTTTATAGATTGGCGCAATCCACAAAGTGCTTTCTATAAATCATTGCATATTTCCTATCCCAATACACAAGATGTTGCTTATGCCAAACAGCATAACCAGCCAACAGGTGGGAATATCATGATCCACGGATCAGTTCCAAAGTCCTTACTCTCCATCCCTTCTAGTTCAACTTATATGCCACACAAAGATTGGACTTTAGGTTGTATCGCAGTTAGAAATGTAGATATAGATGAAATTTGGCAATTAGTCCCTAATCACACTAAGATTATAATTTATCCATAACTCTTTAAAACTATCCACATTTTCTGTGGATAACATTGTGGTTATCCACAGAATAACTTTTATGAACAGTTTATTCTTCTGGATATTCGAAGCGATAACCAACACCATAAACAGCTTGAATCCATTCATGACGGTTACCAGTTTCAGCCGCTTCACTAATTTTTCGGCGCAAGTTTTTGATATGACTATCAATAACACGGTCGGCAACATCAAAACTGTCTGGATTGATATGGTCTAATAATTGCGCACGCGAATAGACTTGTCCCACATGTTCTAAAAATAACTCAAGTAGGCGAAATTCTGTCGGCGTTAAACTCAAAGATTTTTGTTGGTACCAAATCCTTTGTTGTGCTTTATCAATTCGGAAAGAATCATTTTGCTCAGGTTCAGCCTTACGTTCTAGACGACGTAAAACTGCCTGCACGCGTGCAACCAGCTCTTTAGGACTAAATGGCTTACATACATAATCGTCTGCGCCCATATTTAGTCCTAAAACACGGTCAATTTCCTCAGTACGTGCAGTGACCATAATAATCGGTAGATCTGACTGTTCACGGACCTTACGACAAATTGTTAAACCATCCATTCTTGGAACCATTAAGTCCAGAATCATTAAATTGGGTTTACGTTGTTGAAAGCTTGTATAAGCATCTTGACCATCATGAAACATGCTTACTTCGAAACCAGCAGCCTCAAGATAATCACGCACCAGAAGCGCTAACTCAACTTCATCCTCAACCAACATTACATGTTTCATGGGCCATTTTTCCTTTTATTTAACTCTGCTTTTTAAAGGTAAGTACACAACGTAAACCACCCAATGGCGAGTGTTCAAAACTGAGTGTACCACCAAGCGCTTGCGCAATTTTACAAGATAAAGCTAAGCCTAGTCCTGTTCCACCTGTACTACGCGTACGCGAATCATCTACACGATAAAAACGTTCACCTAAACGTGATAACTGTTCATCGTTTAAACCAAATGGGCTGTCATCGACATATAAAGTCCAGTCTTGAAGTGTTTGACTGGTATGAATATGAATTTTTCCACCTGTTTCGGTATAACGAATGCTATTACCAATCAAATTAACAATAATTTGTTTAAATCTATCACGGTCTAACAATAATGGAACACCTTCCCCTTCGACCTCAATTTCTAAGCCGGCTTGTTCTAGTTTAGGCCTGAAGTTTTCTACCTCTTGTAATACAACGTCCCATGGATTGACCGAACTTAAATAGCATTTAAGCTGCTGAGCATCGGCTTGTGCCAAGTCGGCAAGATCTTGTGTGAGTTTCTTTAAACTCGAAACTTGTCGCATCATGGCATCAAGGTGTTCAGGTGTTGCTTTTCGAATACCATCTTGCATCGCTTCAATTTGCGCCTGCAATACAGCCAATGGTGTTTTTAACTCATGAGAAGTATCGGCCACCCATTGACGTCGTGATTCTTCATGTTGGTGTAAAATTTCAGCTAAATGGTTCAATTGAGTTGATAAATCGCCTAGTTCATCATTTCGTTTAATGACCATTTGGTGTTGGTAATTACCTTTAGTTAATTCATTTGTTGCATTTAATAGACGCTGAATTGGCTTTTTAAAATAAGTTGCCATTAAAAGTGCTGCAACTAAACTTGAGAGTAATGTTAAAGCGTAAATTAAGAGCAAATAACGCTTTTGATTACTGAAGAAATTGATACTTAAGGCATCTTCTTTATCTAAAACGGGTTTTAGTCCCAGGTATCCAACGACCTGATCATTGACCATAATCGGACGATAAGACATCTGATCTGATGAAGGGGGTTCACCGACTACAAATTGATGTTTGGCATCATATAAAGATAAACGTGAACTTAAGCCCAAACGGTCTGGCAAAGCAATAAACCGCTTTTTACCATTTTGTGTCTCAATATCTTTGAGACTCCCTCTTTTTGACTTATTTTTTTTGTCATCACGCTGACGAAACTGGTTTGCGCTTAACGGGAATTTTAAGCCTTCAAACGGTTGATATTCAGAAGGTAAATTCTTTTCAAGTGTACGAAGCTCTTCATCACTAAAAATAGAATTTTTATTTGCAGTCGCTCCATCTGGAGAAACATTAATGAGCGTATGTTCATCGAATGAATGCTGCTGAATGGCAATATCATATTGGCGTCTTAACCACCACTGTGAAAGACGGTCATAATCATCCGGTGCTGCGGTTCCTTCAATTTGTAAGATTTGTGCCTGAATCGCATTACCCCAATCATGGTAAACGGTATATACATTTCCAAGATTGGTCATGAGCCGGTCTAGCTTTTGCATTTCAACATCGGCCACATATTTGGCAAAGTTCTTTTGCATCGTCCAGTGCAATACACTCAAACTTGCAGTTGCAATTAATAACGTAGTCAGTAAGACCGTTAAAAATAGCCGCAATGCAATGGGAACACGTAGTACGTTCAAAAGCACTCTCTCATTTTTACGCTAAAGGGGTCTGCTAGTACTTCATTTTATAATTGTGACGAAGGTTATTTTCTTGTATTTCTAGACAAGAGATACAAAGCTTAGTGATCTAAGCAAGTAACTCTTAACGACGAAATACTGAAAAATAGTCCCGTCCTGAAAGGTTATGGCTAAAACTGCCATAATCTTTGTTATGAAGCTTGCCAAGGATATAATCATTGCCTGTGCTTCATGCCTCGTTTATGTGGTTTTAGCCTATAATACAATTTATAAAATGAATTACTAACAGATCCGAACATTGTAACTAACAACGAAAAGAAAAACTCTCCATTGTTTCTTCATCTTTATTATCTAATCTTTAAGTCATCTTAAAACAAACATTAAAGGGCTTTAAATATGAAAATGACGGCTAAAATCGCATTGTTCAGTGCAGCAATTGTAACTATGGGTAGTTTGGCTGCTTGTCAATCAACACCACAAACGTCTAATTCAGACCATCACATGATGCAAGATGGTCCGCGTGATGGCCATCACCGTATGAAACACCGTGAATTTACACCTGAACAAAAAGCAGCGTGGGAGCAGCACCGCGCAGAACGTAAAGCTCGTTTTGAACAGATTCAAAAAGCATGTGAAGGCAAGGCAAATGGTCAGGCTGTAAATGTTCAAATTGGAGACAAAACGCTTGAAGGTACCTGTAACCTTCGTTTCGAACCAAAACGTCCTCAACAACCAATGACTGCCCCTGCTCCAGTAGCATCTCAAGCAAAATAATTCTAAAAACACTGAAATAAAAGGCGCCTATAGGCGCCTTTTTTGTGTACATAACTCCTTACGATTTTGACTATTTGTCTCATCTAAACTTCACCAAAAGTGTTTACACTCAAAGCACTTACATAGTTCAAGTATTTTTTTCTTGACTTTGCAGTCACAAAGTAAAGGCCCTGAGGTGCTTGTACAGTTATGCAAGTTGTTGCACGATGTAATAGTTCAAGGTGCCTCTTATGGCACATTATCGTAGATTAGGATTATAACTCTGGTTTCACCAGTATTGAGGAACCCGATATGCCACAATACAAAGCGCCCTTACGTGATATGCAATTCGTTTTGCATGAATTATTAAATGCAGAAGAGCACTATGCAAAATTACCTGATTTCCAAGGTAACGTAAGCCGTGAATTGGTTGATCAATATTTAGAAGCTGCGGCAGACTTCTGTGAAAATGAACTTTCTCCTTTAAACCAAGTTGGCGACCGCGAAGGTTGTACTTGGAATGATGGTGTAGTCACTACTCCAACAGGATTTAAAGAAGCTTATCAAAAATATATTGAACTTGGCTTCCCGTCTTTATCAGCAGAAGAACAATACGGCGGTCAAGGCCTACCTAACTCTTTAGGTATCGCAATTTCAGAAATGGTCGGTAGCTCAAACTGGGCATGGGGTATGTACCCTGGCTTGTCTCACGGAGCTGTACGTACTTTAGAACATCACGGTTCTGATGAGCAAAAAAACACTTACTTACCAAACCTTGTTTCAGGTGTTTGGACAGGGACTATGTGTTTAACTGAATCTCATGCAGGTTCAGACTTAGGTATCATCCGCTCTAAAGCAGAACCAAATGCAGATGGTAGCTATGCAATCTCTGGCGAGAAAATCTTTATCTCTGCTGGTGAACACGACATGGCTGAAAACATCATCCATATCGTTCTTGCTCGCTTACCAGGTGCGCCGAAAGGTACTAAAGGTATTTCGTTATTTATCGTTCCTAAATTCAACGTTAATGCAGACGGAACACTAGGTGAACGTAACGCAGTACGTTGTGGTTCGATCGAACACAAAATGGGTATTCACGGTAACGCAACTTGTGTCATTAACTTTGACCAAGCAAAAGGTTACTTGATTGGACCTGAAAACCGCGGTCTGAACTGTATGTTTACCTTCATGAACACAGCGCGTATTGGTACTGCTGTTCAAGGTTTATCTGCATCTGAATCATCTTTCCAAGGTGCATTAACTTACGCAAAAGATCGTTTGGCAATGCGTTCACTTTCTGGTCCTAAAGCTCCAGAAAAAGAAGCAGACCCAATCATTGTTCACCCAGCCGTTCGTAACATGCTTTTAACTCAAAAAGCATTTGCTGAAGGTGGTCGTGCACTTGTTTATTTACTTGCTCAATATGCAGATATCGTTGAAAAAGGCGAAACTGAAGAAGAGCGTAAATTTGCTGACAATATCTTGTCGTTATTGACTCCGATTGCAAAAGCATTTTTAACTGAAACAGGTTCTGAGTCTGCTAAGCACGGTGTTCAAGTCTTCGGTGGTCATGGCTTTATTTCTGAGCATGGCATGGAACAAATCGTACGTGATACACGTATTGCCTGCTTGTACGAAGGTACAACTGAAATTCAAGCATTAGACTTGTTAGGCCGTAAGGTTTTGCAAACTCAAGGTGCAATGCTTCGTGATTTCACTAAGATTGTTCACAAGTTTGTTGAAGCAAACAAAGACAATGCTGCCATGAAAGAATTTGTTGAGCCACTTGCTGCGCTTAATAAAGAATGGGGCGACCTCACTATGCAAATCGGTATGCGTGCAATGCAAAATCCGGATGAAGTGGGTGCTGCTGCTGTAGATTACCTCTACTTCGCAGGTTACGTGACTTTAGCTTATCTATGGGCTCGTATGGCGCTTGTAGCACAAGAGAAATTGGCAGAAGGTACAACTGACGTTGATTTCTATAATGCGAAAGTTACCACTGCTCGCTTCTACTTCAAGAAAATCTTGCCACGCGTACGTTCACATGTAGACGTGATTGCAGGCGGTTTAGACCCTTTGATGTCATTAGACGCTGAACATTTCGCTTTCTAATCATAGTTAGTTGCGATATGCAATGTTAAAAACCAAAAAAGGACTGCTCAGTTTTGACGGTCCTTTTTTTATAAAATCGATGATAAATTTAGACTTTAAATTCAATATCCATTTCGTTTTACAGGATATCTAGCACAGGCCGATGTGCACAAAAAAGGTGAACGATTATGCCAATTTACAATGCTCCTTTAGCTGATATGAAATTCATCTTAAATGATGTATTTAAAGCAGAACAATTTTGGCAGTCTAATGAGAAACTCGCTCATGTAGATGCTGCAACTGCTGAAGCAATTTTAGAAGAAATGGCTAAATTTGCTCAGAATGTGACTCATCCATTAAACCGTACTGGTGATGAAGAAGGTGCTCGCTATGAAAATGGCGAAGTCTTTACCCCTGCTGGCTTTAAAGATGCATTTCGTCAATATGCAGAAGGTGGTTGGATTGGCTTAGGCGCAGATGAAGAATGGGGCGGTCAAGGCATGCCAAAAATGCTCACCGTTCTTGCTGATGAAATGTTGTTTGCAACTAACCCATCTTTCATGCTCTACCCGCTTCTTTCAGTGGGTGCAGGTATGGCTTTAAGTAGCTATGCATCTCAAGAGCAAAAAGAAACGTATTTACCTAAAATTTATTCAGGTGAATGGTCAGGTACCATGTGCTTGACTGAACCACATGCAGGTACTGATTTAGGTATTATTAAAACTAAAGCAGAACGTAATGATGACGGTACTTATAACATCACAGGTACTAAAATCTTCATTACAGGCGGCGACAACGATTTAGCAGAAAACATTATTCACTTAGTACTTGCTAAAACTCCTGATGCTCCTGCGGGTTCACGTGGTATTTCGCTATTTATTGTTCCGAAATATCTTGTAAATGAAGATGGTTCTTTAGGTGACCGCAACCATGTAGGCCCAGGTTCTATTGAACATAAGATGGGGATCAAAGCATCTGCAACTTGTGTGATGAACTTTGACGGTGCAAAAGGCTACCTCGTTGGTAAAGAAAATGAAGGTCTTGCTGCCATGTTCGTTATGATGAACTACGAACGTTTATCAATGGGTATTCAAGGTCTAGGTGCTTCTGAGTTTGCGTATCAAAATGCAGCTCAATACGCGACAGACCGTTTACAAGGTCGTAGTGCCGTTGGTGTTCAATCACCAAATAAACCTGCTGACAGCATTTTAGTACACGGTGATGTACGTCGTATGTTGTTAAACGTACGTGCAAACAATGAAGCATCACGTGCATTTGCAGTTTATGTAGGTCAGCAGCTCGATATCACTAAGTTCTCAACTGATGCAGAAGCTGTAAAAAAAGCTAATAATCGCGTTGCGCTTTTAACACCGATTGCAAAAGCATACCTTACAGATACAGCATTCCAAGCAACTTTAGATGCTCAAATGGTATTTGGTGGTCACGGATATATTCGTGAATGGGGTATGGAACAATGTATTCGTGATCTTCGTATTGCGCAAATCTACGAAGGTACCAACGGCGTTCAATCTCAAGATTTAATTGGTCGTAAAACTATTAAATGTGGCGGTGCATTCATTGCTGAATACATTACAGAAATCCGTGACTTTGCAAATGATTTAGACACCGATTTGAACTTCATTAAAGATGCAACTTTAGATGCTGCAACTGAAATTGAAGCAATCACTCAGTTTATTATTGAACAAGCTGCTGAAAATGTAGATTTCCCAAATGCTGCTGCTGTTGATTACTTACATGCAGTTGGCTTACTCAGCTTCTCTTATATGTTTGCAAAAATTGCAGCTGCTGCTAAAGATAAATCTGGTGATTTCTACCAAAACAAACTTGCTTTAGCGCAATACTTTGTTGAGCGTATCTTGCCAGATATTGATGCACGTATTGCTAAAATTAAAGCGGGTGCTGACTTAATCATGGGCTTTAGTGAAGACTACTTTACTAACCAAGCATAATTAAGATTTTTCATAAAAAACGCCTGATTGATCAGGCGTTTTTATTTTGTATCTACTATTTCTATTGGCATAAAACTTGTTTAATTTCTAAGCATATTCATATCAAAAAAAGATCTTACTATGCCTGATCCTAAAAAGTTTGAAAGAACGCTCGACCGATTTGGACACTATGCTGTTGAGGCTTTTCATTATTTGGCTTTATTCATTATCGGCTGTATGGTTGCATGGTCTGCTGCACATACGGTTTTTGAAATTTTAACTGTCAAAAAATATGCATCAATTGATGACATTTTATTGCTATTTATTTATCTCGAACTCGGCGCAATGGTGGGAATTTATTTTAAAACCAATCATATGCCTGTTCGGTTTCTTATTTATGTGGCAATTACTGCCTTAACACGTTTACTTATCTCGGATATCCAACATAACCATAAAGCAGATATCGATCAGGTGATTATTACAGGTTCAATTCTAATTTTAGCGATTTCCATTTTAGTGGTTCGTTTTGCTTCATGGCATTATCCATCGGTAATGAAAGAAAAACACTCAAAAACAACTACATCGTTAAAAAAACCTCAACCTCAAGATGATGAATTAGCATAAAAAAGGCCTCAAATTGAGACCTTTTTTCTAATCTATATTCTATATTTAAGACTTAACGAACACGGTACACTTGGTGGTGTGAATCTACTAATAAATATTGATTCGGCGTTTTCACCCAGTGATATCCACGTGGTGGCTCATATAAACGGTGTGCACGCCAGTCTGAAACAAAGTAACGGTTATCACGGTATTCTACAGGAATACGCTCCCCTCGCTTGATTACGACATATTCATGTCCACGGTTCGCATTAGCCCAACCTGGCGCTCTGTGTTCATCGCGGTGGTCATAACGGTGATCGTAGCGCTGTTCATAGTGTCGATTATCTCTACCGTGATAATCATCCCAGCGATTATTTGAATCCGCCATCGCAGTAGCAGATATACCCAACATTAAAGTTGAAAGTACAAGAACGATTGGCTTTTTCATGGTGCATCCCTTTTGTCTTGATATAGAGCTAGATTAAAAGAGAGTCAAGGAGAAACCATGAATAAAAAGGGCTTGATTGATATTGTTTGTAATGACTATAAAGAAAATATGAAGAATCTGTATCTGTGCTACCATTAGCATTTTCTAAGCTAGGTCAATTGCTGTGTCTGAAATCAGTTTTGAACGTCTTCATCAATTTTTCTGCAAAGTTCCAAGTGTACAAGAAGCCCGTATCATGGCACATGGAGCAGATGGCGAACACGCTTGGTGGTTTAAGTTCAGTATTGATGTAGAACACCCACTTGCATGGCAAACCGTACAAGAACTCGGCCATGTTTTAAATTACCTATCGACGAATGAACGTCTACCAACTCTATTTTTTCCTGTGTCTCCTCCTCCATATATGAATGGTGAGGCAAAAGATTTTTTATCGTGGATTATTCAGTGTAATCATCCTGAGTTTAACCCAGATGTGGTTTGTGATTGGCTTGAAGCACGTTTACCAAATCCAGTCGATGATGAGTCGCAGTGGAAAATTAAGACTGATTTGAGTGAAATAGAAAAGTTAGATGATAAAGCTTTGGATCAATTGATTCCGCCTGCGCCTTAAATCGGACTTATGGCACAGCCTATACTTACAGTAATGTTCTAATGTCTTTTGTATAGGCGTATGCCTCACTTTTGAAAGGTCAAAAGTGACAAAAACCTTTGTTTCACTGATGTTGCTTCCCTGCAACACAGTGAAACGGCAACATCCATGTCGCCAATCACCTTGCTAATTTTGTACAAAATCACGGCAATGAATAAGTTCCAAATTTAGAACCAAACTAAGCAAGACTCTGTCGTGAAGATATAACCTCAAGCTTTATATAAAGCTAAGGTTAGAAAGTCGACAAACCTGACCATTCCATAAAACGATAAATCCAATACTTCACTTTAGACTCGTCTGCATATTTTGAATAATCCACCGTCATTTGACGTGCATTACGATTATCCCAAGAAGAATCGAAATACTGAGCTGCATCTTTAAATACTGGCGCCTGAACTGAGCCGATCACGCGCATATCCGTTTCAAGATTATAGTTTTTTAAGTTACGTGCAGTTAAATTAGCTGAACCTAAAATTAATTCTGCTTGTTGATTATTGTATTTTAATAACATTTTACTATGGCACTGTTCACCATGCGTATCGCACCAACGAATTGGAATACCTACTGCATGAAGCTCGGAAGCGACCTGTCGATTAGGAATTCCGTTTTTCTCCAAGCCAAAAGCGTCCTTATTCGGATCTAGAATCATACGGATTTTGACTCCGCGCTGTTGTGCCTGTTTTAAAGCCTCAATAATTTTGCGCTCAGAGAGATAAAACATTGCAATATCTAGATGTTCTTGTGGCCCAGCCGTCTCCACCAAATTTAATACAGACTCATAAATTGCTTTTTCAGTTAGTACCTGAACCTGTGGCAAGCTTTTATCTTCATTAAGACCACCCATAATCACAACTGGACTCGCCCCTTGTGACATTTGTGCAACGGTTTGCTCTGTTTTTAATAGATCAATTGCAGTAGGTCCATCTACCACCAAAGCTACGTTGCTATGGTGAGAACTACCATCATGTGGATTGGCAGAAGTGACTAAGCTTTTCCAACCTGCATCGGTATCGACTACTAATGTCTTGCGGTGATTAGCTTTGAAGTTGAGTAATGACAGATAACTCCGTAAAGTCACTTTTCCTTGACCAAACGGGTTATTCAACCAACCCTTTTCAGGATTATTTCCAATATTTTGACAACAAATATACCAAAAGCCTGACCAAAGTGGATTAGATGCACGCAAGGGTTTTAAATCTGTTTCAATCACATCCACCCCAGCCTGACGCAATTGGCGGTAATGTTCTGGAGCCAAACCACCATAAACCGAATTAATTGGATCTGTAATTAATACAATTTGCATCTGAGGATTTTGACGATGCTTTGCGATCAAGGCATCTGTCAATTGTTGCATTAAAGGCAATTGCTTAACTTTAGACTCGCCCACGTCCTGATTAAATAGGAACATATCCATAACAATGGTGGTTTGGGCTTCATCAATCAGTTCAAACACTTCTTTAAAGATATGTTGATCGAGCTGCTGTTTTCCTTGCGCATCCAGATAGGTTTGATCTGCCAAAAATTTCACATTGGCATGGCGAAGCTGTCCCGTAAAATTCAGTCCTTTCGGAAGCGGTTTTACAGTATGGTAAATTGCCGAAGCAATATACCCGATCACCAAAATACTCAATATGACTGCCATGTAACGTCGACCTGACCAGTTTAATTTTTGATGGATTCGTTGGAAGATACGCATATAAACAGAAAAAGCTCTAGCCTAATGAATTAAGGCTAGAGCTTATGTTTTGATTTTTCAATAAGTTTTACGTGAAAAAATTAAAAGCTAAAATTTACACCAACAGTAAAATTACGGCCGACTTGGGGAACATTTGCAAGGAAAGACTCATGTTGATAAATCTTGCTATCTAACAAGTTATTGGCATTTAAGAACACACGATAATCGCCAACATTGCCATATTTTCCGTTATAACCAACACCTAAGTTCACCATGTTATAACTTTGTCCTTTGGTTTCATAATTAGCAATATCATCTTGTTTAAACACATGATAATACTCAGCAGAACCATCCCAGCCATCGCCAAAATTTGCTTTAACTTTAGTTCCTAAACGACCACCTGGTATACGTGGTGCATTTTCGTTATCGATTTTACCGCGCACATAGTCACCAAATAACCCTAAATTATATACAGGTGAAATTTGATAGCTTAAGTCAGCATCAACACCATAAAATTTCGCTGCATCTTGACTATATTCAATGAGGCGGAAACCTTTGTAATCATCCAAGGTATTGGCATAAATGAAATTATCAAAACGGTTATGGAACACACTTACGTTGTATTTCAAGAGGTCATTATCAAAGTGTAAACCCAACTCAACGTTATTTGAGCGTTCTTTTTTCAGGTTATCATTACCCAGTTCATAGGTATTGGTCGCCATATGAACACCGTCTGAATATAACTCTTGAGCAAATGGCAGACGTTCTTGGTGTGACGTTGTGAGGGACAATTTGTACTGCGGAATAAATTCCCAGCTTGCTGTACCAGCAACCGAATATCCGGTACCTGTATAATTCTTTTGATCTGACTCAATGTCGATGGTTTGATGATCAATACGTGAAGAAACAGCAAGATTGACGTTATTGATTTGTTTTTGTTGCAAACCAAATACACTATAACGCTGGGTTTTGCTTGGGTCCATAATGGACTCATCACCAACAATATTTAGTTTCTGTTGGGTATATTGCGCCCCAATTTGTCCTGTCCAACCTGCCCAAGCATTATTTTCTAACGTGACTCGGCTATCTATACCTTTGCTTTTAAAGGTTGTGCCGACATCAGTCTTATGCATTTCTTCATGCTGATAATCGGTATAGCTCGCTTGCGCTGCAACTTTGGAAAAACCTGCAAACGGGTCTTTTAATTCCCCTTTTAAGTCATAACGCTTTTCTTTGAGATTAATCCATGAAGCATCGTGTTCATGATCGGTTGATGGGTCACCAGTTCCACACACAAGATGCAATCCCTCACGCCCACAAGAACTAAAAAGCTCATTATCAGCAGGAATACCATATTGATCATGTCGCTGACTAAATGATGCACCGATAAATCCACGGTCCCCAATCCAAGACAATCCAGCGTTGTAATTTTTAGAATCGGCAAAAGTGCTGTCCTGACGACGCTCATCTGTTTGTAAATCTTTAGGCAAGATATAGTCATTGGCATCGCGCTTTAAACCACCAACACGTAGCGCAACATGATCACCTAAACCGACTGTCGCTTGCCCTGAATAAAGTAACTCATCGCTACCTGAGTTGTAGCGAACACCAGCTTTTCCTTGATAGCCTTTTTCTGGCATGGCGGTTGGGATTTTTTCATCAACAACATTCACCAGCCCCCCGACTGAGCCTGCACCATATAGTAATGCTTCAGCGCCATTTAATATCTGAATATCTTGAGCAGAGTTTGGATCAACCGTAACAGCATGGTCTGGCGATACAGATGAAACATCCATTACATCGCCACCATTTTGCACAATCTTGACACGTGTACCATCTTGACCACGAATAACAGGACGACTCGCCCCTCCCGTATATTGAGCAGAATAAATCCCTGCCTGACCATTTAAGGCATTACCAATACTCGTTGCCCCTTCAGTCAAAGACGTGTTGTTAGCTGGTGCTGTAGGTTCTGCTTTAACCTTAATTGTCGCCAATTCGGCAGGTTGCTCTTCCTTGGTATTTATCTCATCCGCTGCCATCACTTGCTGAATAGAAAATGATAATAATGAGAGAACAAAAAGCTGTGTTTTGAGCTGCATAGTTAATGACCCATATTTTTTTGTTATATTATAACATTCCAAACGTTTTGCAATAAAAAACATTAGTCAAAAGCATGTTTCGTTAGACTCATTGTTTTTGATGATGTGAGAAGCTTCTTTTTCCAATGCCTTTTACAATCTCTCATGCTGTTATCGCACCACCTATTTCTAAATTAAGCCGAAACAAACTGCCTATTGCTGCGCTTGCAATTGGTAGCATGACACCTGACCTTTACCGCTTATTTACAGTCCAGTCAGGTATGTTGACTCATCAATGGAAAGGCTTACTCTACCCAAACCTTGCATTAGGCTTATTATTTTGTGTTATTTGGTATTTACTTTATCGGCCTGTTGTTTACCGTTTTTTTGGTATTCAGCATGATTTGAAATTAGACTCTTTTAAACGTTTTATCTACTTTTTTATTGGAATTATATTCGCACTTATTATCGGTATTGCCACTCATCTTATTTGGGATGGTCTGACCCACTCTGACTTTAGAACTTTTATATTCCAAGACGTTTTATCAAAAACGGTTCATTTATTTGGCCGACCTTATCCATTGCACCGCCTTCTTCAACTTGGTTCCTCGGCTCTTGCATTACCGTTTTTAGGCTGGATGTGTATTCACTATTATCGAATTCATAAACAGCACTGGAAAGTGAGTAAAAAAATTAAAAAATTTGCATGGTGTCTGTTTATCCTATCTACACTTCTAGGCTTATTTTCACTTTGGGATTATGCCCGTTACATTCCTCATGAAGTTTGGCACACAGATACCTATTATTTTACTGGCCGATCTATTAATGAGTTCATGCAAGGCTGGTTAAGTACTTTTAGTTTAGGATGCTTATTATTCTTGTTTTTAGATAGACAACAAAGAATGGGCTAATAGGTAAACTTGCTGCCAAATTGCTCATTTTTAGCTAAATTATAGCTGTTTTTTGATCTAGTTCTTGTCGCATGCCATTCAACAGGGCATAATCGAAAACTTACTTTTTTGACGGTGCGCGGTTTACGCATCCGTCTTTTCAGCCAATATAGTTTGGATAATCTTCATCATGATGCGAACTCATTACTGCGGCTCTTTAACTGAAGCCCAAATCGACCAAACCGTTACATTATGCGGTTGGGTACATCGTCGCCGTGACCATGGCGGTGTTATTTTCCTTGATATGCGTGACCGTGATGGTCTCGTTCAAGTGGTTATTGACCCAGATACTCCAGAAGCATTTGCAACTGCAGATAAAGCACGCTCTGAATATGTATTAAAAATTACAGGTCGTGTTCGTCGCCGTTATGAAGGTACTGAAAACTCAAATATGGTGAGTGGTCAAATCGAAGTTTTAGGCAAAGAAATCGAAGTTCTTGCTGCTTCTGAAACTCCGCCATTCCCATTAAATGATGACACCATCAACGTGTCAGAAGAACACCGTTTAAAATACCGTTTCTTGGACATCCGTCGTCCAGAAATGTTAGATCGTTTACGTTTCCGTTCTAAAGTAACGAACCTGATCCGTAACTATTTAGATGATCACGGTTTCTTAGATGTTGAAACTCCAATTTTAACTCGTGCAACTCCTGAAGGTGCACGTGACTATTTAGTACCAAGTCGTGTACAAAATGGTAGCTTCTACGCACTTCCACAATCACCTCAATTGTTTAAACAATTATTGATGGTGGGTGGTATCGATCGTTACTACCAAATCGCGAAATGTTTCCGTGATGAAGACTTACGTGCTGACCGTCAGCCAGAATTCACTCAAATCGACATTGAAACATCGTTCTTAAATGACGATGAAATCATGGATTTGATGGAAGGCATGACTGTTAAACTGTTTAACGAATTGCTTGGCGTAAAATTTGAAAAATTCCGCCGTATGCCATATAGCGAAGCTATGCGTGACTATGCATCTGACAAACCAGATTTGCGTATTCCGTTGAAACTCGTTGACGTTGCAGACTTAATGCAAGAAGTAGAGTTCAAAGTATTTGCTGGTCCTGCAAAAGATCCTAAAGGTCGTATCGTTGCCTTACGTGTTCCAGGTGCAGCATCATTGCCACGTAGTGCAATCGATGAATACACCAAATTCGTTGGCATCTATGGTGCAAAAGGTTTGGCTTACATCAAAGTTAATGAACTCGCTAAAGGAATTGAAGGTCTTCAATCTCCAATCGTGAAATTCATTGAACCGATCGTACTTGAATTGTTGGACCGTGTCGGTGCACAAGATGGCGATATCGTATTCTTCGGTGCAGATAAAGCTAAAGTTGTAAACGATGCAATGGGCGCACTACGCGTCAAAATTGGTCATGACTTGAACCTTTCAACTTGTGAGTGGGCTCCACTTTGGGTTGTTGACTTCCCAATGTTCGAAGAAACTGACGATGGCAAATGGACTTCAGTTCACCACCCATTCACGCTACCTAAATCTAGCGTAGAAGACGTGAAGAGCAATCCAGGTGAAGCACTTTCTGTTGCTTACGACATGGTATTGAACGGTACTGAAGTTGGTGGTGGTTCACTTCGTATTTACACATTAGAAATGCAAAAAGCGATTTTTGAAGCGCTTGGTATCTCTGATGAAGAAGCAGAAGAGAAATTTAGCTTCTTGCTTAACGCACTTCGTTACGGTGCTCCTCCTCACGGTGGTTTGGCATTTGGTCTTGACCGTTTAGTGATGCTTATGACTGGCGCGACTTCAATTCGTGACGTGATTGCATTCCCTAAAACGAAAACTGCTGAATGTCCACTTACTCAAGCACCTGCTCCTGTTGAAGCAAATCAACTTCGTGACTTGGGCATCCGCTTACGTGAAAAGCCAAAAGCTGAAGAATCTAAATAATTTTTAGATTTTCAAATTAAAAAACCCTGCATAAGCAGGGTTTTTTATTGAATTATTTTAATGAGATACTTCTTTTTCAAAACTTGAGACCGTATTAAATTTTTGTTCAAAAATCTGAATAATTTCTTTTTTTAGTTTTTCAAAATCGACCACGTGCTCATCATCATTTAAACAAATCTGCGGAAGTTGTTCATTCTTAATCACATGATTAATTTCAGGAAGATTTTGCATTCTTAAATTAAAATTTTGGCCACGCTCAAATATATTTACTGGGTAAAAACGCGCAGAACATAATTGCCAAAGCCTAAACAAATATTGGTTAACATCTAAAGGTTGTCTAAAACGATGACTTGATACCTCTTTCAAGTAGCTTTCTTCTTTTACCCAAACCTCTTCAAACACTGACTTCAAAAATGGTTGAGGTAAATGCATACTATAAAAACTTGAAAATTTTCGATTATATAAGCTTAAAAAATTATCCCAGTTATTACTCATCGGATATCGATGATTAAAAAGAGCATAAGGATGATTTCTAAATAGTTTTCTCTTATCAAAATATTTATTGATAATGGCGACATCAGTTAAGGCAACTGCACCTAAAAAGTTCTCCCCTCCGACCACCATCAAGGGCTGTAATCGAATACCATCACAAGGCAAACCATTTTGAAAGAAAAATTCAGGCTCTAATGGTCGATTAATAAAAGTATCATCATTAAAATAGACAAAATGTTCTGCAAGGCCTTCTATTTTATGGATATTAATTTCAATAGCATGAGAATTAAATGTTGGTAAACAATCTGAATCTATAATTTGATCGTGTGTTACCAAATTCAATTTAGGATGATTTTCTACTAAAAATTCAGGGAAATGACCACAAGTTACCAGGTGAATTTTTCGTACCCAAGGACAGAATTTTTCAACAGATCTAAACCAGTACTGAAGATTATCCCAATCCCGATAACGGCACTCATCACTAAGCTCGGATACCTGTATATTTGTTTCTTTAGATTTATAAAATATATAATCTTGCTGCCATCTAGTATCAGTTGAGTCTACCCAAATCAGTACAAAATCTATAGGCTGCATTACTCTCCCCAAGCTAAAATTAACAAGGTAATCAAAGTATTGGTAAACAAAAGGGATTTTACTATTTATTAATGTTAATAAAAGTTCACAATTCCTTCATATTTTTATTTTTTCTAAACAATTTCGTTAATTCTGACTCTATTGAGATGGCGGGAGGCAAATGGCATAATAACTGCTCTTTTCTCCCATGGTAATTGATTATGGCAATGCGTCCTGACGTCCGTCGACATGCTTTAGTCGTGATTGTGTTCTCTCTCGCGCAATGGTTCTTCATGCGCTATATCCTTTCTCATGAATTATTTAATTTAAACACTAATCAACGTATTCTTTATTTCTGTATCAGTAGCTTAGCAGGTGCATTACTTATTTTTGTTGCCCTAATTTATATGGTGCTTAAAGGAAATGCGGATAAAAATTAATATCCGCTTCCCTTTGTAAGATTTATATAGCTCTAAATCTACTTTCCAATATAGCCTTCACATAACTTAAGTAGATCCGGATGTCTATCATGCTGATGGACAATCGGAATAATTTCTTGATTATGATTAATAATAAATCCTTGATCATTAACTGCAATTTGGTCTATAGGGTATAACCCAAGAGTTACGATAATAGATTCAAATGGCTGACAGCGAGTTACACCAGCTAATTCTTTATTAATTAATAATTTATTATGCATGGCTTGATCATAAATTCTTTCAGACATTTTTTGATATGGCTGTTTGCAGAACTCTTCAATCATCTTCCCGATATAGACTCTGATTGATTCATGATCACCAATAGTGACACCTGAACAAGAGACTTGCTCATCTTTTGCAATATTATAAAAACTCTCTCCATATGCATCCAAGATCCATTTTCGATTGTATTGCTCTGTACCTATGGTGAAATCCGGATTTTCCATGCCTACAAAGAGACCCTTGCCGAGATTTTTGAAAGGATTACTTTGAAAGAAAACATCTCGAACATCGCTAAGCAATACATGTGAAGCATCAGAATGGCTTTCTATAATTTCTTTATATTCAAAAAAACGGCTTACATGCGGATAACCTGTAATTTTAAGAGCTCGAATCTTTGAATCGGGAATTGCTTCATTTACACTTAAGCTAATAATTTTTTTAAAAAGATTTTTTACCAACTTGAATTTATAAAGACCAGAATATTTTGACTTTGATTTAAACTTCCCAATAGTTGAAATTTTAAACTCAATTTTAAAACCTTTGATATCTGAGAATGCATTCACAAACTCTGTCAGTTGCTCTTTATAGATAATTAAAGCCAATATGCCATCAAAGTCTGTCTTTTCTAAAGAATACACAAAAGAGGAGATGAGGTCAGTACTGTAACCAGTTGCTGACCCGATAATAATATTTTTTTGCTTAATCATAAAATTAATAATAAAACTAAAAAAAAACGGCTAAATTATATATTTATTAAGTATATATTTCTTTAATTTAACTCTTAAGTAACGCAATAAATCACTGTCATCTTGTGAAGGTGGCGTGATTAAGCTTCTTTCCTTTTCTAGATAACTTAACGCATCATTATTTTCAATGATTGGATGATCGAATAAAAAGCTGACATAAAAACTAAAATCCCCTCTTCCCACAAGATCTTGCCAATGGTCATAAATTTTTATCGGTTGATGATAATCAACCAACATTTGAGCCATTTTACGATCTACAACATAGGCATAAGCATAGGCAAGCTTTTCAAGATAGTCGTAATCAACTTTTAAAACTTTTTGGTTAAATAATTCTTCAGACAAAAAATTTCCACGAACACGATTGCATATTTTCATTTGAATACCGCCCAAGCTTAGGAAAAAGCAAGGGCCCAAGTTCAAAGAGCGAATGCTTTTTTCTAAATCTTGGAAATCAATTTCAAAACGTTCAATCACATCATCTTCAAAAATAATGGCATATTCTTCATCAGAATTTAAAAAATCTTTTAATGCAGCAATATGTGACATTGCACAACCAAGTTCACCAGGCGTCATTGGTTTTTTCTTGCCTGCTACGCCCTGTTGAAAATACTCACTAACACTTAAATTTTTACCTATAACCCCAAATTGCTTAAATTCATCACGATATTTGTAAAATGTTGCTTGAGAGTACAACTTTTTTAAACGTTCACTATTCGTAGATTCAATACTGATTAAATATTTTTTCATTTCATTCAAATGTTAAAATGAGTCAGGGATAGTCTATCTAATTATAGTTATATCGAGTGTAAAATTTAATGCTAAATCGCCTAATCCAAAAAAAATGGTACAAGTACCAGCAAACAAAGAAAGCGAAAACTTTTGACTCTCATTGGTATATGCGTTTTGGCTGGTTAGAACAACCTTTTACAACACTTGAGCAATTAGATTCTCTCTTTGAGATCCACTCCCCTAAAAAATTTACATTTGCAGATAGTTTTTATGCTTATGAAAATGGTCGGCATTTTATTTTTTTTGAAGAAGTGGATGACGAACATCCTGTCGGTTTTCTCTCTGTTTTAGAAGTCTTTAAAGATGGAACCTACACACCACCTGAAACTATTTTAAAGCTCGACTACCATCTATCTTATCCTTGCGTATTTAAAATAGATAATACGTGGTACATGGTGCCAGAGACTTTTAGCAACAAAACAATCGAACTGTGGAAATGTACTGATTTTCCGCTGAAATGGGAAAAGCATTCGAATCTTATTGAAAATATTGAAGCAGTCGATAGCACACCTTTTTATCATGAAGGCTTATGGTATCTTTTTACTTCAACGCGTCGTGATTGTAAGAAATTTGGTGATCGCTTAGATATTTTCTTTACCGAAGATATTTTAAAACCAAACTGGCAAGAACATCCTATGAACCCAGTATGTAAAGGAAAAATTCAATATAGGATGGCTGGAAAACCTTTTTTCTATCAGAATAAACTTGTCCGTCCTAGTCAAGACTCTCTAAAGCGATATGGTGGACATATTGAGCTTAAGGAAATTATAAAACTAAATCCAAAGGAATATGAGGAAAGACTGTACGAGACAGTATACCCTGAATGGAACAAAGATGATGATGGATGTCACACTATTGATGTACATTCAAACTTCGTTGTTGTGGATGCGATCCGTTTGACAAAAAAAGATAATTAGCGTTGTTATCTCAACGCTAATTTATAAATATCTAGTGTTTTATTAACCATTGCTTTTAAAGATAATTCATCCTTAGCTTTATTAAAAGCAGGCTCAAAGTCACGCTGGACATGCTCAAAGTTTTCAATAGCAACTCCAATTAATTTTTTAATCTCTAATACGGTATTATCTTTTGCAATATATTTCTCTGGAATAAACTCTCTTACCATACCAACATCGGTGGCAATTACAGGTTTATTTACCAATAAAGCTTCCGCAACAATTAAAGGGCCTCCTTCTTTTAAGGAAGATACCACTACTAAATCACTTGCGGCCAGGTATGGATAAATATCTGGCTGATAACCCACTAATTTAATTTTATCTTGTAAATGAAGATCTTTAATTAACTGACTTAAACGTTCATGCTCTGGCCCTTCACCCAATATTTCTAGCTGAACTTCAAACCCTTGCCATGCTTCTATAAGTTGATCAAAACCTTTTACTGGATCTAATCGACCGATGGCGAGGGCTTTTTTTAGAGTTGTTCTGGATATATCACCAGTCAATCTTTTTTCCTGAGCAACACCATTATAAACAACATGAACTGGTCGATATTCACTAACTTTATCTGCTACCGCCTGACTTACAGTAATTACCTCATTAAAATGACGATAACTACGCATGTTATTTTTCATACCATGAATGGTTGCCACACTTGGAACTCTTAAAAAAGGCAGAAGAAAACTCAACATTTTTGATGCTTTTCCGCCTTGCGCATGGACAATATCTGGAGTAATTTTTTTAATTTCTTTAAAAAGTGAATAAAGAAGACTGATATTCATTCTTCCTTTAGAAAAATCAAAATAATGACAATGAAGATGTTCTAATTGAGGTATTGCATTTCGATAGTTTAAGTCTAAAAACAAATGAACTTCTTGCTTGGCTGATAATTCTGCACAAAGTTGAAAAGTATGCTTTTCTAGACCACCAATCTTTCCACCATCTGTTGCCATAATCTGAACAATTTTCATAGCTTGCCTACTTATTTTTATCTTTATTCATAGTCTGTTCAAACAACTTGGCTTCTTTTAGAAAAGCATAAAACGCGTTAATCATACTGTTTACAAAACCACGCCAACCATTTAAGAAACTACGGCGAATAAAGTAAGACTTTAGAAAAGTCACTGGCATGACCAAAACTAATTTTGCAATGCTTGGCGACTTTCCTTTTTGATATTTCTCTAATGCTTTGAGATTTGAATATTGGTTGTTTTTTTCGACTTTTACGAAAATGCTCGACTCGCCATAATGATAAATATCATGTTGAGCACGCTGAGATTCACCATCCACAATCACATTTTCATGGACTTTATTGGCAAGATCATAATGGCCTTTGGATTTTCGGAAAAAACGTACTTTTGCATGTTTTTTAGTGTGTTTACTGTTAGGAACACCTAAAAAAACATCATTAATCGGTGTGATGAGTGCATCAAGTTTATTCTGTTGAATAGTCTCAACAATTTCTTGTTTTAACTCTTCCGACAAAACTTCATCACCATCTAAGTTAAGCACCCAATCATTATGGCACTTTGCCAAAGCCAAGCTTTTTTGCCCAGCATAGCCTTGCCAGTCTTGATGAGAAATTTGGGTATTTTCAAACTGCTCTGCAATTTCATAAGTATTATCAGTACTGCCAGAGTCTAAAATAATAACTTCATCAAACTCACAAACACTTTGCAAAGTTCGCTCTAACCAAGCACTACAATTTAAAGTGACAATATAGACACTACATGGAATTTTATTCATAACTTATAACGTCCTTTAGCAAGGGCGATACGCATCTGTAAAGCATTCATGGCACCATGCGTGCTGACACGTGGAATATTAAATTGATTAACAGGTTCATACGCTTCGATTTTTTTACGTGTCGATACAGCGTTTTTAAAGCCAATCTCTTGCGCCATTTTTTGGTGCTTTTCGTTAAAACGACCAAATGGATAAGCAAAGCTCGGGCATTTCCCAACTAATGCTTCAACGTCACGTTTAGATTGAAGCATCTCATCATAAGCAGTTTGATCATCAAGTTTAAGTAGGTTCACATGATGTTGTGTATGTGCACCAAACTCAATCAAACCAGAATTCGCCATTTCATGGATTTGTTCATGAGTTAGCTTTTCGATTCCTTCAATTTGCGTCGCCAAATAAATAGTTGCCTTTGCATTATATTTTTTAAGTAAGGGATAGGCATAAAGATAATTATCCATAAAGCCATCGTCAAAACTTAAAGCAACGACATTTTTTTGATTGCGGTATTGTTCAAGCTCAGAGACATAACAAAAAGTAGCACCTTTACGCGTCAACAACTTTAAGAGTTGTTCAAACTTATCAGGCGGCATGTTCATGCCAGAGGCCGCATCTTTAGGGGTAACCTGATGCAACATCACAATGCGTGGTAGTTTATTCGAACGAAAAGGAAGCCAAAAAGTATAATTACCTAGCACATATAACAATGCAGCAAGTGCTATGAGGCCTACCGCAACGTACAAAAACCACATCATGCATAAACCTCATGTGACCATTCATAATTTTCTGAAAGGGGCTGCTTAAATGTCACTTCAACCATGAACTGGGTGATGCGCTTAGCATTGAAAGATTTACGTGTTTTCTCCCAACCCTCTTTCGCTATTTTTTCAGCCTGATCTGGGTTTTGATCAAAGAATTGGATCTTCTTGGCCAAGTCGAACTGATCATCAAAGTAAACCACTTCCTGCTCAGTATAGAGCTTCTCAAAGCCCGGAATTCTTGGGCTAAAGGTGAGTAAACCATTACCAGTTAGTTGTACAATACGGTCAGAACTATACAAGGTTACATCATTACGGCGTGAATAATTGAGTCCCATTTTTGTTTCAGACAGAACTTTATAATACGCTTTACCATAAACACCTATTTGCTCAAAACAACCATAATATTGGTAGTTCACATGACCTTTTTGCAGAGCATCTGCCAAGTCCTTTAAGAATTTTTCACGCTCAGGTTCTTTGTAGACTACACCACAGAAAATAAAAGTTTTGTCAGTTTTAGAGTTTGAGAACTGCTGTAATGTTTCTACATTGCGATGACCCACATTAGGTAAATAGGCTACGCTTAAATGAGGTTGCTTTAACTTCTGTAGATACTCACCGCCTGTTGTACAGAAAATAGCATCTAAATACGGCGAGAATGCTTTTACAAAGCCAAGTTTGTTTTCTAGATAAAGTGGGTCAACATACCAAAATGCAATTTTAGTATGGGGATAAGATTCTTTAATTTGTCTTAGAACATCCGGACTCATCAAGTCACTATGACCAATAAGGACTAAGTCAGGTTCAATGTTATTAACGACTTTTAAGACTTCTTTATTGGCCCAATTGGCACCCAGTTTTTTTGTTTTAAAAATGGTACCCATTCGAGCCATATCACGAAAACTAAAATCATAAACGAAATGGCCATTTTCAATTAATCCGGCAGAAATTTTACGGTCTGTGCAGTAAAAATGCGCGCCTTGTTTATTAAAGCCAAAATTTGCGATATGCAATATTTTCATTCTAAACTCTATAATTCCATCAATTCTGGAGATGAACTAAAATATTATATCATGCCTGATTTTATGTAGACCCTGTTATCAAAATATAGGATGATATCGCGCTTTTACACTTGGAACAGCTTAGCGTGATTTTTCAATTCAAGACAGGAAAGTTATGGTTCTTTCTTTATTGCTTTATGCTCCTTGTTCCATCGTGCATTATTTCGGGTGATGGCTTTCTCAAGGCTTTGTATCCGCTTATTTTTTTCGTTTTTTTAATTTATCATTATCGCCGTTTTTTCTGGCTTAGCTTACCTATTTATCTCTTAAGCCCTTTTGCGCTCTATTACGAAATTACCTATAACGCTCCAACTGAAATATCAGTATGGCTTACCATTTTAGGAAGCTCGACAACTGAAGGTAAAGTTTATTTATCCACATTAGATTTTCCTTTAGCAATTAGTTTAATTATTGCGTATATCGTCCCTCTGGTTTTCTTTTATTATTTTATTCCAAATCAAAGACTAAAAACCCCAATATGGCTACGTATTTTAGCCTTATGTCTCATCTTTTCACCTATTCAACGCTACTTTAAAGCACCTGACCATGAGCAAGGTTTTTTAAATATCTATCGTCATTTTAAACAATCTTATCCTTTAAATTTACTTCTTGGCTTACCTGCAGCGAGCCTTGAGGTAGACCGTGTAAAAGACTTTATAGCAACACAAAATAAGATTGAATGTACACAAGTCAAGGAAACTCGCCCTACCACTACGGTACTGGTTATTGGTGAAAGTGCTCGACGTGATCGTTTAAGTTTATTTGGCTATGCAAAAAACAATACGACGCCTTATCTAGCAAAATATAAACAAGATTTATGGTTATTTAATAATACGATTTCAGGCTCTTATATGACCAGTAAGTCTGTACCTACCTTATTAACAGGTAAGCTAAACGGTACTGATAATTTAAGCCCATCTATTGTGAATGCCTTCAATGCAGCAGGTTATAAAACTTATTGGTTTAGCGCACAATCTCAATATGGTGAATATGATTCTCTAGTTTCAGCCTACGCATCTTCTGCTCAAGAAACGCATTTTTTGACACAACATTCATATTCAGCATCACTCGAAACGCATTATGATGCAGAGCTACTCAAATCATTTGATCGAGCATTGGCAGAAAAAACACCACATAAATTCATTGTTTTGCATCTTTATGGTTCACATGCAGATTTTGCAAAACGCTATCCACAGCAATTTAATAAATTCCAAGATACCTATGACAATACGGTACTTTATACAGACTATCTGCTCAACGAAGTCATCCAAAAATTAAAAGCAACCAACGTGGACGCCAATTTAATTTACACCTCTGACCATGGCTTGAATCTTGGAGAATGTAGAGAAAATAGCTCATTACATTTAGATATGAAAAATAATTTCGATGTTCCTTTAATTATGTGGAGTTCAAGCTCTTGGAAACAGCACAATCCACAAATGGCGAATATTCTTTCGCAAGAACAAAGCAGTGCAATTAGCTCAATTAATATATTGCCCACCCTCTTAGATATGAGAGGTATTCACTGTAAAACTATTTCTCAAGATAAATCTTTATTTAATTCAAAATATAAAACCTATCCAAGAGAGGTTTTAGCTACATCAGAAACGGTTAACTATGATACAGGTTATGATGATGACCAATGTCATTTAGTGAATTGATGCACGACCCGATCTGCTTCCTGAAAGACCTGTGCTTCAGGAAGCAAATTGATAACAAATGCATTTGTTATGAGCTTGTTCTGTAGCAACATATCAACTGCATTGGTAATACGATCTTGTTTGATGCGATCCATTGCAATCACACCGACTCGGCAACCAGCAGTAAGCGCCTCAAAAATCATAGACACACTATCTTCTGTTACCCACACTGCTTCTGCTTTTTGCATTTCTTCAAAAATCCAGCCTTGAGGTGTTTGCTCAACTGGATATATCTGTAATTTTCTGGCAAAGCTTTGTTGCTTTAAAATATCAATAAAACCGTCTGGGGTTCGTCGTGAAGTTGTCAGAACAATTTCGGAGTCTGGATTATTCTCAACAATTTGTTGAACACTCAATAATACTTTCTCTTGGTTCCATTGATGACGTTTAGATGAGCCACCCAATGCGATTAAAATTCTTGAAGCTTGATGGCGGTTTTCATTACAGATTGGATTGAGGGCGCCACGTGTAACAATGACGCGACCATTTGCAGGAATACCATCATGCTCTGGAATCACAGCACAGTCGAACCAAGCAATAGGTAAATTTGGCTTCATTAAAATAATAGTCTTAGCCTTTTTAAAAATTTTACCGAGTAACCAGACACGAAAGTGCGTATGACTTCCCACCCCAAATATAAAATCGGGCGCTTGTTTAAATAAGAAATTTGCTGAAGAGAAAAGTGCTTTGATTAAAGAGCCTATAGGCAAGTCATGAATAGAAACTTCTTCAAAAGTTGCATTTGTCTGCTGTCTTTGCATCGCCTGAAACAAACCTAAAGCTTGTGAACGATGCCCTGCTTTACCATCAGAGACATAGACAATATGCATAAAAACTCCCTAACCAAAAAATAAAAAGGCGAAACCAATGTTCGCCTTTTCATGTTAACGGATTAACTTATTTTACGTAAGTTAACCAGTGTTCATATTTTGGATTTTTACCTTGAACTGCATCAAAGAAAGTCTTTTGGATTTCAGTGGTAATTGGACCACGGCAGCCTGCACCGATTTGACGGTCATCGTATTCACGAATTGGTGTTACTTCAGCAGCAGTACCAGTGAAGAATGCTTCATCTGCAATATAGAATTCGTCACGTGTAATACGGCGCTCAACAACTTGATACCCAAGATCTCTAGCAATCGTCATCACAGTTTGACGTGTAATACCGTCAAGTGCACCACCAGCGATATCTGGAGTATGTAAAACGCCATCTTTAATTAAGAATACGTTTTCACCAGAACCTTGGCATACATAACCTTGTGGATCCATGAGCATTGCTTCATCGTAACCAGAGTGTGCAACTTCTTGGTGAGCAAGAATTGACAAGGTGTAGTTACCAGATGCTTTTGCTTTACACATAGTCACGTTTGGATGATGGTGAGTAAATGATGAAGTTTTAACGCGAATACCTTTCGCCATTGCTTCATCACCAAGGTATGCACCCCACGCCCATGCTGCTACTGCTGCATGAATTGTGTTATTCGTTGCTGCAATGCCAAGTTTTTCTGAACCGATCCAAATAAGCGGACGTAAATAGCAAGAAGCTAATTTATTTTCACGTACAACATCGATTTGTGCTTGTTCAAGCGCTGCTTGGTCATACGGTACTTTCATTTGATAAATTTTTGCTGAATTTAACAAACGTTTTGTGTGGTCTTGAAGACGGAAAATCGCAGTACCTTTAGGTGTTTCATAAGCACGAACACCCTCAAATACGCCCATACTGTAGTGTAAAGTATGGGTTAAAACGTGAATTTTTGCATCACGCCAATCTATTAATTTTCCATCTTGCCAAATAAAACCATCACGATCAGCCAAATTCATGGAACACTCCAAATTGTTATAAAATCATTCACTATCCAACTCAACCGAGGCGGTTGGGTCTATTAATCTTTGCCATAAATTGCAAACGACCGCACGGGTACTACGCCAGTCCGCTGCGCTTACTTGCATGGATTGATTTGCAAGGGCTAAGCGGTGGCTTTCGGCACGTTCACTAAGATAGGCTCGAATTAATGCTGTGGCATCTTCACTGGATAAGCAGTCTGCTTTAGCAGCATCTTCTAATATTCTTACATTATCAGAATAATGGGCGAGATCGGGTTTCGTCCCGCTCCATGCAAGTACAGCATACTGTGCCATAAATTCGATATCTACGATACCACCTGCGTCCTGTTTTAAATGAAAAATACCATGTTTTTTTTGTTCAGAAGATGAACCTAAGTGGTCTTTCATTTTCTGACGCATTTTCAACACTTCCTCACGAACATAAGCCTCATCTCTAGATTGAGTCAATATCTCGCGGCGAAATATTTCAAATTTTTGGCAGAGGGTTTCATCACCAGCAATAGAACGCGCACGAACTAATGCTTGATGCTCCCAAAGCCATGCACTTTTCAACTGATAATGTTCATAGGCTTTCAGACTGGTCACCAATAAACCAGCTTCCCCTGAAGGTCTTAAGCGCGTATCAATTTCATAGACACGGCCATCGAGTGTTTGCGTGGTCATGAGAGACATGAACTTTTGCGCAACACGCATGGCAAACTCAAAGCCACTAATTGACTTGGTTCCATCCGTATCGGCTTGTTCATCTAAATAGTGAATAAAGACAAGATCCAAGTCAGAACCATAGCCCAGCTCAATACCCCCCACTTTGCCATAACCAATAACAGCAAAGGCTTTGTAGTCGAGCGAGCAGCGTTTTCCCTCAATATCCTTTGGGTAACCATGACGTTTTGCTACGGTCTGGTAAGCTAAATGCAAGGTTGCGTTAACACTCACTTCAGCAATATCTGTTAATGCATCGGAGACTTTCATGAGTGGGCTTTCAGCCAATACATCACTTGCAGCAACCGTGAGTACATTGCTCTTTTTAAAGAGGCGGAGTGCTCGCATTTGGTCTTCGACTTGATCTATCTCAATACGAAGTAACTGCTGACGCAATGAATCTTCTAAGTCCTTACGTTTTGGCAACTCAAAGTCCATTGATAAAAACTCATCCAGCAGTACTGGATATTGCGTTAACTCCTCACAAATCCATGGGCTCACAGTCGCCATTTTCACTAAGCGTTGCAATGCACCTTTACTTTCAATCAGCATGACTAAATACACAGTTCGACGCATGACTGATTCAATCAGCGGCATTAAACGTAATAGTGCTGTTTGAGGTTGTTCGGACTGCAAAATCGCTTCAATCAAATGAGGCCAAAACGTTTTTAAACGCTGCACAGCATTTGAAGGAAGTTTTTTAAGTGCATGTCCATACCAAAACTCATGAATCAAATTTTTTGCATTGTCATCTAACACTTCATCTAACTGCTGCTCCAACTGTCCAAAATTTTCAGTTGCAGCATTAGAGCTAGTATCTTCAATCAGTTGCTTAAACTGAACTTTTACTTTTTGACGTTTCTCGTTAAGCACATCAATAAATTCATTCCAGCTTGCGAAACCCAAGGTATCTATAATGCGTTGTCTTTGTTCCACTTCTTCTGGCAGCAACTGAGTTTGCTGATCATTGAGTGCTTGAATCGCATGTTCAACACGGCGTAAAAATAGGTAAGCATCTTCGAGCTCTAACACGGCCTGTTTTTCTAATAAACCTGCATCACCTATGTGCTCTAGACTGACCAAGCACTGACGGTCTTGTAGCTCACGCTTTGACCCGCCATAAATAAGCTGGAATACCTGAACAATAAACTCAATTTCGCGAATACCGCCTGCTCCGAGTTTAATATCATCCTCAATATGACGACGTAAAACTTCACGCTCAATCATGGCCTTCATGTCACGCATAGCAGCAAAAGCGGTGTAATCGACATAACGACGGAATACAAAAGGACGTGTCATCTCTAACAAGTCCTGCCCTTCTTTACCACCAGTTATAATGCGAGCTTTAATCCATGCATAACGTTCCCATTCACGTCCATGCTGACTTAAATATTTTTCTAAAGCGGCATAACTAATCGCTAATGCAGAACCATCACCCCAAGGGCGTAGACGCATGTCTACCCGAAACACAAAACCATCTGCGGTAATGTGCTCAAGTAAATAAATCAGTTTTTGTCCCCACAAAATACAGAACTGCTGTACATCAATGCATTTACGGCCATTAGTTTCGCCCTGTTCATCAAAAGCAAAAATCAGGTCGATATCACTCGACAAATTAAGCTCTTGTGCCCCAAGCTTGCCCATGGCAACTACAATCAAATCTTGAACTTTGCCAGAGTAACTCATCGGTTCACCGTGTTTCGCCACAAGTGCTACACGTGCAAAATCCTTTGCTGCACAAATACTGGCATCAGCAAAATCAGAAAGTTCGCGAGTGAGTGTGACAACATCGGTAAGTTGATTGGCATCTTGCCAAATCCAGCGGAACATTAAACGACTGCGTAAAATGCGAAGTGCTCGCATCCAGGTTGTTTCATCGCCAATGCCATCAAGGGTTGTTTCTACAAATTGGTAAATTTGTTCAGTTGAGAGCGGTGCAGTAAATTGATCTATTTGATAATCTTGTTCTAAAACAGTTTGATGCAAGCCTAAAACTTGTTCTGCGTACTGACTCGCACGCAATGTTTTTTGTAACTGCTCCGCATTCATATAAAAAGCTCTTTTCCTCAGACTCTCTTTTTAGTTATAGCAGTTAGAGTAGTAGTAGGAAAAGGGATTAGACTAATTTTGCTTCCGATGAAGAATGATGTTCGCTAAGTGTCTCATGACTGTCTTGAGCTGTAGGTAATAAAACTTTAAATGTCGTTCCAATACCCTTTTGGGAATTCACACTAATTTCCCCTTGGTTAATTTCGACAAAACGCTTACAAAGACTTAAACCTAAACCAGCACCTTTTTCACCAGCGGTGCCTTTGAAACTTGCTGTAATACGAGGATGAAACAAATTTGCCATTTGCTGCTCGGTCATGCCTAAACCCGTATCTCGAACAGTAATTTCTACATTTGCGTCGACCTGTCTAGCCTCAATAAAGACTTTACCCGACCCATCAATGTCAGTAAATTTCAGCGCATTTGACACTAAGTTTTGAATCACAGAAGTCATCATGTTGATATCGGCATAGATTTTTAAATCTTCCGGCACATCATTAACCAGTTCAATATTTTTCTTTAAAGCTAAAGTACGCAGTACATCACAAACGATATTGCTCACTTGTCTAAGCTTGAAATTAATGGGGTGATAAACAAAACGTCCACCCTCTGCCATTGCCCATGTCAGCAAACTTTCCAATAAGTTATAGGTCGATTGTGAGGTGTCGTATAAATAATCTGCAATATTTTGAATACTAGACTCATCTAAAGTTTCACGCTCTTTGGCAAGTACCTCAGAAAACCCCAGCAGTCCATGAAACGGCGCACGTAGATCATGTGAAATAATCGAGAAAAATTTTGTTTTACTTGAATTAATAGCAACCTGTTGTTCATAAAGTTCGTTTAACTCTTCGTAGTTAAACTTTAACTCGACTTGCTGCATAAACGTAGAACAATAATCGAGTAATAATTGAATATTATCATCTTCAAAAGTTGCTTCATCGTCATCAAAAAAGACAGCAAAACCCATAGAAGTTTTATCAGGGTGGAGAAGATGTACGGCTAAGGCTCGGCTGCATTCAATATTTAATTCTTTCAAATAATTGGTTAAATTTTGATAGGAAGGATGTGAGTGATTAATCACTTGTTGTTTAGCAAAGCACTGTTTTATATGTTTCGATGGTTTAAAAGAAATTGCAGTTATGCCTTCAGGACAACGGTGCCAAAAGTAAGGTTCTTGATTAAAAGTTAATAAGGCTTTTTGACATTTCAACAGGCGAAGACTAAATCGGAAAAATTGCTCGATATAGTTCTGCTCGGCATTTAATCCAAGTAATAGTGATATTCTGCAAGCACTTAATTGCTCAACCTGATGTAGTTCTAAACGCTGGAATGTCATTTGCCCGCCTCACAGATTTTGTCGTTGTTGGTCGGAACCGCTCTTTGAGAAATGTACTTATAATCATTATGATCTACTACAAACTTTAACACAGTACATAAAAAGAGCAACGTTCTTTTCGAAATAGAAATGTGAAGTTTCAATTAAAGGTTTTCAGATACATAAAGTGGGTATGATTGAGAAAAATACAACAAATGTTTGAAGGTGAAGAGTTGAAAGACGTTAGAAATGCGAGTTTATAAATAGTATTCTTTCAAAAAAGGCCAATAACTTGGCCTTTTTCAGATTATTATTTTTAATGATTTAACTATCTTGCTTGGACATTATAACCATACAGTTGAATACCAGCGTCCATATCCACAGTATAATTACGACTCTAATTTTTGTTTAGCCTTTATCTCATCCATTGGTAGAACAATCTTTTTTATTTTCCAGCTCAAACCATCACGCTCCATAATGATTTTCATATCCTTACCATTTTCTTTATTTTTCAAAGTTACTTCAAACATATTCATTGATAAATACCGAGTTTTGTATTCTATCTTTGGGGTATCTGTGCTTTCTTTAGGTGTATCTTCTATATTCCCAGCTAAACTTTTTCTAAGATCCTTCCCTTGTAGCATTAAGGTCATACCTTCAGGTGTTACTACCGCATCAACCATCTTTTCGGCCAAAGTTGAAGCCATCATTGCACCTAAAGCTTCCCAACCATTTGCTTCTTTAGTCGTGATTCCTTTTAACATATAAGTATTCATCTGATCTTTGAGACTTTGGCGTACGCTTGTATAGTCAATATAAGCAGAAACCTTTTCACTATCATTTTCTTTCAATGCATTCTTAATACTATTTAAGATGATATAAGGCGAAGCATATAAATATCCAAAAATCAAAATGATTAACCCGAAGATAATCCCTATAATTTTTTTATTCATCATTTACTCTCTAATTGTAAAATAGTGGGTAGAAAAATAATCCTACCTAAATGGTATGTCACATCTTCTCTTTTATATTCTACTGAAAAATCACAGCTCAAGACTTTGAATAAAGAATAAATCTGTCAATTTCACTAAAATTATAGATCATCACTTATTTTCACAAATCATCTCCCAAATGAAATTTCATAAGAGATCTAAACTTTGCTATAAATTAAGCATTAACAATAAAAAAGCTAAATTATAATTAATAGGCAATCATTTTAAACCCAACAAAAAACCCCTAAGCCGTTAGCTTAGGGGTTTTCGTAGAATCATAAGATTCTGAATCTTGGTCCGAGGGTCGGACTCAAATAAAAACATAAATAACTGATAAATATCAAATAATATAATAACATAACAAACAGGGATCCATCAAGGGGACCAAAAAAGTTATCTAATCCAAAGATGAATTCTTAAGTTAGAGTACCTAAGTGATATAAAAATTGGACTAATTTGTTTAAAAGTAAAGTAATACTTATGATACCTAACACCTTTAATAAGTCTGATCAAACCACCCTTATTTACCCACTATCTCTACTCCTCGGAATGAACTAGATTCAATCAGTATATAGTAGTAAAAACTCTTCACTTGAGGAAAATGAAGAGCTATAAATGAATACATGTATAGTATATAAAGCAATCAATGATCTTTTTAAAAGTATTTTAATTTAAGAGATTCATTAACCAATAATAGAGATTTTTTAATTTAGTCCAAAGGCTATTGCTAGAGTAATCATATTGGTTAGTGCCACAATATGTACCTTTTTCTAGATCTGCTTTAGCTTCTAATAATACAGTTTTTCCTTCGGAATTTTGATTTACACATATTCGTTGATTATACTCTTGATCAGTTTCAAGCCAAATGGAATAGGGCAAATTCTCTTTAAACTCTGATTTATTAATTTTAATACAGTTCTCTTCAATAATAGGCATTTTAAGATTCAAATAAGTTTTTGAATAAGAATCATGAAAGGCATTAATTCCATCTACTTTCCCCATGTAAATCAACGTTTTGTCATCGGGTGTTTTATCATAACCTCCTTTTGTAAATACACAGACATCATTGTCTTTAATTTTTGCATATAGGGTGGCATATGGAGAGGCGCTAACAGCACTACTAATAAAAATTAGTAAATATAATAATTTCATAGAAATTTAACTCGATGGCAATAGAGATTTATCATTAGGATTTTCTAAAAATTCTTTTAAAGTATATAAAACATAAGGTTCTAATTTAAGACTAAGTTGATGATGTCTTCTAGTAGGCTTTGCATATCTTAGAAACTTAGCATCAAAATAATGTTCTATAATACGCCCCTGTTGTTCGTAGTTAAATTCATTAAATTTTTTATATAAGTCTCTACCTCTTAAATCTGTTGCATATGGTGATATATCTTCACCTCTACTTGCATCAGGGGAGCCAACTGTTTTGAAATATTCACCACGGCAGACACGTTTTACTTTATTCATACCTTGAAAGCCTAATGCATTCTGCCAGACATGTGTTACCTCATGCATAAACCAATGTCTCAATGATGGATCTGCTGTTGTAAAATCAGGATTGTCTATATAATCTTTTCGTGGAAGAGTAATAATATGACCAAAGGGAGTAATAGCATTACCAGATAAACTCTGTACAAAACCTCCCATAACGATCCAAATTTTTTTATAGTCAATCGAATCTTTAAAGACTGATTTACACATTATAATTTCTCTATCAGTTAGCCTTCTTCGTGTCACAATATTTATTGTTTTTGTTGGTGCTGGTCCTTTCTTTTTCAATTCTTCTAGTGTTTCACTCATTGAAAATATTTTTTCACGAGTATCAATTTCATTCTTATTTGTAAAAATATCAGCCATGGTCATGTTCCTCATATATGATATGAATTTGGATTTCTTCTTTATTTTCGCTAGTAATTAAATCTGTAAAGCCTTTTGCATCCGTTTTCCCATGAATAATATTTCCACCTTTTTCTACTTCATAACATACATTGCTTAAAGGCTCTCCTGTTAGCTCATCTTGCAATAAGAATCTCTGACCATATTGAAGGGTAGGAACAAAACTAGAATTATTTGTATTATCTGATGATCGGCTATAAGGACTACCACTATCCCCTACAACATGAGACTGTTGTGGTTGAATAGTTGCTCCACATGATAGCTTATCACCTGCATATGCCACTGGCTTACCATCCATAATTATATGGTCATGGCTTTTAATAACTACAGACCAACACCTGCATTTAGGACACATATGACCATCACCAGCTCTAACAAATAAGTTTCCCATTTGAGAAGTTCTCATTTGAGTAGATGGAATAATTCCACCATGATCTGTAATAGCATTATGGATTGCAAAACCTTTAGCCATGATTTACTCCTTAAAATTAGTCATGACTTAAAAAGTTTTTAGGCTTTGGTTGATCTTTATAAATTCTGATAGCGACAGAAGTATTAGGACTATCAATAATTTCATCACCATTTTCTAAGCGACTACCTACTAATGCTACTGGTAAGCCTTCAACAACGCATGCTGTACCAGCACCAGAGATAATCTTAGAGGTTGTACCATCTGCATAAATAACTTCATCACCTACACGAGCAATAGATAATCCTTTAATTTTTGAACTGTTAGATGATGCATTAACTAACCCCCCATTCATGGATTTAGCACCATGTACAGCAACATGGTAAATAGTATGAGGTTTATTATTCCAATAGAGTTGTTCAGCATTAGAAATTTGTTGAATATCATTTTCTGAAAGCTTTTCTAATTGTTCAATAGGAAGGTCTTTTAAAAAAATAGGATTTGTCATTATGTTTCCTGATCTAATTTTCAATACAATAATATCAAAACTCACTTAAATTAAAAAATAAATAATATGTAAATAATGAAATTGACATTTGGAAATATTATTTGATTATCCTCTATAAGAAGAAATATTATCGATTATCTTTTCAAGATTATATACAGAATTATGAGTTTAGCGACGATAGCTGACGCTATATTTCAATTAAAAGCAAAAGTAATTTATAGCAATAAAAAACGGCGTATATGATTACGCCGTAATATGGTTCTCGAATAGGAAATTATGATTATTCATTTTTATATAGCTTATCTATTGTACTGTCACAACAATATTTCCTCCCTTATCTTCTATCTCATATTTATGTTGATAGTTATTACACTGCATTGTATAGCCTCCCCCACGAATATATGGAATTGCAGAAGATACAGTGTCACACTTATAACCATTAACAAGTACAGCAAGAATAAGCTGTGAAAGAATATCTTCATCAATTTTTGAGTTAATTATTGCTTCTGGTTCTACCTTATATTGCAAGTTACCGAATGACTGTTTAACGGAACTTTCTCTTACTTCATTAGTTTTTTTATTCTTACCACAGATAAAATTAAAGGTATCACCTGTGCTTGCTTCGGACACAGGAGTAAACCACGAACCTTTTTCAGAATAATTCTTTATATTATCAATACTATCTCCTTCTCCTAGAACCCGCATCTTCCCAGTCTTACATTTGATTTCATACTTATTAAACAGGGTCTGCTCTACACCAATTCTTTTATAAATAACAATGAATCCATCATTATTACTTTCTTTGCTTACTAAAAAATATTTGCCTCTATCTGATGAATCACTAATAGGGATAGGTACTTCCACTTCCTTGCTCTCTGTACCTTTAATCTCACTTTCTGTTTGTGTAACTATTGGAGAATACTCATCCGTATTCCATGATGAACTAATCGCTAAAGAAGCTAAAAAAACAATTAGAACTACTATTATCAATAGGACTACTCCAGCTTTACCTTGCTGTTTCGATGACATAAACAAGCTCTTTTTTCTGTTATAGAAATTATTTTCCATATTTCCCCCAAAATAATATTTGTATCAGCAATCATACATAGAGCATCAAAAAATGTCACTTATAGAGTGTGCTCTTATATAGCGGGTTATTATAGGGAGTGGTCTTATAAGAGGTGAAATTCTAAGATCCTTTCTATTTGTGTATGTAGCTAAGCAATGGAAGAAAACCCTTTAATCTTATTTGGATTGCGGTTAAGAGAACTTAGAAAAATTAAGGGAATTTCTCAGGAGCGTTTAGCTTTAGAAAGTGGTATTGGTAGAAGTTATCTTGGTGAAGTAGAAAGAGGGAAACGAAATATTGCTCTACTTAATATTCATAAACTGGCTAAAGCTTTAAAAATTGAACCTAGTCTATTATTAGAAAGACCAGAGTTAGACCAAAATTAATATATTTAATCTTTAACGGATGGTTGTAGTTTCTCATCTTGTAATGTGTCAAACGAGCCTGTAAATTATTTTGTGTAAGTTCCATTTTTTATAAATGATCTTTTAATCGATCATCGAACTGAATCGTAAACCAATTCATTGCTAAACGCCAATTTTGAATTGGCATCGTCCATTTCTTCGCAGCATTTGATGTTGCTAAGTAAATGACCTTCTTTACTGAGTCATCAGATGAAAAGATTTTCCTTTTCTTCGTTGAATGGCGTATTACGCTATTCAACGACTCAATCGCATTTGTTGTATAAATTGCATGACGTATTTCGGCTGGATAGCTAAAGATCGTTCGGATATTTTCCCAATTGGCCCGCCAGGATTCTCCAATTTTGGGATACTGGTGATTCCATTGATCACAGAAGATGTCTAGGGATTTTAAAGCATTTTCCTCTGTACTTGCCTGATAAATCGCTTTCAGACCCGACGTAACAGCTTTGTAGTCTTTCCAGCTTACAAATCTCAGGCTATTGCGTACAACATGCACGATACACAGTTGAATATCAGTATGAGGGTAAACAGAGGCTATCGCGTCAGGGAAGCCTTTTAATCCATCTACACAGGCAACAAGAATGTCCTGTACTCCTCGATTTTTTAGCTCTGTCATGACTGACAGCCAGAATTTGGCACCTTCTGTCTGAGCAATCCACATACCCAGTAATTCTTTTTGCCCATCCATATTGATGCCTAAAGCAAGGTATACGGACTTGTTAATCACATTGGAGTGCTGACGGACTTTGACAACAATACAGTCAAGATAGACAACAGGATAAAGGCTATCTAAGGCTCTATTTTGCCACTCAGTCACTTGCTCAATCACAGCATCGGTAACTTTGCTGATGAGAGATGCTGACACATCGGCATCGTACATTTCTTTGAAGAAGGCTACAATTTCCCTATTAGTCATTCCTTTTGCATACAGTGAGAGGATTTGGTCATCCATACTGGTGATGCGTGTTTGGTGCTTTTTTATAATTTGTGGCTCAAATGAACCTTCTCGATCACGGGGAATATCTAAAGCCAGTTGTCCATCTTGAGTTGTAATGGTTTTAGAACTAAACCCATTACGGCTATTTGAGCCTTTCTTGGGCTGATGCTTTTCATAACCGAGATGGTCTGAAAGTTCAGTATTGAGTGCAGTTTCAATCATGAATTTTTTAAAGACTGCTGTCATTTGGTTTAAGTCTTCTGGTGTTTTTAGACCTTTAGCCAATTCGGCAGCCATACTTTTGATTGTTGCTTCATCCATGTGAAGTACCTTTTGTAATTATCCTCTGAAGGATAAATGAAAATTAAGTACTTACACAAAATTTAGAACAGTCCCTGTCAAACATTTTTAGTTGTTATAACTCAATGACACATCTTCATACTCTTTACAGACTATGAACCTTCGCTTAACTGTATGTAGCTGTACGCATCATACTTTTCCAATTTTCATACCATTCTACTATCTCTTGGTAATCATAATAGACAGCAGCTTGTCTTGTGACTCCCTCCTTCATGCCCTTCGGAAAATTTTCATCTTCTCTTTCCATTCTACTTAACTTATCTCTACTCACTCCCAATAAGGTGCATACTTCATTTTTTGTTAAACGAAGTGGCACTCTTAACACATTTTGAGTCACTCTCAGACTTTGATTTAAAGAACCCATCTTTAACACACCTCTCACTCTCATATAGATCAATTTAAACAGCCGTTATAAGAGATTACAGCCACTTAACACTAACAATATAGGGTTGTAGCCACCATGCTATCAAACGCGCTCTATGGCAACTACAAGAGCCTTTAAAAGCACATAAAACAATGATTCTCTCATTAATAAACTATTTTAATGCTAAGAGGTCATAATGTATAACTAAAGGTATTCATTAATAATTTTATTAATTTTTTTATAAAAATTAACATCACTTGTTCAGCTTAACCCTGAATCCTCCACCCTCTAAATTAATCACCTTAAGGTTAGAAATATCTAGACAATAATTTTTATAGAGCATGAGTGGGAAACAACACTCTGTTTACTTAATAATTTATACTTAGAGACAAATTCCTCCCTTTAAATGATAAGAAAGAATACCTTTTAGATTACTCCCCCCCTTCAAACCCCTTATTTTCTTTTTTACCTTTTAACTCCTTTTCAAGTATCTTTTTTCTTAGGCTAAATACTTAACATACTTAGTTAAAACTTAAGTTAAGCATTTTTTACTTTAAGAATTGAAAATTAAAATTGTAATTACATTTATTAACATTACAGAATTTATTATCTTCTTATAAAACTCGATCGATTTATACCTGAGTAACGATTAAATTTTCTTCCCTTGATTTCGTAATATGAAGAAAAATCATGTAATGCTTGTATTCGGATTTTTTCGATTGCTCTCAGTACATCTTGTTCACCCAATAATCTGGCTTTAATATTTACTTCATCTCCATATATGGCTTCTACAATTCCATGTAACAACTCTTCTTCAATTTTTGCTGATGCATGAAAGGTAATATAAATTTGTACGAAATTTTTTCTTCTATATTGTGTTTGAAACCCTCTTATTAGAGTGACATTCATTTTCCTAAGCTCAAAAAGAATGCCTATATTAGAAACTTTTCTTCTTAATTTATCTCTAAACTTATCCAATCCTGATAAGATAATTTCCTCGGCTCTAGTTTTATCCTCTTCTCTATCCGCTCCTTCTAATCGAGGAAATACACTATATTGATAGAGCCACTGGTGATCTCTCAACTCAGTAATTAATTTTCTCTTTCTTTTTTCTGCTGATGTTTCACTCATAATTTCTTCTCCCCAATAATTACTAATTAATAACTTTAAATACTAATTAAGTTATATCTAACTAGTATATCTATCTAATACCTATAACTAGTGATAGTTTTTTAAGAAAAAACCAACATAAAATTAACAAGATTTCTTTTAATGAAACCCTTATGGTGCAACTGTTTGACAGGCTTTCATACCATTAAAATAAATAGCATCAAAAGAAGCACCAGAATGGCGGATTAGTGCGGTAAAATCCCTATTTTTTAAACTATTTGTGCAATCACCTGCATTCCGATAATTACCCCTCTATAGCCCCAAGTCTTAGACGTCTCCCATACTCATGCGGACTTATATAATCTCCATTCTCTAATAGCACTCAACCAATCACTCCATACTTGCATAATTTTTTCTCTTTCTTCTAGATACTCAGCAATATGTGTATAAGCTCCGACTGTCTCATTTCTCTCTTGATGACTCATCTGCTTTTCCAAAGCATCTCTCGAAAACATTGACATCTCACCTAGTGCAGATCGAGCTAATGCCCTAAAACCATGAAAACTAATTTCATCTTTTGAATATCCCATACGGCGTAGAGCATCATTAGGTGTATTTTCACTAATAAAATTACGCTTATTATTTGGACTTGGAAAAACAAAATCATAGCTACCACTGTACTGATATATTTGTTTTAATATTTCTATAGATTGTTCAGATAGTGGAACAAGATGCTCTACCTTCATCTTCGCACCTCTATCAGAATGTTTCACTCCCTCAATCAATGTACGACTAGATGGTATTCTCCATACTTTCATTTCTAAATCGATTTCATTCCACCTAGCAAAACGTATTTCTGATGATCTAAGAAAAGTATGTAATCCCAATAATAGACATAATTTAGTTAAGGGATTACCACTATCTGCTTTAATACGCCGTATCAGTTGAGGAATTAGGTCTAATGATCTAAAAGTCGCTCTATGGCTCTTTCTAGCAGACAAATCCATATCTTCTAAATCACGAGCTATATTTGTTTGTATATAGCTGTGTTGAACAGCGTAACTATAAACTTGAATCAATGAGGCTCTAATCCTTTGAGCATTATCAGGAGAATGGTCATAAATTACATTTAAAGCATCTTTTAAATCCCTAAGTGTAATTTGTTCAATTGTTTTATCTTTGAACTTAGGAAATAAGTGATTTTCAAATTTTCTTAATTGCTTGCTTTTAGTATCTTCACTTAGAGGCTTTCTAACTGCATAAGCATCAAGCCAAACTCTAACTACATTTTCTAAAGTATTTACATTATTTTTCTTTGCTAAAAGAATAGAAAGTTGCTCTTTAGGATCCGATCCCTCTGCAAGCATTGTTAAAAATTCATGTCTTTTTTCTCTAGCTTTAGCCAAAGATAATGCAGGATAAGCACCTAACGTAATCTTTTCTCTTTTACCATTTACCCTACTTGTATATCTAAAAATCCAAGTTTTCGCTCCTGTTGAACGTACTCTAAGACACAATCCACTTCCATCAGATTCTAGATATTCTTGATCTTTAGGTCTTAGAGAGGCACATCTAGTATCTGTTAAAGGACGAACTTGCTTAGCCATAAAAAATAGACATAAACTTACTGGGGACCAATAAGGGTACCCATTTCTAGATGGTATAGCAATGTATAAAAAGCGATATAAACTTAAGAATGGAGGCTAATCAACAGATTTTTAACGATTAATTACTTTATAATTTTATATATCGTTAAATATATGGTCCCGAGGGTCGGACTCGAACCGACACGTCATCTCTGACAGCGGATTTTGAGTCCGCCGCGTCTACCAATTTCACCACCTCGGGAGAGGAAGTATGTTTGTGTTGCGTATATTAGCGCGTTTGTAAAACTTGTCAAACCTTAAGTGAATATTATCGTTCACTTTTAGATCATTTAAACATTTTTCATGATTTACGCCAGAAGCACAGCCATAAAAAAGTGAAAAAGTTTATACTAGGCGCAATTTTTGCGGTGTTTTTTTCTAAATATGCAACTGTCTGACTTTTCCTTTGAATTACCTGATGAACTTATTGCCCGTTACCCTCTTGAATCACGTAGTGCTTCACGATTGCTGCACCTAGACTCAAAGGGCCAATATCACGATCACATGTTCACAGACATTATTGATCTGTTCGAAGAAGGTGATCTATTAGTGCTGAATGACACCAAAGTCATGAAAGCACGACTTAAAGGAAAACGTGCTACAGGCGGTGCTATTGAGATTTTGGTCGAGCGTATGCTCAACCACACCACTGCGTATTGTCATATTAAAGCAAGTAACTCACCGAAAGCGGGTGCCGAGCTTTTTGTAGGTGCAGACAATATTCCTGTGATTGTACGTGGCCGTCACGAAAACTTATTTGTAGTTGAGTTTTCACAGCCGATCTTGCCTGTACTTGAGCAATATGGTCAGTTACCTATTCCGCCTTACTTTAACCGTGAAGCAGAAGAAATCGACACTGAACGTTATCAAACGGTTTTCCATAACCCAGAAAAAATTGCCAGTGTGGCTGCACCAACTGCAAGCTTGCACTTTGACGAAGCGTTATTAGCAAAGTTAGATCAAAAAGGCGTTAACAAAACGTTTGTGACTTTGCATGTTGGTGCAGGTACTTTTATGCCTGTACGTACTGATAACATTACCAATCATGTTATGCACAGTGAATGGTGTGATGTTCCTCAAGAAACGATTGATTTAATTTTGGCGACTAAAGCACGCGGTAATAAAGTAATTGCTGTTGGTACAACCGCAACACGTGCTTTAGAAAGTGCAGCTCAAGCACACGGCGGAAAAATCGCAGCGTGGAATGGTGATACGCAAATCTTTATTTATCCAGGTTATGAATTCTGTATCGTAGACCGTTTAATTACCAACTTCCATTTACCTGAATCTACCCTGCTCATGCTAGTTTCAGCATTGTCGAATCGAGACAATATTTTGGCTGCTTATGAACATGCAGTTAAAAGCCGCTATCGCTTCTTTAGTTATGGCGATGCAATGCTGATTGATAAATTAGAAGTTTAAAAATTAAAGCTGGGTTAAACCTTATTAGTTAATATGAGGTTTAGCCCGATATCTATAATTAAAATAGTCTTGCTATTTCTATTTATCTCTTTAAATTTAAAAGATAATCTAGGCTTAGCACTTTATGATAATCAACTCTATATCTTCATGCCAATTGATACCGTACAACAAGCACTTCATATAAGACGTAAAAAAAATAAACAGGTCTTTCGTAATATTGCTCGGCTTTGGGACGCAGGACACAAGTCACAAACAGATCAAGAGCTATTAAATGCCTTACATCCATGGCGTGAAGATCATAACCTTTGTTTTGCTAATGTACTGCCACATTTATTAGGTGTTTGCAGTATTACGACTTTATTGTTCGGATACTTTTTTCATCCTCATATTCAATATATTTGGAGTCTGTTATGGGCATTTTTAACAGGTTTTCTAGCATATTTGCTCTATGAACCTCAGAAGCCATTAACCGAAGTCATTCATTATTTAGAACGGCGTATGACTGCTTTACGTTATGGCATACAGTTTCAGCAGTTACCAGCTTATCTTCCAATTCAAGCACAACCCATTTTAGTCTTAAGCAAACTAAAACAACACTTTTCCCTATTTAACCGAGGCAATGAAGCTAATGAAATTACTCAGTTTGCTTCAACGACATGGCATGATGGCATTACAAATCATCAAGTCCTGCTAGTTAAATATCACTATGTAAATAATTTACCTATCCTTCAAGATCAGAACAGTGATAAAAAAATAGTAAAAGAGATTCACAAAGACTTATGGGGCGCTTTTATATTTCAAATGCCGGCCTTAGGTATTGCTGTAAGTAATCAACGCCCTCGCTTTTTTGCACCATACTTAAGTGAATGGCAAAGTACCGACATTCTCATTAACCAGGAGCTCAATATTTTTGGAATTGACCAACACCAGTTAGCTAAAGAAATTAGTCCAAGCCTAACTTTAAAACTTCATGATTTTTTTGAACATTTTTCCGGTGATTTAATTTATCATCATGAAGAGCAAATATTATGTTATCTCGGTGAGCAAGATCTTTTTCAAACCACCAGCAAACGTAGTGAAATTCATGATATTCCGGCATTACGTGGACATTTACGTACCATGACCATGCCGCAATATGAAAAATTTCAGCAATTCATGCTTAATTTAATTAAATAAATCTCTCGTAGTGCCGAACTGGCAACTTATTAAAAAAATAAGAAGTTAAAAGGCTCAATGAGGGAATAAAAATAAGAGGAGTGAAAATGAAAGGCTTATTCATTTTCTTGGGGATTTTCGTCGTAATGATTGCGTGGGGCATCCACATTCGTAACAACATTGTGCGTTATTTTAACGCGACCAAACGTGCTTGGGCAGAGGTTGCCAATTTCGAACGTCAGAAAGTAAAAACACTTGAAGCATTAGAAACTACACTTAACCAATATACTCAGTTCGAAAAATCGACTTTGGAAAAAGTGACGGCTTTACGTCAACAAATTCTCAGTTTAAATGTCGAGCATACCGATATTGCTCAGATACAACAGATTGAAAAAATGAGTAAAGAGCTGATCCGTAGTCTAAATGTAGTGGTTGAAAATTATCCTGAACTTAAGGCAGATACGCTCTATAGCAAAATGATGGATGATATTCAGGAACAAAACGAAAATGTAGGTGCTGCGATCAGCATTTTTAACCGCAATGTCGAAGTATTTAACAACCAAATTGAAGTGTTCCCAAACAATATTATTAATACGATGACTTTATCTAAAAAAGCAATTCGTCCTTTTCGAGATAATTTGGCTACAGAAAATTTTGACTACAAACCTAATTTTTAGTCTCAATAAAAAAGTGGTCATTCAATCGGAAATTTGACCTATTTTATAGTCAGCTACATTTAGTAGTAGAACTACTTGGCAGAATCAAGGAAAATAGCCCTCTTATTTTTAGGGCTATTTGTATTTTTAAATTGGTCTTCCCGTTTAAAAACTCATAATTTGACAGCCTCTATTTAGCAGCGAACTGTTTTTTCGCCCTTGCACTGCCCTACGGTATTGCTTGCTATTGCTCAGGATTTTTAGATGAAGTTTGAAAAATTAGGTCAGTCGGGTCGTGCCCGTCGTGGTCGTTTAACTTTAGAACATGGTGTCGTTGAAACACCTGTTTTTATGCCAGTGGGGACTTACGGTACAGTCAAAGGCATGCTGCCACGTGATATCGAAGATATTCAGGCACAAATTATTTTAGGTAATACCTTCCATTTATATTTGCGTCCAGGCCTTGAAGTGATCAAGCAACACGGCGGATTGCACGACTTTATTAAATGGAATAAGCCAATTTTGACTGACTCTGGCGGCTTCCAAGTATTTAGTCTTGGCGCTATGCGTAAAATTAAGGAAGAAGGTGTTACTTTCCGCTCTCCGATTGATGGTTCAAAAGTATTTTTATCGCCTGAAATTTCAATGGAAATTCAGCATGTATTGAACTCTGACATCGTTATGATTTTTGATGAATGTACGCCGTATCCTGCGACACATGAAGAAGCACAAAAATCATTACAGCTTTCTTTGCGCTGGGCAAAGCGTTGTAAAACTCATCATCATAATGAACTTAAAAATAAGAATGCTTTATTCGGCATTATTCAAGGCGGTATGTATGAAGACTTACGTGATGAGTCTTTAAATGGCTTACTTGAAGTCGGCTTCGATGGCTATGCAATTGGTGGTTTATCTGTCGGTGAACCAAAAGAAGAGATGATCAAAGTTTTAGATTATCTTCCAAACAAAATGCCACAGGACAAACCACGTTACTTGATGGGCGTAGGTAAACCGGAAGATATCGTTGAAGCAGTGCGCCGCGGTGTAGATATGTTTGACTGCGTAATGCCAACACGTAATGCACGTAATGGTCATTATTTTGTCACTGATGGTCTGGTACGTATTCGTAATAGTAAATATCGTCATGATCAAGGTCCGCTTGACCCACACTGCGATTGCTATACATGTAAGAACTTTACCCGCGCTTATTTGTTCCACCTTGAAAAGTGTGGAGAGATGTTAGCGTCTATGCTTGGTACCATTCATAACTTGCGTTATTACCAACGTTTAACTGAAGGTATGCGTGATGCATTAGACAATGGCACTTTTGATGAATTTGTTCAGGACTTTTATGCCCGTCGCGGATTAGAAGTTCCACCTTGCCCTGTCGACGAATAAGCGAGATTTGCGCTCAACCTCAAGACAAGGTAAATTGCAAAACGAATTAGGATTATGTCAGGTATCTGACTCATATTTTTTAACTTTAGGAAATTAAAATGAGCTTGTTCATTTCTACTGCACATGCAGCTCCAGCGGCAGCCCAAAGCCCAGGTCTTTTACCAAACATTTTGATGATTGTTGTATTCGTTGCAATCTTCTATTTCTTAATCTGGCGTCCTCAAGCAAAGCGTGCAAAAGAACACCGTTCTTTAATCGAAAGCTTAGGTGTAGGTAGCGAAGTTGTTTTTGCTGGTGGTTTAATGGGCAAAGTAACCAAACTTGAAGGTGACTATGCGGTTGTTGAACTTAACCGTGGTGTAGAAGTAAAAATTCAGCGTGCCAGCGTAATTTCTGTATTACCTGAAGGCACTCTAAATAACCTTTAATCATAAAACAGTCGTGCTCTAGCACGGCTTTTTCATTTAAGAAGAAAGCGAATGCGTTACCCTGCATGGAAATATTTACTGATTCTGGTTGTTCTGGTAATCAGTACATTATACGCACTGCCTAGTCTATATCCGGATGAGCCCGCCGTTCAAATTTCCGGTGCCAAAGCTGGTACCCAAATTGATCAAAGTGTGGTGCAAAAAGCAGAGCAAATTTTAAAAACAGCAAATATTGCAAGCCACGATGATACTTTTACTAATAATGCTGCCCTCTTGCGTGTCAGTTCTTCTGAAGCGCAGTTAAAAGCAAAAGAAGTATTACGTCGTGACTTAGGTGATCAATATGTTGTTGCCCTAAACCTTGCACCAACAACACCAGAATGGTTGCAAAAAATTGGGGCAAAACCAATGAAACTTGGTTTGGACTTACGTGGTGGTGTCCACTTCTTGCTTGAAGTAGATATGGACAAAGCCATTTCCCAACGTATGGAAACCTCTGCCACTGATTTGCGTCGTCAGTTCCGTGAAAACAAGATTAATTTTAACAACCTTGCGTTAAATAATAATGTAATCACTGTTCAATTTGCTGACAATGCTGATCGTGATGCAGCAATGAATTTTTTACGTCGTAATGGTAATGAATATACCCAACAGGCGTTAGCGAGTACGACAGGTTCTACCCTAAAACTCACTTATACCGATGTACGTCGTCAAGAAATTCAGGCATATGCAGTCAATCAGAACTTAACAACACTACGTAACCGTATTAATGAACTTGGTGTTGCAGAAGCATTAGTACAAAGTCAGGGTAGCAACCGTATTGTCGTTGAATTACCGGGTGTTCAAGATACAGCAGAAGCTAAACGTGTTTTAGGTCGTACTGCTAACCTCGAATTCCGCTTGGTATCTGACTTAAATGATCAATATATTGACCCATATACTGGTAAATATAATGGTCAACCATTACCTCCGGGTACAGAAGTTTTTGCTTATCAATCTTTAGATAGCGGTCGTCAACTTTTGTTGCAACGTAACCGTATCTTGACTGGTGAACGTGTTCAAAATGCAAGTTCTGGCTTTAGCCAAGACTCTGGTGGTGCCGAAGTAAATATTACGCTCGACAGCGCTGGTGGTAAGCTCATGTCAGATGCAACCCGTAATGCTGTTGGTAAACGCATGGCGGTATTGTTCATCGAAAACAAGCAAAAGATTAGCTACGTTACAGATCCAACAACTGGTGCTCAAACAGAAGTTCGCACACCGTATACTGAATCTGTCGTAATTAATGCTGCAACTGTTCAAGCCGTTTTAGGTTCAACTTTCCGTATTACGGGTTTAAGTTCTCCTCAAGAAGCATCTGAACTTGCATTAATGCTTCGTGCGGGTGCTTTGGCTGCGCCAATGTACTTTGTAGAAGAGCGTGTGGTTGGTCCAAGTCTTGGTCAAGAAAACATTGATAAAGGTGTACTTTCTACTCAAATCGGTTTCTTGCTTGTTGCAATCTGGATGGTGGTGTTCTTCCGTCTATTCGGTTTAATCGCAAACTTTGCGCTTGTATTTAACTTGGCAATGATTTTAACCGTGATGTCATGGATAGGCGCTTCCCTCACTTTACCGGGTATTGCGGGTATCGTTATCACCATTGGTATGGCGGTCGATGCTAACGTTCTGATATGTGAGCGTATTCGAGAAGAAATGCTTTGGGGAGCCTCACCCAAACAGGCCATTGTGGCGGGTTATGATCGAGCCTATAACACGATCTTTGACTCGAACTTAACCACATTCCTTGTTGCTTTCATTCTGTTTGCAATTGGTACAGGCCCAATCAAAGGTTTCGCCGTGACATTAATGATCGGTATTATTTGTTCGATGTTTACTGCAATTACAGTAACACGTGCAATCGTACAGCTCATTTATGGTAAACGCCGTAATTTGAAAAAGTTGAGCATTTAAGGAGATCTATGATGACTAAAGTGACTCAACAAGATTCAAAACAATATGGTCGTCCGGATGATGCAAAAATCATCCCGTTCATGAAGATTGCTAAACCTGCAGCAATCTTCTCGATCCTTATTACTTTAGCGAGTATTTTCTTTATTGCGACTAAAGGTCTTAACTTAGGTTTGGACTTTACTGGTGGTGTTTCAGCTGAGCTGAACTATGCTCAACCGGCAAATCAGTCTGAAGTCATTCAGACACTCGATAAAGCTGGTTTTAAAGATGCTGTCGTACAAACCTTAGGTAGTAATAAAGACTTACTTGTGCGTATGCCAGTACAAGAAGTGAAGGTTGAAGACCTAAATAACGCAATTACTAAGGCTGTACAACTACCAAACAATGCTGCAGAAGTTCATAAAGTGGACTCTGTAGGTGGCCAAGTAGGTAATGAGCTTTATGTTCGTTCGGCTGGAGCAGTTGCACTTGCACTTATCTTAATGCTGATCTATGTCACCATTCGCTTTGAGTTTAAACTCGCGATGGGTGCCGTGATGTCTTTATTCCACGACATCATCATCATTATTGGTGCATTTGCATTATTCCAGTGGCCATTTGACCTTACTGTATTAGCTGCAGTACTGGCGGTTATTGGCTTCTCGCTTAACGATAACATCGTTGTTTCAGACCGTATCCGTGAAAACTTCCGTAAAATTCGCGGTGCGACTCCACGTGAAATCGTTGATATTGCTTTAACTGAAACCTTACGCCGTACCATTCATACCTCAATGACGTTATTGCTTGTTGTACTTGCAATGATGTTCTTAGGGGGTGATGGCTTACATTGGTTCTCTGTAGCCATGTTTGTCGGTGTATTTGTTGGTACCTATTCTTCGATTTATATCGGTACAGCATTTGCATTATGGCGTGGTCTTAACCGTCAAGACTTCATTGTTCAGGTTAAACCTGAATTTGAAGATGAAATCCCTTGATTGGCTAAATCAGACTATAAAAAAACCGCGATTTATTCGCGGTTTTTTATTAAGCTCAAAAATTATTTACGGCGTAAAGCATCTGAAATGGCTTCAACTAACTGTTGAGAAATCTCTTGTTTAGATGCTTTCTCTAACTCACGTTTTTTCATGTGGTAACTTTCAGCAAAGAAAACAGTCATCGCATTCTCATCAGAAGCAAAACCGATATCAGCACGTGAAACATCGTTACATGCAATCATGTCTAGTTTTTTAGCAACCAGTTTTCCTGCTGCATATTCTTCAACATTTTGCGTTTCGGCAGCAAAGCCCACCATAAATGGACGTTTTTCCTGACCTGCGATGGTTGCCACAATATCTGGGTTTTTAACAAGGGAAACATTCAGCTCATCCCCTGCTTTTTTAATCTTATGCTCAGCCACTTCAGCAACGCGATAATCAGCTACTGCCGCTGTTGCAATGAAAATATCACAGCCAGTCTCAAGTGAATTCATACTGACATCTAACATTTGTCGTGCAGAAGCAACATTTACACGTTGAACACCATTTGGTGTATCTAAACTTACAGGACCAGCAATTAAAGTGACTTTTGCACCTGCCGCATAACATGCAGCCGCTAAAGCAAAGCCCATTTTTCCAGTACTATGGTTTGAAATATATCGAACTGGATCAATCGCTTCACGTGTTGGCCCAGCAGTAATCACAACTTGTTTACCTGCCAATAAGCCAAATTTTTCAGCAATTGCACGTTGTGCTTGATGAAAGTAACCAGCGACTTGTCGAGCAATTTCTTCAGGTTCTGGCATACGGCCTAAACCGACATCACCACAAGCCTGTTCACCTGAATCTGGCATAATCACATGCACGCCATCTTCAACTAGCGTTTGCAAATTACGCTGAGTCGCTTTGGCCGCCCACATTTGTTGATTCATGGCTGGAGCAACCCATACAGGTGCTTTCGTTGCTAAAAATAGAGTACTGAGTAAGTCATCTGCTAAACCATTAGCAAACTTAGCGAGCGTGTCACAGCTTGCAGGCGCAACCAGTAATAAATCAGCCCAACGAGCCAACTCAATGTGGCCCATTCCAGCTTCAGCTTCAGGGTCTAAAAGTTCGGTATGTACAGGATTTCCCGAAAGAGCCTGAAACGTTAGAGGTGTAATAAATGCTTGAGCCCCGTGTGTCATCACAACCCGAACGTCGAAACCATAATCTTTAAGACGACGGACCAAAATGGCACTCTTATAGGCAGCAATTCCACCTGTAACGGCTAAAACAATGTTTTTATGAGGAATAACACTTAAATCAAAGCTCACGAACAGGATACCTTACTGTTGCAGTGGCGCTCACAATAGCATTAAATACGCGCAGACCCAAGATTGATTGGGCAAACAAAATAAATTTTTAAGCAGAATAATGCTGGGGAATATGAATACTTCTATTAAAAATTGGCCAGAACAAGAACGGCCAAGGGAACGGTTATTACAACAAGGTCCACAAAGCTTATCTGACTCGGAGCTACTTGCTATCTTCCTTCGTTCAGGCTCAAGACAACATTCAGCAGTCGAACTAGCACGTTTACTGATTCAACATTTTGGTGGCCTCAATGCTGTTTTCGATGCCACTTTCAATGAATTAGCTCAATTTAACGGTATCGGAGCAACCAAGTATTCTCAATTACTTGCGGTAAAAGAGCTGGGAAGACGTTACCTCGATCATCATTTCAGTCAAGCTGATCTGAGTCTCAATTCGTCTCACTTAGTTTTAGATTATCTACGTTATGAATTAAAAGGTGAAAAACAAGAAGTCTTTGCGGTACTGTGTTTAGATGCTGAACTACGAAAACTCCATTTTAAAAAGTTATTTTTTGGATCAGTTCAACACTGCGCTGTTTCAGTCAATCAAACCTTACGCTATGCCTTACAACAACATGCCTGCCAATTAGTAATTGCACACAACCACCCATTTGGCTCAGCACAACCCTCTGCCGAAGATGTGAAGTTAACCCAACAGCTTGAACAAGCTTGTCAGCTAGTTGAAATTCGCTTACTGGACCATTTTATTATCTCGCCAGAAGGTAGTTTTTCATTTGCTGAGCAACAACTGCTCAACCCTACCACAATACCCGTTCAATGATATTGACAAAGTTTCACTAAGCTTAGAATATCAAAACAAAAATAGTGATGTTTAAAATAAAATGATTGTTCGTGATCAGCCTAGTATTTTTAAAGTTTTATTCTCTTGGCGAGGGACGATATTACCTAAAATTTTGCCCTCTTTAGGGGTAGTAATGCTGATTTCGGCAATTGTTGGTGGGGTTGAATATATTAATCTCTACCGTTTTCCAGAAATTCCCTTAGTTGGCTTCACCCTAATTGGTGTCGTACTTTCTATTTTTTTAGGTTTTAAAAATACTGCTTGTTATGACCGTTGGTGGGAAGCCCGAAAACTATGGGGAGTGCTGATTGCAACTTCACGTCATTTTGACCGCGACTGTCGTATTTTAACTCAAGCTCGCCGTGAGCGTGTCATCCAGCATGTTATTGTTTTCGCAAATGTATTACGTGACCGTTTGCGTCGCCAAACAGCTAACCCAACCGAGTTAATACAAACCAGCGGTATGAGTCAGCAAGCACTGACTCAGCTATATCAACAAAATAATGCACCTCAATACACGCTGAGTCTTATTCAATGGGAATTGCTACAAGCGCTTAAAGAAGGAGAAATCTCAGACATTATTTATGCTCAAATGAATAAAAATGTTGCAGATTTAAGCGTCGTACAAACTGGTTGTGACCGTATTGCAAATACCCCTATTCCTTTTGCCTATTCCGTTTTACTCAACCGCACTGTTTACTTTTTTTGTTTCATGCTGCCGTTTAGTTTAGGTTCTTTGCTTGGATTAGCCACACCTTTACTGGTTGGAATTTTAGCTTATACATTTTTAGGTCTTGATGCTCTAAGCTCTGAAATTGAAGAACCTTTCGGTACTCAAAGTAATGATTTACCTTTAGATGCAATGGTACGTAGTATTGAAATTGAACTTTTAGGAACGCTTGGTAAACCAACGCCCTCTCCTATCCAAGCTCAAGATAACAACCTCTTATAAAGAGATTAGAGAAAACGCTCCCAAATACCTTGCTGCTTAGTCGTAGGTTTAGGTGTATTACCTAATTTAATCCAAGGCATATTTTCACCATGGAAATCACTGCCAATTGAAACAGCCAAATGGTATTGCTCAATCATACGATCAATCATTTGGCGAGTGGATAGAGGGTCTACAGGAGGCGGCAACTCCACAGCATCACCACCACAACTCGCAAATAATTCTATTAAATATCGCGTATTAGTCGCCGATAAATCATATCGCGTTGGATGGGCTAAGACTGCAAAACCTTTACTATTATGAATAACCTCTATTGTTTCTTTTAAGCCTAGGCCTTCAAATTTTACAAAGGCGCGTTTTCCTTCTTTTAAGAAACGATCAAAAGCTTGTTGAGGACGACTCACCACATTTTTTTCGACTAAGGTTTTAGCAATATGGGTTCTGGTAATACGGTCAGGCTGATTTTCAACTTTATCGAGTACATCTTGATAAATATCAAAGCCAATACACTTTTTTAACAGTTCACAAATGACTTCTGCTCTTTGTGCTCTAATTCTTTTTTGTTGTTCTAATGCTTCTAAAATTGGCGCTTCATTTTGCATATTTAAAGCCACGATATGCACACCATAGCTTTTTTTCGTGCTAGGCCGAGACCATTGGCTTGAGATCTCTACACCAGAAATAATTTGTAAATCATGAGGTTGTGCAGCAGCTTTTGCACGCAGCAATCCATCCATCGTATCGTGATCGGTGAGCGCCAAAGTATGCAACTTCACATCGACAGCAGCTTGCACCAGCAATTCCGGAGACAAAGTTCCATCAGAAATATTGCTATGTGTATGTAAATCTATGCCTTGCATCTTTTATACTATGCCATTCACCAAACCGGATCAGATACTCTAACATGAAAGCACTTCTGGACTTTGTTCCATTAATTATTTTCTTCTATTTATATAAAACTGTTGATCCTGCAAATGCTCATCACCCTTTGCTTAAACTGATCGGTTCCGCTGGCGGTGTAAATAATAATAATATTCTTGTCGCAACTACAGGCTTAATTATTTCAATGCTTGTGGTATATGGCGCCCTATTTATTTTCCAAAAATTCCGTCTAGACAAACAACAATGGTTTGTATTGTTTATGACAGTCATTTTTGGTGGCATTACGCTTATGTTAAGCGATGATTTTTATATTCGTTTAAAAGCTGCGATTCTAAACTTGGTGTTTGCTGGCGCTTTCTTAGTTTCACCTTGGTTTGGTAAAGAACGTAAGCCTCTTATTAAACGTTTATTCGATCCGATTTTAGACTTAAGCGAAAAAGGTTGGAAAAACTTAAACTTTGCTTGGGCAGCGATGTTTGTCGTCATGTCTGGTTTACATGTTTTCTTCGCATTTTTATTTCACGGCGGAAAATATTGGGGCGAATTTACTGCATTTGGTGACATGATTGTCATGTTTTCATTTATCATTATTCAGTTCATTATTTTACGTAAACATTTTAAGTCACCAGAGGCTTAAGGTGATTTCGGTTTGATTATAGAGATACGATTACATGCCTTTTTTTGTTCTAAGCTGTACCGATAACGAAGGAACTCTAGAGAAACGTTTAGCGGTCCGCCCTCAGCATATCGAACGTTTGCAAAAACTTGATGATGAAGGTCGTCTTGTTGTCGCTGGAGCTATGCCTAAAGACCCTAATGATCCCAAAGCTGGTTTTTATGGCAGCACCATGATTGTGGAGTTTGATAGTCGTGAAGCCTTAGACGAATGGTTAAAAGAAGAACCATTTCTTAAAGAAGGCATTTATGGCCATATCGATGTTAAACCATTTAATAAAGCATTTCCAAAAGGGTAAACGCATGCAGCTTGCAACCAAAAGCTTTCTTGGCTTGTGTTTGATATGTTCAACTGCCGGCGCCGTTGAACCTGCTGCAACACCAGCAACTACACCTTCAACTCAGGCTGCTAAACCAGCGCCTACTGCTGCAACTGTGGCTAAACCAACGGCTTCAGCACCTACTACCAATCAGCCGCTTACAGCAGAGCAAATTGCAAAGAATAAACAGCAGCAAGATGCAAAAATCAAAGCGTTAGTCCAAGATCAAGCTTCTCGTCTTAAACAGCTAGAACATGCAAATCTTGAAGCACTTGCCCAAAACCAAGAGTTACAGTTAAAAAACGATAACTTGTCGGTTCAGGTGCAAGTATTGCAAAGTGAGCGTAGTGCCCAAATGTTCTTATATGGCGCAGTAACGCTTGCAGGTGGCGTACTACTTGGTTTCTTTATCGCTAGTTATGTTTACACCAAACGTCGTCGTCAGTGGTAATTCTGGGCGACTTATTAAACCGAATGAACAAATCAAACTGTATACAAACTGCTGAGCTGGATTGGGAATCTATTGATGGTATTGAGGTTCCCATTTCCAAACAATTTGGTGATGTCTATTTTTCTAAAGATAATGGTCTGCTTGAAACACGTCATGTATTTCTAAATGGTAATGACTTATCAGAACGATTAGCCAATTTACAAGACTTTGAATATTTTAGTGTAGGAGAAACCGGTTTTGGTACGGGTTTAAATATTCTTGCACTCTGGCAACTTTGGCAGCAGGTTCGTCCAAATAATCACAGTCATTTACATGCGATTAGCGTTGAAAAATTCCCATTAAATAAAGCAGACCTTATTCGTGCACTGAATGTATGGGATGAGCTTAAACCACTTGCCAAGCAACTGATTGAGCAATATCCCTTACCCCTAGCAGGTTGTCATCGCTTAAGCTTTCCAGAAGAACGCTTCAGTATTGATCTATGGCTAGGAGATGCACAGGATATTTTCCCAAGTATGGTAAAAACCAAAGCAGTAAATGCATGGTTTTTAGATGGGTTTGCACCTTCTTGTAATCCCGATATGTGGGAACAGAACGTTTTAAACAATATTGTACGACTCTCTGACTATGGCACTACATTTGCCTCATTTAGTGTAGCGGGTGTTTTAAAACGTGGATTAAAGTCGCACGGTATTGATATTTCACGTCCTCGCGGTTTTGGCCATAAACGAGAAATGCTTAAAGCAATTTGGAAACCTTCATTAAATGAAGAAATTCCTTCAGAAATAAATAAAAACCATTCTTTAAGTTTTACACAGCAGAAGATTGCTGTTATTGGCGCAGGAATTGCCGGTTTAAGCACAGCGTGGGCATTTGCAGAGCGTGGTCATCAAGTTACGCTGTTCGAGCGCACAGCAGCCCTCTCAGGCGCTTCTGGTAACCCTTTGGCACTGCTTAATCCTAAACTATGCCCGATTGAACAAAGTCATGAGCATCTTATGACTTTAAGCTGGCAACATGCGCTGAATTTCTATAAAAACTTCCAAGCATTTCGCCCGATTCAAATACAACAAATGGCATTAAAGAATGCAGAAGACCTTCTCGATCTTGCTCACCAATATCCTGCTGATATTGTCAGTTGCCAAAGAAGTTCACTTGAATCGGATTATCCACACATTCTATTGAGTGAGGCTGGAGCAGTTTCTCCGCACCAGTTACGTGATGAAATTTTGCAGCATCCATGCATTGAACTAAAAATTGCTCATATCACAGCACTTGTTTCTTTTGAAAATAAAGTTCAATTAAAGAGTGATCATGAAATCATTGCTGAAGCAGATCATGTTGTAGTGTGCTGTGCACGAGAAAGTACTGCTTTATTTGAAAGCTATCCACATTTAAAGCCAATACGTGGACAAGTGAGCTGGGTTAATAATTCTCTTGCCGCTCTTCCTTTAAACGAAGCGTATAGCTATGGTGGTTATTGCATGCAGCTCGACGCTTCACACCTTATTTTAGGGGCTTCTTTCTATCCAAACCGAGAAGACCAAGAAGTACTTAACGATGACCATGTGCATAACTTTGATTTAATCCACAGCGTCTTCCCGAGTTATACAAAACAATTACCACCCGTAGAACAATGGCAAGGTCGAGCAGCTGTTCGCGCTCAAAGTCCAGATTATTTCCCAGTCGTTGGAAAAATGCAGAACGACAACCGTATTTCTACCTTTGCAGGTTTAGGCTCAAAAGGTTTTTTATTTGCGCCACTTTGCAGCGAAGTACTTGTCGCCCAAGTTTTAGGTGAAGGTTGTCCAGTACCGGACAATCTATTACAGAAATTAAATGCCAAGCGCTTTGAAAAGAAAGTTAAACCGAAGAAACCTTATTTTAAATCTCAATAGTGCACTTGAGAAAATTTGGTTCCAATAAAAAAGCACCCGAAGGTGCTTTTTTTATGCGCCCTGCTCTAGAGGTAAACCTGCATCACGAGCTGCACGCGTCCCCCCCATCAGCACGACATATTCACGCGAGGCATCTAAGTCTTCTAGTTTCTCAGCTGCACGAGGAGCTTTGCTACCACCACCACATAAAATATAAATCGGCTGATCCGCAGCGACCTGGTTCAAAATATCAGCATTTAAATCATTAATCGGGCGACTTACCGCACCTTTAACATGCCCTTCTGCATAAGCACTTGAATCACGGACATCCCAGATAACAGCATTTTCTGGGAACTCAAATGTTGTAATTTCTTGTTTACGGATCATTGTGCACTCCTTTGATGTAAACAACACTTGGCAAATGAAGAAAACCCTCTTAGCATCTCAAATATTCTTTCACTTTGTAAAGGTCTAAACTATGCCTTCTTTCGATATTGTCTCTGAATTAGAGTTATTTGAAGTTAATCATGCTGTACAAAACACACAAAAAGAGATTGCAACACGCTTTGACTTCCGTGGTCACGATGTTTCAATCGAATTAAACGAAAAAAATAAAGAGATTAAAATCAGCACAGAAAGTGATTTCCAGTGTGAACAAGTTTACAACATGTTAGAAAATCACTTTTATAAACGTAAAATTGATGTTCAAGCACTTGATCCACAAAAAGCTGCTGCTTCAGGCAAAAATTTTGTACAAGTCATTAAACTTAAAGACGGTCTTGACTCAGATACTGCAAAAAAAATTAATAAAGCCATTAAAGAAAGTGGCGTTAAAGTGCAATCTTCTATCCAAGGCGACAAAATCCGTGTGACCGATAAAAAACGTGACACTTTGCAACAAGTCATGAATTTTTTACGTGAACAACAATTCGGTGTGCCATTACAGTTTAATAACTTTAAAGATTAATATCTTTTAGTGACATTCAAAGTTAAGGTAATCCCATGTCTCAATCCAATCGACTATTAAAACTGGTAAAAGCCACTTCAAAGTTTCCTAAAGGTATTCGAAGTACGCTTTGGAGCAAGGCATTTGGCCGTATTGTGCCAATGGTGGGTACAGCCAATATTCGCTATCTAGAAGTCGATATAAACCATGTTACTGTTCGTTTAGAGAACCAGAAAAACATGCAGAACCATATTAAAGGTGTCCATGCTGCTGCTATGGCACTTTTAGCAGAGACTGCGACAGGTTTTCTAACTGGGTTACATATTCCTGATAACCGCATTTTATTGATCAAATCATTGCATGTTGATTATTTAAAGGTGGTTGAAGGTGGCTTGACAGCAACCGCGACTCTCTCTACTGAACAGCAAAAATATATTGCTGAGCATGAGAAAGGCGAACTTATTATTCCAGTTACTGTCATTGATGATGCAGGCAATGAACCCATCCAATGTCAAATGCTTTGGGCATGGTTACCTAAACGTAAGAAATAATAACTAATCTAAAATATTTTTAGATTTTTATTTACCTCAGGATATAAAAATTAATTTTTTTGTATCTTGAGGTCAAAAATGAAAAAAATACTGATTCTATCCTCGTTATTTACCAGTTTTATATTTACAGCAGTGGCTACTCACGCTACCGCACCCACAAGTAAAACCAGTAAAATTGTTCAAGCCAAAACTGAGACAGTCGATAAACTAAGTGCACAAAATAAAAAAATTGTCACCGATTTTTATGAAGGTGTCTTTTTAAAACATAAGGTTAAAGAATATGCCGACCGCTATATTGGTCAACAATATATTCAGCACAATCCTAACGTTCCAGATGGAAAAGCACCTTTTGTTAACTTCTTCACTGAGAAATTCCAAAAAAATCCACAAGCTAAAAATGAAATTAAACAGGTAATTGCCGAAGGTAATCTCGTTGTTTTACACATTCACTCTACTGAAAATGAAAAAGATAGAGGCAGAGCAATTGTTGATATTTTTCGTGTAGAAAATGGAAAAATCGTAGAACATTGGGACGTTATACAAAACATTCCTGAGCAAAGTAAAAATTCTAATACAATGTTTTAGTTATAAAAATTAAAGCCTGAATACTCATATTCAGGCTTTATAGGCTTTATTGAGTTTCTAAGAATTTCTGTTTCGCTTCTTCAGGAATCTGGCGCTTGTTACCTTTTACATCAACAGCAACAAAGGTAAAGACCCCTTCAGTAATACGAATTGGTGCACGTGAGTCATCATGACTATCCCATACTTCAATTTGCATTTGAATAGACGTATTACCCACTTTTAAGATTTTGGTATAGCAGCTAATGACGAAGCCTACTTTTACCGGAACCAAAAAGGTCATCTGATTAATGGAAATCGTAGCACAGCGTCCGCGGCTAAAACGCTCCGCGTGAATTGCTCCAGCCAAGTCCATTTGTGACACGATCCACCCACCAAACACATCACCACTCCAGTTTGTATCTGCTGGCATAGCAATGGTTTGTAAGGATAAAATTCCTTCTGGTTTGGTATAAGCTTCTGACACCTTAGCTCCCGAAATTCGTTTGAAGTTGTTGATCTAGCCACTGCTGCAACTCAGGAGCGCGTAATGCACCGCTCATTCGAGCAACTTCTGTCGTTTTATTCATTAATACAACCGTAGGAATACTTCTCACATTAAACGCTTGGCTTAAGCGAGGAGACTCTTCAGTATTAATCTTGGCAAAAATAACACGTGGATTCTGTTTTGCAACTTGTGCAAAATGTGGTGCCATCATTTTACAAGGTCCGCACCATTCTGCCCATAAATCTATCAAAATAGGGAGATCACTATTCGTGATGTAGTTACTAAAATTCTGTTCATTTAACTCAATCGGCGCAAGTGGCAATAATGGTTGATGACATTGCCCACAACTCGGCTGCGCGCTAAGTTTTTCCTCTGGAACTCTATTCTTTGCACCACAAGATGCACATACAATAATCATTTACATCACTCCTATATGCTGATGTAAAAATTCTAATTGGGTCGTCACTGCTTTTTCAAACCATGAACCGTGATAGATATCAAAATGTTTCATATCCCACTCATGATAACTCACAAAAGGTGCAATATTAGTCGCAGCTTCACGGCTAGACTCAATCGGGATCAAAGAATCATTTTGAGCAGCAATAAATAAAACGGGAATATTAATCTGACGTACGAGTTGAATTGGTCGATAACGCATCAAATTAAAGAAGACTCGTGCTGGGACTTCCCCGCTCCAGTAATAATCAGGATTTACAATCGATAAATACCCATAATAGCTATCTGCTGTTGGCATAAAACATAATTTATGCTGATCAACAACAGGCAATCTCTTTGGATTAAGGCCCATTTTTGAACCCATATAATCTTGGCTCGACAACTTCAAAGCTTGGGGATAGCGCTGTAAGGGATATAGTTTTGCTGTTTCTGCACCGTCTACATATGGAATTTGTACCATAATGGCCTGAATATTTTTTAATTCAGAGGCTAGACTTAAAGCATAACCTCCACTTAAAGAAGTTCCCCACAATACAATTCTTCGATTATCTATGAGTTTACAAGTAGAAGCATATTGAATGACCGTCTTCCAGTCTTCTAGCTGAGAATTGATTGAAATCATCTCTCGAGGCTTACCTGTACTGCCTCCCCAATATCGATAATCAAACAAAATGACAGCATAACCTGCTTGAGCAAAACGCTGAGCATACTGAACAAGTTTGAATTGACGTAATCCAGCAAAACCATGTGCCATAATAATCACTGCAGATTTATTATTTGTTTTTGGAATATAAAAGTCAGCTGCGATCATTTCCTGATCACATGGAACATATAAAGGCTCAACCGTATAAGCGTGCATATGTACTCCGTGGCATTATGGTCGAAGTATTGAATTTACAAAAAACATCCTGATCGCCTTTTTAAAATCTAGAGCTGTTCTATGACATAAGTTTTATCTATGTAGGAACAACGTTTTAGTGTCTTGTATCTCAGGTTAAGCTTAATGCTATGATACAGCATAAGATGTTTTATTAAATTTTGGAGTGACGAAATGTCAGATAATGTTGGTTTCGCAGGTCAAATTGGTCCAGAACATGTTGGTCAAGTTGTAGAAAAAGGATTTAAATCTATTATTAATAACCGCCCTGACATGGAAGGCGGTCCAGAACAACCAACAAGCTCTCAAATTGAAGAAGCAGCACGTCAAGCAGGGCTTGATTATGTTTACCAACCTGTAGTTGCAGGTCAAATTACCGAGCTTGATGTACGTACTTTTGCAAATCATTATAATGAACTTCCAAAACCGGTACTTATGTTCTGCCGTACAGGGAACCGTTCAAACAATCTTTATCAATTAGCAAAACAAATGGATTTATTAGACGATTAATTCTTTGAATACAATTACTAAAAGCTCTATTTTTATTTAAAGATAGAGCTTTTTTAATAAAAAAATATATACAACTGCATCAATTCAACAGATATAAAACTGGTCTTCAGCTAAAGTATTTAAATCATTTTAAATTTTTCAGTTCTCTCATGAATAAACTTATCTTCTTACTAATCGGTTGTCTTATTCTTAGCGCATGTTCATCAATGCAGGTACGCCCTACAGTAGGTGTAAGCATGGGAACACAACTCTAAAAAAAGAAGCAGCATTTAAGCTGCTTCTTTTATATTAATTACCATTTGAACAGTTTGGATCGATTCCATATGGGCTTAATATATTCGGAGCATTAAGTTCACTCACGGTAACATCTTTAGTTAAATAACCTAAAGTTAAAGATGTAGATCCTTTAATCAAACTTCCCGAAACTGTAGATTTAGCCGTTAACTGAACCGTTAACCAAGATGCATAAATTTTAGGGTATTGAATCTTAAGATCAAAACGACCATTTCCATCTGTTGTATATTTATTATTGGTTGCAGCAGTACCTGCACTATTAATATACGATACAACTTGGACTGTAGAATTTTCTTTAAGCGGCTTTAATTGATTAACAACCTCACCGTTAACATTTACGGCTTGAACTGGTGAAGTACATGCAGCTCTAGTAACAGGTAAATATTCATCTGGCTTACCATCTGCAGGAGTAGACGTGTCAACAAAAGCAAATTGCCCCTTATAATAAGCAAGCGCATTGACCCCCATTGTTACGTCTTGATTTGGTATAGGTTTACCATCAACATCAGTCACTTGTACTGAAATATTTTTATAGTAGTAAACACCATCACTGGAGTCTTCCATTGTTGTCGGATTATATGCTACAGCAATAGCACCAACCGCTACCGGCACATCAGAATTAACAACATCGAGTTTATACGTATAAACTTTTGTTGATTGACCAAAGTTAGCTTCTAAAACAAGATCATCTGTTACAAACTGTGCTGCACTATATGATGACGCTCTTTGATTTTCACTAAAGGATAAAGTGTAGGTGATCTGACCATTGGCATCAGTTTGCGTCGCATTTGGTGTAAATCTAACGCCATTTGACGCTGAGTTTCTAACTTTAAGCGTGATCGCTTGATTTGCTAAAGTTGAACCATTTGCATCTACAGCTGTTAATGTAACAGTTGTTTGATCGCCCCTAACATTTAAAGAAGTTTTTGTAGCATCAAACAAAACAATACTGGTGGTATCAGCTTCAACAGTACTATCACTACCTGTGACTGTTACAGTTTGTTCTTGAGTCAGCGTATCATTATTTGTAGATGCAATTAATTTAAAACCATTTTTCACCAGCTCATTTATTGAACTTGATGTTTTTGGAGTTTTTATAATGTATACGGCATTACCTGCTGCATCTGTAGTTTGAGTAGACACTCCTTCTATAGAAGCATTATTGGTTGGATCAACTAATGCCAAAGTAACATTAGCACCAGCAACGCCACCTTTATTTTTATCTAAAGCTCTAACTGTAACTGTTAAAGTATCATTCGTCGCCGCAACTGATAATTTATCTAGCTCTATCTTTAATGCTGTAGCAGTCGTTTGTTGAGATCCAGAATTATTACTTCCAGATGAGGAATTACTACTATTTGATGAACCACTCTGGTAATAACCATCGCCGCCTCCCCCACCACAACTCGCTAACATAATTGATACAGCAATAGCCGACAACTTCAAGGTAAGTTGTTTTTTATACATACTTTTCATTTCCCCAATCTTTCCTAAAGGTATAAGATTTTTTAATTATTTATATTATTAGTGTAATCATATTCGCCACACTCTGTAAACATAAATTACATTGTGTTTTATTATGTAACTTATTAAATGCAAAATTCTTAAATATTGGGATTTATAATGTTCGATATTATTATCATTGGCGCAGGTACGGCTGGTATTAGCGCCTATAAAGAAGCAGTAAAATTTACCAATAATATTTTAATTATAAATGATGGACCATGGGATACCAGTTGCGCACGTGTAGGGTGTATGCCAAGTAAAGTTTTAATCTCTACAGCAAATCGTATGTATGACATACAAAATGCTCAAGAAGTTGGACTGAATGCTTCAGTAGATATTAACACTGATCAAGTTATGCAACATGTACAAACTTTACGTGACCGTTTTACAAAAGCTACCCTAAAAGATGTAGAACAGTGGCCAACTGAACATAAAATTTCAGGTAAAGCATATTTTATTGATCCACAAACTATAGAAGTTAATGGTAAACAGTACCAATCAAAAAGCTTTATTCTAGCAGTAGGCTCTACACCTAATTATGACCAAGCTTGGAAAAAAGAATTAGGTGAGCGTTTTATCACTACAGATCAAATATTTGAATTAGAAAAACTACCTAAATCTATTGCTATTATTGGAAGTGGTGTAATTGCCCTCGAGATTGCACAAGCATTACATCGTTTAGATGTAGAAACAACTATATTTGCACGAAGTAAAAGAATTGGAATATTTACTAGCTCTAAATTACAGCAACTTGCTCAAGAAGAGTTAAGTAAAGATTTAAACCTTTTATTTGAGACATTACCGACCGAAGTAAAGTCTACTTCTGATGGTGTTATATTAAATTATAAAGTTGACGAAAAAGAATATTCTATTAAAACCGACTATGTTTTATCTGCAACAGGTCGTTCAAGCCTACTTGATACTCTAAAGCTAGATAATATTGATAAATCTTTTATTGATATTAAGTTGTTACCCATAGATGCAAAGACAAAACAGTTAGATAAGCATCCAATTTTTATTGTAGGAGATGCTTATACTTCAACCCCCTTACAACATGAAGCAGCGCATGAAGGGAAAAAAGTTGTTTATAACTGTCTGAATTATCCACAGGTTAATACGGTTAAAACACTCACTCCCTTAGGAATTGTATTTAGCCACCCAGAAATGGCAATTGTGGGACAAAGTTATAAACAGCTAAAAGATAATGGCATAGACTTTGTCACGGGTGAAGTCTCTTATGAAAGACAAGGAAGAGCTATTGTACTTGGGAAAAATAAGGGCGCTATTGAAGTTTATATAGAACGAGAAACGCAAAAGCTACTTGGTGCAGAGCTGTTTACCGAAGCAACAGAACATATGGCTCACCTATTAAGCTGGATCATTAGTGAAGAATTATCATTAAATGACATTTTAGAAAAGCCTTTTTATCATCCCACTCTTGAAGAAGGACTACGCACAGCTCTAAAACATGCACGTAGACAGTTAAAATAATACCTTTAGAAGGATTTTCTTAATTTTAAAGTGGGCTCTTATTTATTTCGCGCACATAAAAAAACACCCCAAGCTCTTTTGAGATTGGGGTGTTTGAATAATGAGCTGGCGATGACTTACTCTCACATGGGTAACCCCACACTACCATCAGCGCTAAGAGGTTTCACTTCTGAGTTCGGGAAGGGATCAGGTGGTTCACTCTTGCTATGGTCGCCAGCACAACTGTTATGGATACTTGCCTTGGTCTTATTGTCTGCCAATGCGTTTTCCAAATCTTTACAGATGGGCTGATTGAATCTGAACTTGTTCATTTTAACTAGTGGAATAACTAAATCAAGTTACTTAGTATGATAATGAATCGATTGATGCTTTATATACAACTGCTTGGGTGTTGTATAGTCAAGCCTCACGAGCAATTAGTATTGGTCAGCTTCACATATCGCTATGCTTCCACATCCAACCTATCAACGTCCTAGTCTCGAACGGCTCTTTAGAGGACATAAAGTCCTAGGGAAATCTTATCTTGAGGTAGGCTTCCCGCTTAGATGCTTTCAGCGGTTATCCCTTCCGAACATAGCTACCCGGCGATGCGACTGGCGTCACAACCGGTACACCAGAGGTTCGTCCACTCTGGTCCTCTCGTACTAGGAGCAGATCCTCTCAAATTTCCAGCGCCCACGGTAGATAGGGACCGAACTGTCTCACGACGTTCTAAACCCAGCTCGCGTACCTCTTTAAATGGCGAACAGCCATACCCTTGGGACCTGCTTCAGCCCCAGGATGAGATGAGCCGACATCGAGGTGCCAAACACCGCCGTCGATATGAACTCTTGGGCGGTATCAGCCTGTTATCCCCAGAGTACCTTTTATCCGTTGAGCGATGGCCCTTCCATACAGAACCACCGGATCACTAAGACCTACTTTCGTACCTGCTCGACTTGTGGGTCTCGCAGTTAAGCGCGCTTTTGCCTTTATACTCTACGCGTGATTTCCGACCACGCTGAGCGCACCTTCGTACTCCTCCGTTACTCTTTAGGAGGAGACCGCCCCAGTCAAACTACCCACCAGACACGGTCCTCGTCCCGGATAACGGGACAGAGTTAGAACCTCAACATTACCAGGGTGGTATTTCAAGGACGGCTCCATTGGAACTAGCGTTCCAACTTCAAAGCCTCCCACCTATCCTACACAAGTAAGGTCAAAGTTCAGTGTCAAGCTGCAGTAAAGGTTCACGGGGTCTTTCCGTCTAGCCGCGGGTACACTGCATCTTCACAGCGATTTCGATTTCACTGAGCCTCTGCTGGAGACAGCGCCGCCATCATTATGCCATTCGTGCAGGTCGGAACTTACCCGACAAGGAATTTCGCTACCTTAGGACCGTTATAGTTACGGCCGCCGTTTACTGGGGCTTCGATCAAGAGCTTCGCTTACGCTAACCCCATCAATTAACCTTCCAGCACCGGGCAGGCATCACACCCTATACGTCCACTTTCGTGTTTGCAGAGTGCTATGTTTTTAATAAACAGTTGCAGCGGCCTGGTTTCTGCGGCTGTCATCAGCTCAGGAAGCAAGTTCCATCACCAACAACAGCGTACCTTCTCCCGAAGTTACGGTACCATTTTGCCTAGTTCCTTCAGCAGAGTTCTCTCAAGCGCCTTGGTCTACTCGACCTGACCACCTGTGTCGGTTTCGGGTACGATTCCTGTGTAACTGAAGCTTAGAGACTTTTCCTGGAAGCATGGTATCAGCCACTTCACTGTACAAGTACAGCTTGCTATCGGATCTCAGTATAGAGTACCCCGGATTTGCCTAAGATACATACCTACATCCTTCCACCTGGACAACCAACGCCAGGCTGACTTAACCTTCTCCGTCCTCTCATCGCATTACACAGAAGTATTGGAATATTAACCAATTTCCCATCGACTACGCCTTTCGGCCTCGCCTTAGGGGTCGACTCACCCAGCCCCGATTAACGTTGGACTGGAACCCTTGGTCTTTCGGCGAACGGGTTTTTCACCCGTTTTGTCGTTACTCACGTCAGCATTCGCACTTCTGATACCTCCAGCATACTTCTCAATACACCTTCATCGGCTTACAGAACGCTCCCCTACCACTTGACTAATGTCAAATCCGCAGCTTCGGCACATAGTTTTAGCCCCGTTACATCTTCCGCGCAGGCCGACTCGACTAGTGAGCTATTACGCTTTCTTTAAAGGGTGGCTGCTTCTAAGCCAACCTCCTAGCTGTCTATGCCTTCCCACATCGTTTCCCACTTAACTATGATTTTGGGGCCTTAGCTGGCGGTCTGGATTGTTTTCCTCTTGACTACGGACGTTAGCACCCGCAGTCTGTCTCCCGGATAGTACTCATAGGTATTCGGAGTTTGCATCGGTTTGGTAAGTCGGGATGACCCCCTAGCCGAAACAGTGCTCTACCCCCTATGGTATTCGTCCGAGGCGCTACCTAAATAGCTTTCGGGGAGAACCAGCTATCACCAGGCTTGATTAGCCTTTCACCCCTATCCACAAGTCATCCCCTGGCTTTTCAACGACAGTGGGTTCGGTCCTCCAGTTAGTGTTACCCAACCTTCAACCTGCTCATGGATAGATCGCCTGGTTTCGGGTCTATACCCAGCAACTAAACGCCCTATTAAGACTCGATTTCTCTACGGCTCCCCTATACGGTTAACCTCGCTACTGAATATAAGTCGCTGACCCATTATACAAAAGGTACGCAGTCACCGAACAAGTCGGCTCCCACTGCTTGTATGCATGCGGTTTCAGGATCTATTTCACTCCCCTCACAGGGGTTCTTTTCGCCTTTCCCTCACGGTACTGGTTCACTATCGGTCAGTCAGGAGTATTTAGCCTTGGAGGATGGTCCCCCCATATTCAGACAAGGTTTCACGTGCCTCGCCCTACTCGTCATCATTATGTGTGCCCTTTCGTGTACGGGAATATCACCCTCTACGTTCGCACTTCCCAGAGCGTTCCACTAAAACACACATAACTTAATGGGCTGATCCCCGTTCGCTCGCCGCTACTGAGGGAATCTCAATTGATTTCTTTTCCTAAGGGTACTGAGATGTTTCACTTCCCCTCGTTCGCTTTGCAACACTATGTATTCATGTTGCAATACCTACCTTAAAGTAGGTGGGTTCCCCCATTCAGAAATCTCCGGATCAAAGGATATTTGCCGCCTCCCCGGAGCTTTTCGCAGGCTATCACGTCTTTCATCGCCTCTGACTGCCAAGGCATCCACCACATGCACTTAATTACTTGACTATACAACCCCAAACAGTCGTCAACACCTACAAGTGAGTGTTGTCCGTGCGATTCTTCATCGCTACTATCTGTTGTCTGTGTACTTAAACACTGTACAGCTTCAATCTAAATTCATATACCAAAACGCTTGATTCAGTTAATTTGCTAGTTCTCAATTAACTCCAAGATCAGAATTACTTCATCTCTCTTTGTTATTGAGTGAACAATTTATTTCAGACTCAATTTTGCCAATCTGTTAATGAATAAACATGCCTTCGTCAGGTCATGCTTAATACCGTGATACTTAAATCACAGAAGTTAATAAACCAAGATCTCAATCTCTATTTACTAATTTCTGTAATCCGAACTTCTCTTAAGTTCTGGTGGAGACTAGGAGAGTCGAACTCCTGACCTCCTGCGTGCAAAGCAGGCGCTCTACCAACTAAGCTAAGTCCCCAGCTTACATCATCAGTCATGTATCTTTTTATCTATAACTTCAACCAGTCAAAGTCATGGTGGGTCTGACAAGACTTGAACTTGTGACCCCACGCTTATCAAGCGTGTGCTCTAACCAACTGAGCTACAGACCCTCAGATACATCTATGAAGAACAACTTGTTGTGGATTCTTACCAATCGTCAATCTTTCGTTAAGGAGGTGATCCAGCCGCAGGTTCCCCTACGGCTACCTTGTTACGACTTCACCCCAGTCATCGGCCACACCGTGGTAACCGCCCTCTTTGCAGTTAGGCTAGCTACTTCTGGTGCAACAAACTCCCATGGTGTGACGGGCGGTGTGTACAAGGCCCGGGAACGTATTCACCGCGGCATTCTGATCCGCGATTACTAGCGATTCCGACTTCATGGAGTCGAGTTGCAGACTCCAATCCGGACTACGATCGGCTTTTTGAGATTAGCATCACATCGCTGTGTAGCAACCCTTTGTACCGACCATTGTAGCACGTGTGTAGCCCTGGCCGTAAGGGCCATGATGACTTGACGTCGTCCCCGCCTTCCTCCAGTTTGTCACTGGCAGTATCCTTAAAGTTCCCGACATTACTCGCTGGCAAATA